>JAJRUG010000077.1 GCA_024277915.1 Gammaproteobacteria bacterium
CTACCTGTTGAGTATTTGGGACGCCATTATGAGTGTCGTTCTGAGCAAGCCTTCGCCCTTCCTGATTTTCCAGGAAAGCAATACGGTGATCAGGGCTCTGCGCGACCATCTGTCTGCTGATATCGGCGAAATCCTGATCGACGATGAAAAAACCTACGAGGAAGCCCGGCAGTTCATGGAGCAGACCATGCCCAACAACCTGCGAAAGCTGCATAAATACACTGATACTGTGCCACTGTTCACGCGATACCAGATCGAGAGCCAGATCGAATCAGCTTTTGCCCACACGGTCACCCTGCCCTCTGGCGGAAGCATCGTCATTGACCACACTGAGGCGCTGGTATCCATTGATATTAACTCTGCCCGGGCCACCAAAGGCAGTGATATCGAAGCGACCGCGCTGGCAACCAATCTTGAGGCTGCCGACGAAATCGCACGCCAGTTCCGGCTTCGTGATCTGGGTGGCCTGCTGGTTATTGATTTTATCGACATGCGACCACAGAAAAACCAACGGGCGGTGGAAGACCGACTGCGTGATGCGGTTCGACCAGACCGCGCCCGGGTACAAATCGGCCGGATCTCACGATTTGGCCTGATGGAAATGTCACGACAGCGCCTGAGACCATCACTGGGTGAGTCTACCCAGCAGGTTTGCCCGCGCTGTAGCGGAATGGGCAACATCCGGGGTGTGGAATCACTATCGCTGGCAGTACTGCGTCTGATCGGCGAGGAAGCACGAAAGGATCGTACTGCAAAGGTCGTTGCGCAATTACCTGTTGATGTAGCCACCTACCTGTTGAATGAGAAACGGGATGCCATCAAGCAGATTGAGGCACGTGAAAATATTGACGCTATCCTGATTGCCAACCCCGCTATGGAAACACCGCATTATTCCATCCGCCGCGTCAGAGATGATCAGACTGTGCTGCCAGAAAATACAGGTACGAGCTACTCGTTGGCAACCCAGGAAGAAGGATTGGAGAACATGGGACTGGATCTGACTACCAGCCAGCCGAAACCTGATGCACCTGCTGTCACAACAGTTGCACCGGCAATGCCTGCCCCAATGCCAACCAGCCAAAAAGCAGCTCCAACAGGCGAGGAAAATCAGCGTGGGGTATTCGCACGCATGTGGGTATGGCTGTTCGGCTCTTCCAGCCCGGAAAAGAAAGCAGACAAGAAAAAAACAGAGGCAGGCGGACAACGCCGGAATCAGGGACAGCGATCAAAACCCCGTAGTGGTTCACAGCAGCGAGGCCGGGGAAAGGGACGATCACGGGGACAGGGCTCTGACCGGAAACCACGCGACAATCGGCAGCAATCCAGGTCCACTGAAAACAAGGATGAGTCCAGCGCATCTGCAAGCGGTGAACACCAGCAGCAGGCATCCCGGGATGATGGCAGCTCATCAAGCAAGAAACCCGGGCAGGGACAGAGATCAAGACGTGGGCGGCGAAGAAGACGGCCATCTGATAACGAACAGCGTGACGGGCAACAACAATCCGGCGCAGCTAAACAGGCATCTGGAGCTGCTGCCAGGGAATCTTTAGATTCGAAACCTCAAGACAGCAAGCAACAGTCATCTTCGGGCAAACAGGCCGAGACCAAACAACCACCATCATCCGCGGGTGATACGGTCAAAGAGAGGGTCTTGCCGGAGGCTCGGCCGACTGCTGTAAAACCTGAGCAGCCTGCTGCCCGGACTGCCCCCGAATCGCCGCGGGAACCTCCAACACCGGCGAGTGCCACCTTTAGTCCTGCTTCTCCCACAATACCCTCATCGGAAGGAAGCAATAAGAGTCCCCCTGCACCGGAGAAAACTGTCACTGCCAAGGTAATTCAGGATCAGCAGACAACCAAACCAGTGACACCAGAAAAAAACCCCGCTAGTGGTGCCAATAAGGATGGTGATCGGCTGTTGCCATGGGAAACAACAGCACCAAACACAGCTGACAAAAAAGCAACTGTATGGTCTTCTTCAAGCAGTTCCAGCCCGGCAAGCCGTGGACCAGGACGGCGAGACTACTGACCGAACGGGTCCCCCTCCAAGCCCATCACCCGTGGCGTGACAATCGATCAGTCACGATTGATATCATTTATGATATATTTTAGCTGATTCAGGCTGAAACATATCACTTATTTGTACAAAGTTTTGGTATAGCCGCTGCTATTTGTCCAGTTGTACAACACCATACCCTTCCTTTTATAGATCTAATATGATAGTTTTTTAGCATATCAATGCTTTTTCTATCATAAATGATCTTATGAAAATAGATTACTTGACACCTGATAATGAAATCCTCTCCGAACTCGGCAGACGTCTGAGCCGGGTTCGCAAACAAAAGGGCTACACCCAACAACAGCTGGCCACAGAAGCAGGTATCGGTGTCGCGACATTAAGACGAATAGAGGGCGGCCAGGACAGTCAGCTGGAATCCTGGCTCAAACTTCTCAAGGCCATGGATATGACGCTCTCCATAGACAATCTTTTACCGGAGAACTTTGATTCGCCAAGAGCCACTGCCCTGGCGGCAAATAAACGCCGGCGCCGGCATAAACCGGCAGCACCCGGTATCCTTTGGGGAGACGAATCTTCGTGACCACAGCGACGGTCCGCCTCTGGGGTACCACCATTGGTTATGTCTCGATAACTGACCAGGAGCGCCACGCCCGATTCGAATACGACCCGGACTTTGTCAATCTGGGCATCGAGCTCGCACCACTCAAAATGCCGGTAATATCTCATCACATCTACCAGTTTACCGATCTGCACCCGCGCAGCTTTCATGGGCTACCGGGGCTGTTATCAGACAGTCTGCCGGATAAATACGGTAATCGCCTCATCGACGTCTGGCTGGCCCAGACAGGGCGCAAGGCAGACGAGTTCAATGCTGTGGACCGGCTGTGTTACACCGGCATCCGGGGGATGGGCGCGCTGGAATATGAACCGGCGACCGGCAATGTCGCCACCAAAGACAAGCCGCTGGAGATTCAGCAACTTGTTGCATTAGCGTCGATGGCATTCGCCAGCAAAAAGGCGATTGACACCAGGCTGACTGAAGACACCGGAGGACAGGCTCTCCTCGACATATTGAGCGTTGGGACGTCGGCGGGTGGCGCGCGCGCCAAGGCGATCGTGGCATTCAATCCTGACACCCGGCAAGTACGATCAGGGCAACTGGAACTCCCTGCCGGATTTGAACACTGGTTGATCAAATTTGACGGGGTCGAGTTTAGTGGCGATTGGGGCATCGCCGATCCCATAGGTTACGGCTTGCTTGAATACAGTTACTACCTGATGGCCAAAGCGTGCGGTATCACCATGATGGAAAGCAAGCTGTTTTCTGAAAATGGACGCAATCACTTCATGACACGGCGGTTCGACCGGGAGCCCGGCGGAAAAAAGCGATTTGTGCAAACGCTCGCTGCGATCGCACATTTTGACTACTGGGAGAGCGGTTATTACTCCTATGAACAGGTATTCATGACGATGAAACAGCTCGAGATGCCACGTTCTGCCATGGAAGAACAGTTTCGGCGCACGATATTCAACCTGGTCGGCTGCAACCAGGATGACCATGTCAAGAATATCTCTTTCATCATGGATCGGCAGGGTGGCTGGGATCTGGCGCCTGCTTACGATCTGTGCCACGCCGAAGGCAGTGATTTCACCCGCTGCCACCAGCTCAGTATCAACGGCAAAACCACAAATTTTGTGCTCGAGGACCTGAAACATCTGGCGTCATACGCCGGCCTCCCGCGCGGTCGGGAAAAGCAAATCATTGCACAGACTGTTGAGGCATTCTCGGGTTGGCGCAGGCTATCAGATGAACTGGGTATTCCCGGACCACTGAACGACCATGTCGCTCGCACGCTCCGACTGGACTGGTAATACCTGCTTATTCCAGCTCCGCCAGAAACCCGGCGGCAGCCTCTTCTACCAGATCCAGAACCCGTTCAAATCCACCCGGCCCCCCATAGTAGGGATCGGGCACGTTTTGGCCTGAGCGTCCGGGCGCGTAGTCGAGAAACAAACTCAGCTTTTCTGCATATTGATTACCTGCCATTTCAAGCAGAATCTCGAGGTTATCTTCATCCATCGCCAGGATATAATCGAATCGCTCCATGTCTTCGCTAATAACCAACCGACCGCGCAGATTCGAGATATTGACACCCCGCTGCAGTGCCGCTGATTGAGCACGCTCATCCGGCGGTGATCCGACGTGGTAACGATGGGTACCGGCCGATTCGATAGTCAGAGAAAGCTCTTTGCTCTTTTCCGCTGCGAATTTCCGCAACACGCCCTCGGCCATCGGGGACCTGCATATATTGCCCATGCATACGAACAGAACGGATATCGGTTTTGACATTACTCTTCCCTGCGGTGTTGCTAGGATTCCTTGCGAAGCAGTCTCCATAACGTCGTCTGATCTGGAAACCCGGTCGCTTCGAGCTTGATTGACCTTTGGAAAGACCGTAATGCAGCCTCGGTGTTGCTGCTGAACTCACTATCGAACTCACCGGTCATATAGCCCAATCGCTTTAACTCGCTCTGGATGCGATAGAGAGTTTCCTGATAAAGAAGTGTTTCATACTCCCCGACATTCACGGCGATTTTTCGTGAACGATTCTGGAGCCGGTCATCGGTGAGCTTGACCATGATCGAATTGATCACTGTGAATAACCGATCATCGGGGTTCGACTTGCAGTGATTCTGCATCACATTGACAATCAGTTCTGTCGACTCAAAGCTTGTAATGTCATAGGTACTCTCGGCATACTGGTTCAGCGCCGTGATGTAACCATCCAGCCACCCGCCAATCATGTAGTAGGTTTCTGATCTGGCTTCGCGGGCTTCCACAAAAATTTCACAGGTCAGAAGGCCGGCACCTTTCATCGCAAAGTTGCCGTCTGTATCCGCTCCAAGAACGTTACCGGAAAGGATTGTCAGGATCAGGGCACTAAACCACTTGAATCTCATAGGTTCACTCCACCAATGAAACGTCTATTCATCAGAACAAGGGATAATCGCACAAAGTGCCGGTTCGAGCAGCAAAAAAAAGCGGTGCGCCTGACAAAGGCGGCACACCGCTTGAGTTTTCAAGTCATGCGTCTCGCTACACAGCTTTCCGCCGGGCAGCAACACCAATACCGATCAGGCCAAGACCGAAAAGAAACAACGTACCCGGCTCAGGTAACCTGACCATGAATGCATCTGCTGCGATCCGGTTAAATCCTTCAAGCTCAAACCGATTGGTATAGAACGCGGGGCTTGTGAACAGATCAATTGCTTCATCAAGCACATTACCGATACCAAAAGTCTCGGAACCCAACAGGCCGAAATCATAATATATCTGCAAGAGATCAATCATGAACGCCAGGTCAAAATCGAGCAAAGTTTCATTATTGAGGAATGAGCTCAGGTAGAACTCGGGAGTTACCCAGGTTTCCCCAGATCCAAATGCCATATCGGGCAAATTGTCCCAGGCAGAACTCAATGAGGTCACCATGCCCAGGCCAATTACATCGACAGGCTTGGAAAAAACAAGATCCACCCAAAGAGTCGGATCAAGTTCAAAGTTTTGCTGCAAATCAATCGTTGGTCCCATAGCGACATTAATGATGTCAAAGCCAACAGATCCAAGCACCGGAATATCGAAACTGCTCCCAAAAAGGCCGGGGACACCGGCTGCGGTAGCAACAATATTGTCCAGATCAAGAATCAGGTCGAGCAGATCATCCTGCCCGGTAGACTTGAGCGTCTGGGTCGCAGCATCCAGACCGCCGAAGGTATCAGGCTGCGGCAGATTGAGAGTAATTTCAGCCAGCCCCGCAATATCAAAAGTCATCGGAAAGCCATCCAGCAACGGATCCACACCGAAGTCAGAGGGCTGGAACAAGCCATCCAGAAGCTCAACACCACCTTGGCCATCCTGGTTGAAGGAAATGATTTCCGGAGTAAAATCCAGGTTGTAATTGGTGCTGCCCGTATAACAAACACCAATGACCGGACAGCCTGTGGCTGTAATATCGCCTGACAACTGCATGACTGCTTCAGCATAGGCTGACAGTTCAGAAAAATTGGTGGCCAGCGTATTCACACCCGCCAGAGTGCTATTTGGATTCAGGCTGACAAACTCGAAAGGGTCAGCTGTCGAGTTATCCGGAGCGGTCAGCTCCGTATCGTAGGTAACCGTTGCATTAACCGAGCCACTGTCGATGCTCAGGCCAAAGTTGAAACCGATTTTACCATTGCTGGTGCCTGTTACGTCAGCACCAAAACGGGTATCTGCATACGCTGCAGGGATCGGATTCGAAATCGTTGTTGATGGCGCTCCCCCGCACAGTGGATTAATGGAACCACCACACAGAATCCAGAGCGCATATGCGGGATTAGGAATAGTGCCCCCGGTTCCCGGCACACGGGTACGCGAATTGCCAACCATAAGATCAAGGCTGGTGCTTAAACCCGACCACTGTGCACCGATAAATTCGGTTCTGTTCAGGATGAATGCGTCACCGCTATCCCAAATGCTTTGATCAGAGGTCTGGAAGGTCAGGCCATCGTATAATACCGGTACTGCCGTTGCTGCAACCGGACTTAACGCCACTATTGCAACGTACAGGCTTGCTCTGCTGAACTTGAACATTATTGTCACTCCCCCATCCAAAGCGGATATGCTGATTGTTATTTTTGACGACTGACATTATGCAGCAATTTGGCTAATTAGACCAATCAGAAAATATTAATAAATACCAATAATAACAATATATTAGATGCACTTTTACATTCATGGTTGTAAAGATTTTCGACAAAAAAGTTAAAATCCCCCGACCCGGATCTTATACCTTAATTTTGTTGATGCGTTTGGTCAGTCTTGCAGTATCAGGATGACTGCGTCAAGATCTTCCGGGGTGTCGACATCCGGGCCATGAGGTTCCCGGGCCTCGGCAACCCGAATCTCTATGCCCAGCCATAAAGCTCTTAGCTGCTCCAGCTTTTCGGCCTGCTCAAGCAAACAAGGTTGTGCAGCCGTCAACTGCCTGAGTGTTTTGACACGATAAGCGTACAAGCCAACATGCCTCCAGGCTTCAGGATACTGCCGGCTCGCCTCTCCGGGATGCTGCATTGCTGGAATTGCCGCGCGGCTGAAATACAGCGCTCTACCGGCCTGATCGAAGACCAGCTTGACGACATTGGGGTTATCGTAGTCCGCCTGCCTGGCGATTTTTATGCACAGTGTTCCAAGACCCGCGTCCGGGTTACTCGCCAGCAGATCCGCTACCTGATCAATACTCGTTCCCGGCAACAACGGAACATCCCCCTGCACATTGACGACAATATCTTCATCGCCCCACCCTCTTTGCTGTGCAACTTCCGCCACGCGGTCTGTACCTGCTGCATGGTCTGCGCGGGTCATCGCCACATCGGCACCAAATGCGTGACACGCAATAGCAATACGCTCATCATCCGTCGCGATCACAACTTCACTGGCGGAACTTTCACAGGCTCGTTCATAGACGTGTTGTACCAGTGGCTTGCCCACCAGATCGGCAAGTGCTTTACCCGGTAGCCGGGTGGAGTCGTATCTGGAGGGAATCACCACCCGGAATGTCAGATCAGCAGTCAATTCACAATCTCTCCTGAGAAGGACGTGTAACAGTTTTTACAAGTTGCTCCAGACGTCCTGCTGCACTTTCCGCCATCTCTACTTCAACTGGAACGTACCAGACATCATTGCACGGATCATCCCCGTATTTTACCGCATCTTTCTCTGTCATCAGCACCGGCAAGGGCTGCCGATCCCGCAGTGACTGCAACGATACACTGCCGTGATCAGGAACAGTGACCTGCTGTGCATCGATGTCCAGATCGACGAGCATATTGATAAAACGTTCCGGATTGCCGATACCTGCGACGGCCCAGACGCTGGTATTGGAAAATTCCGTCAACGGTTTACGTGTGTTCCCATTCAGGCTGACCGCATCACCAGCGGTCAGGTCAAACCGGTACGGGAACCGGCCTGTCTCACCACCATTGGCCAGCAACAGATCCGCTTTATCCAGACGACTGAGCGGCTCACGCAAAGGACCTGCCGGCAGCAGGCGCCCGTTGCCGAAGCCTCGCTGTCCATCAATCACGACAATCTCAAGGTCTCTCGCCAGCCTGTAGTGTTGCAAACCGTCATCAGAGATCAATACATCGACACCGGACTCGACCAGATGCAAGGCCGCCTTCACCCGATCAATACAGACGCACAGGGTTGCCCCCCGCCGGGCAAGCATGACCGGTTCATCACCTGCCTTTGCCGGATCGCTATCTGCGGTCACCATGAGCGGATTCATCTGGCGAACCCCGCCGTATCCCCGGCTGATGACACCCGGCCGATAGCCGGACTGCTCAAGGTGCCGCACCAGCCAATCAACTATGGGCGTTTTGCCCGTTCCACCTGCGGTAATATTGCCGATCACAATGACGGGAACCGGCACCCGGGTACTGGAAAAGAGACCTGCTGAAAAAGCGCCGCGGCGCAGGCTGGTAACTGCCGCATATAGCCAGGAAAAAGGCAGCAGCAATAATGAGACTGGCGAGCTGCCGTACCACAACTCCTCTACCCTTCTACTCAGGTTCATCTTTGAACTGCAGTTGGCGCAATTTTGCGTAGTGTCCCTGGTGTTTCATCAACTCGTCGTGGGTCCCGCTTTCTACGATCCTGCCTGAAGCCATGACGATAATCTGATCGGCATTCTCAATCGTGGACAGGCGATGCGCGATAACCAATGTCGTGCGCCCCGCCATCAGTCCAACCAGGGCCTGCTGAATATGTTTTTCAGACTCCGTATCCAGCGCTGAGGTTGCCTCATCCAGAATCAGGATAGGTGCGTCTTTCAGCAACGCCCGTGCGATGGCAATGCGTTGACGCTGCCCCCCGGAAAGCAGCACACCCCTGTCACCAACACGTGTCTCCAGCCCATCGGGAAGCTGGGTGGTAAATTCGTCAACATGGGCCGCCCGGGCTGCCGCCTCGATGGCCTGCGGCGTGGCTTCGTCACGGGCACCGTAAGCAATGTTATTGGCTATTGTATCGTCGAACAGCACTACCTCCTGGCTCACCAGGCTAATCTGTTCGCGCAGGCTATCCAGTGCGTAATCCGCAACAGGTACACCATCAACTGAAATCACTCCGGACTGAATGTTGTAGAACCGTGGCAACAGATTAGCCAGGGTAGATTTTCCGCTTCCTGATCGCCCTACGATTGCCAGCATCTGGCCTGCCGGCACAACGAGATTCAGATCCCGCAGCACGGTACCCTTGTCGGAGGCGTAGGTAAAACTGACATCCCGGAATTCTACTTTGCCTGCTACCCGGTCAACTCGATAGCTACCTTCATCGGTTTCATTGTCCTCATCCAGCACGGAAAACACACTGGTAGCTGCGGCAATCCCTCTTTGCAAGGCGACGTTAACATTAGTCAATGACTGCACCGGGCGCATTAACATGCCCATCGCCGTAATAAACCCGACGAAATCTTCACCAGAAATTATCGATTGGGAAACATCCGATTTAATAAAGAATATAACACCTGCCATTGCGAATGCTGCAACCATCGCCGTGGCGGCATCGCCACCCGCCTTGCTCGCAAATAGCCGCATGTGGAGACGCCGGTTTTGCTCGTTGGCAACATCAAAACGATCACTTTCGTAGTTCTGGCGGTTAAAAATTTTAACTATGCGGTGACTTTGTAACGCTTCTTCGGCAATTCGTGAGACATCGCCCATGGACTCCTGGATCCTCGAGCTATGGCGACGAAATACCCGGCTCAGAAAACGGAATAAAAGTGCCAGAACAGGCGCGATGACCAATACCAGCCCGGTCAGAACCGGGCTGAGATACAGCATGAAACCAACCATCCCGAGGATAGTCAGGCTGTCACGAATCAGCACTGTAACAACATTGGAGGTGGCTTCTGCAACCTGCTCTATGTTGTAGGTCAGCTTTGAGAGCATCTCCCCGCTGGAACTTTGATCCATGACACGCGTCGGGAGACTCATATACTTTCTGAATACATCACTGCGCTGAGCTTTGATCACCTGCCGGCCAATCCATCCCAGGCAATAGGTAGAAAGAAATACTCCGGTACCACGAACAAGAAACAGGCAAAGCACGATTAGCGGCAACCAGTCGTTGATCGATTGATCCCCGTCTCCGCCCAGCCCGGCAACGAATTCTTTCACTATGAACGCAACACTGGTCTGCGCTGCGGCGAACAAAGCCATGCCAATAACGGCGACTATAAACACCACCCAGTACGGCGCACAAAGATGCAGCAACCGACGATAAATCATCGCAGGATCAATAGTTGAGTCTTTTGAGGATGACGCCAAGTCAGGTACCTGTGCTGGTAGCGGCTATCGGGACGGTGCCGTTGACCGGACAGTTGCAATGCTGATTTCCGTAAATCCAAGCTTTCCGGCAATATCCATCGCAGTGACGACTGCCTGGTGTGTGGCACCGGCATCGGCGCTGATCGTGGCCCGCCCCTGGGGGACATCCGACATGACTTTTCGGATAGCCGCCTGCAATGTCTCCGGCCGCGCATCAACCAATGCCCTGCCGTTGACCAGATAACTGCCCTGCACGGTTACCGTGATTTCCAGCTGCTCCTGTTCCACTACGGTATCCGCAGTCGATTCCGACTCTGGCAACCTGATTGTAATCTGTGACTCGCGAACAAAACTTGTGGTAATCATGAAAAAAACCAGCAGCAGCAAAATGACATCGATCAAAGATGTCAGATTGATCTCGGGCTCCTCCTGGCTAGCGCTGCGGAGTTTCATCTGCGTGCCCCAGTGTTTCAAGGTATTCCTTCCGATGCAGCGCTTCAATCAAAGCGATTGACTCTTTCTCCATTTGCACCACCAGCGCATCAATTCGTCCCTTGAGATACCGGTAGCCGATCAGTGACGGGATGGCAACGGATAGTCCTGCTGCTGTCGTAATCAATGCTTCTGAAATCCCGCCGGCCAGCACCGTAGGATCGCCTACACCATGAGTAGTAATCGCTGCAAACACCTTCACCATTCCGATTACAGTGCCCAGCAACCCCAACAGCGGTGAAATTGCGGCGATCGTACCGAGGGGGTTCAGATACCGTTCCAGTTCATGAACCACATGCCGGCCGGTATCCTCAATTGCTTCTTTCATGGTGTCATGGCCTCTGCTGCGGTTGCTGAGACCGGCTGCAAGAATCTGACCCAGTGGTGACCCCTGATGAAGTGATTTGATGTGCTGGTGATTCAACTGGTTTTTCCGCACCCAGCTCCACACCTGACGAGCAAGATTCTCCGGCAACACACGTCTTTGTCGCAGCGTCCACAACCGCTCAAGGATAATTGCAGCAGCAACCACCGAGCAAATGATAATCGGCAGCATCAGCCACCCGCCCGACTGAACGATTTCCAGCATATTTCGACCAACCTCAACCAGTACCCGGCAACTATAACCTTTCGCCTATTCAGAATCACTCAGCCGGAGACTGATAGGTCCATAGTTTTCGGCCAGCTACCCGATATTGCCAGACCAGCTCAAGCTGGCCCGAACTCATGGTATCGAATACCATTGCGCCACTGGTTGCAGTATCCACAATGCGTCCGCCTTCACTGACCCACCGCTGAACAACCGATGGCTGTGGAAAGCCCCATCGATTTGCATATCCAACCGGAAATACCACGTATCGCGCTTGCACTGCCCGTACAAAGGGAAGCCCTGAAGAAGTCTTGCTGCCATGATGAGGTGCTACCACCAGGTCTACCGGTTCCAGCAAACGATTGCGGACCAGATAGCGTTCGGCGCGGGACTCGATATCTCCCGGCAACAAAACACTGCCAAAGCGGGACTCTACCCGGAGCACACAGGATGAATCATTGTCGGTCCACTGATGATCCTCGCCTTCCCTGCCAGGATGAAGCACTTTAAAAAATACACCTCCCCAACTCCATTGAAGGCCGCGCTGACAACGGACAAAACTGGTGGGCGTCAAACCGAACCGTGAAGTCGCCACCAGCTGTGCTTCAGAATGTGCATTGATGACACTCGCTGCACCGCCAGCGTGATCGGAGTCCCCATGTGACACCACCAGTCGATCAAGTTTCTGAATACCATAGTGAGCCATCAGAGGCAGCAATACAGCCGCTCCGGCATCCCGGTTCCCGTATGAGGGCCCGCTGTCATATAGCAACGTGCCCTCACTGGTTTGTATCAGGATTGCGAGGCCTTGCCCCACGTCAGCAACAATCAGTCGAAAGTCTCCGGTACCGGGAATCCGGCTACCGCTGAGCGGTACGGTAAAAAATGCCGGTAGTAATAACAGGGGTGCCAACCACCGCAATGGCACAGGGCGTGGCCAGATCAGTAACAGGCAACCAGCAAAAATTACGAACAGCCAGATATCGCTGATGGGCAGAGGCACCCAGATCGACGATGGCGATTGATTCAACCAAGCGAGCAGATGCACCACCTGCTCGACGATATTTGCCGCTAACTGCAATAACCATTGGTCCTGCTCGGGAAAAATCATGACCGCCACACCACCTGCCAGAGCCAATGGAATTACAGCGATAGAAAATACCGGTACAGCGATCAGGTTGGCAACAGGGCCAATCACCGATAGTTGTTGAAAGTATCCGATAGTGAACGCGGCCAGCCCAACGCCCAGTAAAAACTGAGCCTTGACCAGAATACGGCCAGAATGTTCGATTCGCCTCAGCCATGTTGCCGCTCCGCCTGGAGGCTTCGGCCGGGCTACCAACTGAAGCCACTGCAACATCAACAATGCCACAGCAGAGAACGAGAGCCAGAAACCACTGGATAACACAGCAAATGGATCAACACACAGCACAGCAAGCAAAGCCATACAAAGCACATCGGCTGGTGCATGGTGATGCCGCCGCCCGACGAGCAACGCTGCGACCCCCAGCATGATAACAGCACGAACTGTTGAAACAGAGAAGCCGGCCAATGCACTGTAAATCACAGCCGCAAGCACGCCACACCAGCGTCCCCAGAACAGCGGCGAATTTCGGATACCAATGACCAGACACAGGCGGGCAAATTGTTTTCCCAGCCAATAAAAGACCATGGCAACCAGCCCGATATGGAGACCGGATATCGCCATTAAATGAACAGTGCCGGTTCTTCTAAGCAGCTCCCATTGTTCATCATTGAGCAGATGCCGGGCGCCGACAATCAGCCCTTGCAAATAGGGTAGTCCCGGATGCCCTGGCAAAGCAGATTGAATTGCCTGGGCGATTTGTCCGCGCAATGTGCCCAGACGACAGCGATCATCCGTATTCTCCAGCCGCTGATTGAGGCCGGATGGTCGAACATACCCCGTGCCACCAGTCCCTTCGGCGAACAGCCAGCGTTCGTAGTCAAAACCAGCCGGATTGCCAAGGCCGCGGGGCTCCTTGACCCGCACTTTCAGCTGCCAGCGATCACCAATGGCGGGTGGTGTTTCGGAATCATACCAACTGATATAGAAACGTTTCGGCAAATGCGGGTTCAACGCATCAGTATCTGTATCCAGATGAAATCGTATTGCGCTGGATCCCCGTGCCCCTTCCCCGGAACGGGGAAAACGACAAATCGTGCCGCTTAGCAGAATATCCTGCCGCGACAGTGATACCGGCAGTCGATTTTCCAGCACCGCCCCCGCGTTAAGGACTGTCCACGCGACAATCATCACCACCAGGGCGCTACGGCCTCCCCAACTCAGCCAAACCAATAAAACAGCTGCAGAAAGAACTACTGGATGAACTAAAATGCCCGGCAGAAAAAAGAATGACCAAACCACGATCAATGCCGACACCGCAATCCAAATCATGTTTCTCTTTGCCGTGGAATCCGGATAATGTAGCTTCGCAACTGATCTGATCCGGCAATTCCTGAACCCGACAGACGCAGCCAGCAACCCAATAAAGACGCTCAAGGAAGTTTAGGCGATGCCCCGAAAGTTTTTCAGACGTGTTTCCATGCAATATCCACGGAATAACGCTCACGCCTACCTGGGCCGGTTTCAGAAATTACTGCATCACCCCATGTATTTCTCTGCCAACCGGCGAAGCGTGACCGGCGGTTTGTGGATTGGCCTGTTCGTCGGTCTGATGCCGATTCCGGGACAGATTATTACTGCAGTGATTTCAGCGCTTGTTCTCCGGGTCAATCTGCCCATCGCGGCGATCGCGGTCTGGATTTCGAACCCGCTGACATTTCTGCCGATATTCTATTTTGAGTACCGCCTCGGGGCGATGATTCTGGACGTCCCCGTTCAGGACATCAGCATCGAACTTTCCTGGCATTGGTTCAGCACCGGCCTGATGCATATATGGAAACCATTTCTGCTAGGTGCGTTTGTCTCTGCAACAGTTGGTGCAACACTCGCTTATGTCGCGCTTAACGTGCTATGGCGCCAGTCAACAATTGCGCGCTACAAAAGACGCAGGACGAAAATGGAAAAAGAGCCTCGAACCCGATGATTTACGAATGATACTCATTGGTAACATCGGTCAAAACCCCGCTACCAAGAACGAGCACTCTGTCCATCTGTCCTGCGATTTCTGCTGAGTGGGTCACCAGAACGAGACTCACACCAAGCTCCTTGTTTAGCTCAAACATCAGTTCCAGGACAGCATCACCGGATTTATGATCGAGGTTTCCGGTTGGCTCATCTGCCAGCACGACAGCAGGATCGGTCACCAGTGCTCTGGCTACGGCAACACGCTGACGCTCGCCACCGGAAAGCTCACCCGGTTTGTGATCCAGTCTGGCCGAAAGACCAACCCTGCCCAGCAAACCTGCCGCCTTGTCACGTACTTCCGACAAACTCATACGCCGTAGCAGCAACGGCATGGCCACGTTTTCCAACGCAGTGAACTCTGGCAACAGGTGATGAAACTGATAGACGAAACCCAGGGACCGGTTACGAACCAGACCACGTTCGGTTTCATCCAGTTGTGCCAGATTCTTGCCATGTATCCATACTTCACCACTGGTCGGTGTATCCAGACCACCCAATAATTGCAGCAATGTAGTTTTCCCGGCACCCGACTCGCCGATGATCGCCAGACATTCGCCTTTGGTAACTTCAAGATCGACACCGCAGAGTACTTCCAGGGTTGTACCGACATCAGAGAAAGACCTGGACAACCCCCGGCATAACAGGGGCGCTGCGGTGTCACTTGTGACCCGGGGGTTACTCATGTCGCAACGCCTCCGCCGGCTGTGTTGCTGCCCCGCGCCAGGCAGGATAAATGGTTGAGGCGAACGCCAGAAAAAGCGCGATACTCACTATCTGCACAACATCACCCCACAAGACACGAACCGGAAAATCACTGATAAAGTATACGTCGGGAGCCAGGAACTTGAAGCCCATGGCTGTCTCTATCAGTCCTGCCAGCCACGGAATATTCCATGCAATCAACAATCCCAGACTTGCACCGAGGAATACCCCCGCAATACCGATCAATGTACCCTGAACCATGAACACTGCCAGTATCCCTCGGGGCGATGCCCCCAGCGTTCGCAGTATGGCAATTTCTGCACGCTTGTCCCGCACCACCATCACCAGAGTTGAAACAATATTGAATGCAGCAACTGCAATGACCAGTAGCAGAATCATGAATATCATCGATTTGGTCAGCTGGATAGAACGAAAAAAGTTTGCATGCTGCCGTGTCCAGTCAGTGATGTAGACGCCTGCTCCCGACTCGTTACCAAACTTCCTGGCGACCTCCCGAACCAGCGATGGTGCCTGCATGGCATCATCAAGTGTCAGCCTGATGCCCGTTACAGCATCACCCATCCTGAACAGACGGGCAGCATCAGCTATGTTGACAAAAGCGAGCCCGAGATCGTAATCATACATTCCGGCATAAAATATACCGGTGATCTCAAAACGCCGCAGACGCGGCACCAGCCCTGCGGGCGTAGCAACTCCCTGTGAAATCATCAGTATCAACTTGTCCCCGACACCAACATCCAGCAACTCCGCTAATGTTCGGCCAATCGCAATGTGGTATTCCCCTGCCTGGAGTGACTGAAGCTCACCCTGCTCCATCAGCCGCCCAATACTTGATGTCGCAAGTTCCCTTGCCGGATCAATGCCTCTGAGTTCTATACCTTTCACCTGACGATCACTCACCAGCATGCCCTGACCACTGACAAATGGTGCTGCTGCGGCTATCCCGGGGTATGCCACTGAGATGTCCTCGAGGTCTCTCCATTCCTCCATATTGCCGTCAATACCTGTAATTGCTGCATGCGATACCACCGTCAGAATCCGGTCACGAACCTCGTATTCGAATCCGTTCATGACAGACAAAACAACAATCAGCACGGCCACCGCAATCGAAATACCGAGAATCGAAATCAGTGAAATAAATGAGATGAATCGGGTTCGGTTCCGGGAGGCAAGGTATCGCAACGCAATTCCCAATTCGAGTGGCCTGATCATGATCGGCATTCCCGGGTTATTTTATTCATACCGGAGCACTTCTGCCGGTGCTACATCGGCCGCCCTCAATGCCGGATAAACAGCAGAGACCGCAGTCATTAACAACGCAATAGCTGCTATCCAGAGAATATCCGCCACATGCAAGTCGGAGGGAAGTGCCGTCAAATAGTAAACATCACCCGGCATGAACTCGAACCCGAACAAACGCTCAAGTGCCGGAGCAACAACATCTACATTGATGGCCAGCAATGCGCCCGCAGTTACCCCGGTCACCACACCGACCCAGCCGATCAGAATACCCTGAAATGAAAATACCGAAACAATGGTGCGTTTTGAAAACCCCATGGTTCTCAGTATCGCAATGCTGGCACGCTTGTCAGTCACAACCATCACCAGGGTTGCCACAATATTAAATACCGCTACCCCGACAATCAGTGAAAGCAGCAGCGTCATCATGATCTTCTCGATTTTGACCGCGCGAAAATAAGTCGCATTATCCTGGGTCCAGTCCCGAACCTTCGGCGGGACGGCTTCATCCCTAGCCCATGCCGCCTGCCAGGCACGAATCAGCTCAGGCGCACCAAAAACATCCTCAACCCTGACCTGAATGCCGGTCACAAGACCCACATGCCCCGCTAATACTGAAGCATCCTGCAGGTGAATCAGCGCCCGGACACCATCATGATCCTTCAGCCCTATCTCATAAACACCAACCACCGAAAAGCTTCGCAATCCCGAGACCAGCCCCTCTACAGGATCCATTCGGGGCACCATGACAGTCAATGAATCACCAGCACGAACCCCGAGCTTCAGCGCGAGCGCACGGCCAAGAATGATGCCATGGGAGCCTGGCGTCAGGTCTGTCAGACTGCCCACTCGCATATGCTGTGCAACCTCGGATTCCTGCTGTTCGAATTCTGGATCTACTCCCACCAGTATCGCTCCCGACAATGCAGACCCGCTGGACAGCATTGCCTCCAGTTCGACATACGGAATAGCGGCTGAAACACCAGGAAACGCCTCGAGGTCATCACGCATCTGACGCCAGCCGGTAAGACCCTGCTGCGCAGACACTGTCGCATGGCCCGTCATACTCAACAGACGCGTACGCAATTCGTTCTCAAAACCGTTCATCACCGATAAAACGACAATCAAAGCCGCCACTCCCAGCGCAACACCGGCCACAGACGCTATGGTGACGAAAGATGCAAACTGGTTCGAGCGGTGGGTGCGCAGATAGCGCAGGCCTATGAAGGCAGCAGCCGGCCGTATCATGAACCCGACCCGGATTTCTCAGCGACTGCCCATATCTTCTGCATCTTGAAGGAGAATCTCATAAGGCCTTGTATTTACAATAGTTGGCAAGCAATCGCTATTGTCGTTTACACGAAACATTTTTCCCTGTCCATAGCACAGGGTACTTTTTGAAAATACCAGTAATGGTATAATTAACGGAGTATAACCGGGAAGGTGATTGTCGTGCGCACACACTTGTTTGTCATATTGTTTGCTTCACTATTCTTCTTGGCTGGAAACGCCAGCATGGTGAGTGCGGATGAACTGATTATCGATGAAATGAATCAATCCGCTTCAGCTGCCATGCAGAGCCCCAAGCGTGGTATGAGCATGAACGACGTGGAAGCAAATTGGGGACAACCCAATTCGAGACAATCCCCCGTTGGTGATCCCCCGATCAGCCGCTGGGAGTACCCTGGATTCGTTGTCTATTTCGAATTCAGTCATGTATTGCATGCCGTACAAAAAAAGTAGCTCGAGAACAGAGGCACGCATCTCTTTCCCTTTACGGCTGCAACCCGATCCCCTTTCTCAGCCAGGATAGCCGTCTTTCATGAGTGTGCAGGGGGCAGGCGGTCAATCCCTTGCTCCGAGACTGCGCCCGGGGCATGGACGCCGGGCTCAAGCTCCCATGGATAGGTTTACGACGCACCGCCTCCCCAATATGGGATAATCTCGCGCTTTTCCACATCGAACCCGCACCCTGCCATGAACCAGACTGTTCTCATCAGTCCAGAAACTTCGATTCCGCGCAATCCCGGTGAAACGATTATATGGGGTCGGGTTTACGGAAATTCGGCAGCCCTTGCGATTGCCGAACTGTCAATACTGCAAAACCGGCCTTTGCTGGTGCTGGCGCCAAGCGTGGCCGAAGCAGAAGCACTGGAGCATGAACTGCATTTTTTCCTTGCCGATCATTCAGATGTCGTCCTGTTCCCGGATCTTGAGGTGCTCCCGTACGACAGTTTCAGTCCACATCAGGATCTGATTTCCCGGCGCCTGAATATGCTTCGACAGCTCAGCCAGGGGCAGGTCAAAATCCTGCTGGCCGCAGTTTCATCAACCTTACCCCGCCTGCCACCCCTGTCATTTCTCGATGCTCACGGCATCAAACTTGCGGTGGGACAATCACTTGCCCCAAACGAACTTGCAGTACGGATAGAAAATGCTGGCTATCAGCGCGTATCCCAGGTCCGTGAGCATGGCGATTACGCAGTTCGTGGCTCCCTGATCGATCTGTTTCCAATGGGTCACGACCTCCCGGTGCGGGTAGACTTTTTCGACGATGAAATCGAATCTATCCGAACCTTCGAGCCTGAGTCACAGACCTCTAGTGGAGCCTCTGCAGAACAACTGGAATCACTGGACAGCTTTCCAGCCCGGGAGGTGCCCATCGATCCGGATGCGATCAAGTATTTTCGCCTGAATTATCGACGGCGATTTGACGGCAACCCTGCTCATTCCATCATTTATTCAGAAATATCCGAAGGCCGTGTACCCGGTGGCGCAGGAAACTATCTGCCATTATTTTTTGAATCGACACCTACATTCTGGGACTACCTCGGGGAGGATGTCCTCACCATCAGCATCGGAGATCACGCCAGTCTTGCGAACCTGGCATGGGATCATGTGCAAGAACGGTACGAACAAAGTTGCCACGACACGGAACGCCCGGCACTCTCGCCGGAAGAACTGTACTGCACTGTAGATGAACATCATCAGCAAATAGCCAAACGGCCGGTCATTCAATTCGAAACCCGGGAAATTCCGGAAGAGCAGGTCAATTCACAGCGCATCAACCTGCCGATATCAGCAGCACCCCCACTGATTATCAACCGGCGGGACTCCGACCCGGCACGCAGCCTGAAACAATTCCTGAGCCGGCATTCCGGGCAAACTGTGTTTGCGGCCGAATCAACCGGCCGTCGGGAAATGCTGTCGGATATTCTCAGGGAGCAAAAGATACATCCCGTTTCTGCCAGCGGATGGCAGCAGGCACTCAGCACAGATGGCTCATCAATAACCATTGCAGCCCTGAGTAAAGGGTTCATTCTGAACAACACAGGAACTGCTGTATTTTCAGAATACGAACTGTTCGGAAAAGCGCAGCCGCGCAGGCGCCGCCGTCGGGTTAAAGACCCCGAAGCATTGATCAATGACCTGACGAATCTTCATACTGGCGCGCCCGTTGTGCATTCGGATCATGGCGTCGGACGATACACAGGCCTGACCACACTGAACATTGAAGAGATCAACACCGAGTTCGTCACTCTGGAGTATGCTGGCGGTGATCTGCTGCATGTTCCTGTCAGTTCGCTGCACCTCATCTCGCGCTATACAGGTGCATCCCCGGAACATGCGCCACTACACCGGCTCGGGTCTGATCAATGGGCCAGGGTTCAGCGCAAGGCAGCCGAAAAGGCTCGGGACGTAGCTGCAGAATTACTGGAGCTCTATTCAAAGCGGGCGGCGCGGCAAGGACATAGCTGCCACTATGACCCTGCCGAATATGCCGCTTTTGCTGATGGCTTCCCTTTCACGCTGACTGATGATCAATCAAGTGCGATCGATCAGGTACTCGATGATTTGACCAACTCCCGGCCAATGGATCGGCTCATCTGTGGCGATGTTGGTTTTGGTAAAACCGAGGTTGCCCTGAGAGCGGCGTTCGTCAGTGTTTCCAGCGGTGGCCAGGTAGCGATTCTGGTACCTACAACCTTGCTTGCCCAGCAACATTTCCAAACCTTCCGGGATCGATTTTCAGAATGGCCGGTCAAAGTCGAGCTATTGTCCCGATTTCGCAGCCAACGAGAAACCCGGCAAGTCATTGATGGATTGGCTTCCGGCACTGTGGATATTGTCATCGGTACCCACCGACTCCTGCAGCGTGGTACCCGGTTCAAAAACCTGAACCTCGCAATTATCGACGAAGAACATCGTTTTGGTGTCCGCCACAAGGAAAAACTGAAATCCCTGCGCACCGAGGTCGACATTCTGACGCTGACAGCAACACCAATACCGCGAACCCTGAATATGGCACTGGGCAGCCTGCGAGAGCTGTCATTGATTGCCACTCCGCCCGATTCCAGGCTGGCAATCAAGACATTCGTCACGCAATGGGAAGCCAGTATCATTCGGGAAGCCTGCCTGAGAGAAATCAAACGGGGCGGCCAGATCTATTTTGTTCACAATCGCGTTCAGGATATTGAAAAGATTGCTGCACAGCTGGCCGATATTCTCCCTGAAGGAAAAATTGAAATCGCCCATGGGCAAATGCGGGAGCATGAACTTGAGCGCATCATGCAGGACTTCTACCATCGCCGCTTTCATATTCTTCTGTGCACCTCAATCATTGAAAGCGGGCTGGACGTACCCTCCGCCAACACCATCATCATCAATCGAGCCGACCGGTTTGGCCTGGCACAACTGCATCAACTGCGCGGCCGCGTTGGTCGTTCACATCACCAGGCATTTGCCTACCTGCTGGCGCCGCGAAAAGAGGAAATGACGGCCGATGCCATCAGCCGGCTTGAAGCAGTAGAGTCACTCGAAGATCTGGGTGCGGGATTCGTGCTGGCAACCCATGATCTCGAAATTCGTGGCGCAGGTGAATTGCTGGGGGAAGGGCAAACCGGCCAGATCACTGAAATCGGTTTTTCGCTCTATAACGAAATGCTCACCAAAACCATCCAGGCAATGCGTGAGGGAACGGAACTGGATCTCGAATCGGCCACTCAGCATGGCCCCGAAATCAACCTGCATCTCCCGGCACTGATGCCGGAAGACTACCTGCCCGACGTTCACCTCCGACTGGTTCAGTACAAACGGATCGCCAGCGCGAAGTCCGCCCGTGAACTCGAATCCTTGCAGGTTGAGATGATAGACCGGTTCGGGCTATTGCCTGATGCCACCCGCAACCTGTTCAGGGTGACGGCATTGCGAATCGCTGCAGAGCCCTCAGGTATTCAGCGGGTAGACGCAAGCTACAGTGGAGGGTTCATCGAGTTTGGGCCAAAACCTGCAATTGACCCCGGTAAGCTTGTACAGCTGCTAGAATCCGAGCCGGAACGATATAGTCTGGACAGGCTTCAGCGGCTTCGGTTCCGGGAGGATCTGGCCGATTATGAGCAGCGGTTCGAATTTGTGGAACAGCTGCTCGCTCGCCTCGCAAGCTAGCAACAATGTCATACGCACTGCCAATGAAACGATCAGAACACTTGACTACGCACCATGCTCGCCGGCAATACCGCCCGCTTGCCGGCACACCGAGGCCTTGCCGCCTGCTGATCAACGCGCTGATGATCATCGCTGTGGTACTTCCCTGCGCAGTATCAGCAGAAAACAACCCTGATATTGCGCCACGGTATGAGGTCGAGATCATCGTATTTCGCTACTCTGACCAACACAGAAATACAGAGGAAATCTGGCAACCGATCGTTCCGGAACCCGACGATCCCGAATCTGACCCTATTTATGGCGACCCGATTGACCCGATGCAATCTGCAGCCACCGAGCTCACAATCGATACCCCGCAGGAAATTGTTCCGATTGATCCACTATTGCCTGTTGAAATACCGGAGACCCCGACCCTGGAAACAATCGACTATTTTCTGCTGGATCTGACTCACAAAGCTCCGGAGATCGTCGAGCTTCCTGATACTGCGCTGCAACTTGGAGCAGAGTTCAAGCGACTGCAGGCACTCGACGCGTACCAGCCAGCGCTTCACCTGGCCTGGAACCAGGCGACCCATACAAAGAATCAGGCACTGCCGTTTGAGATCCCTCTCACCGCAGCACAGAGCAGCGGGATCAGCGGTTCGGTAACCCTGCACAAGGACCGTTTCGTGCACCTGAGCGTAAACCTGGAGATGGCTGAAAGCCTGCCGGATGTCAGCGAACCTGATATCGAGGACTGGTGGCAGCAGCCTCTTTCCCTATCCAGTGATATCTCCGGGTCATCAGATCCGGTCCGGGAACCGGTCATATTCAACCTGCGGGAGTCGCGCAGGATCAGAGGAAGCCTGCTGCAATACTTTGATCACCCGAAATTCGGCCTGATCGCCCGGATCAGCCTGATCGAGAAACAGACACCGCAGAGCTGACAGCCGGGACCTGGTTAGCCGGCCGCTTTGTTTGATTCGTCAGCAGGGTTAGCCCGGAGGCTCTCTTCAGCTCTGTCAAGCAATGTTGAAGAGGATGCAGTCCACTCGGGTGTTTCCGTAGCGATCCCGTAGGAAATAGTGACAAACCTGTCCGTCGTTGACTTGGGATGATGCACTGCCAGGCTGCGTACTTTGCTGACAACATGCTCTGCAACACTGGTTACCTGAGCCTCGTCAGTACTACCCATAATCACCGCGAACCTGTCGTTGCTGTAGCGCGCACCAAAGTCGCCATGGCGCCGTAGCGAGCCAGTGATGGCGTGTGCGATTTTCCTCATGGTGGAATCAGTCGCATGGCGGCCAAAACTGGCTGAATATTCATCCAGCGCATCAACCTGAAAAAGGATCACGCTCAGCGGACATTGCTCGCGCCGTGCGATTGCCCAGTCTCTGTCTACAACCTCCAGAAATGCTGTGCGGTTGGGAATTCCAGTAGCGGAGTCAGTACGGTTCATGCGCATCATGCGCCTGCGAGTTCCAAGGAAAGTATCACCAAAAGACGGCGCCGCAGCTTCGTCCTGCTGCTGCTCTGCACTGCCTGATGCGGACTGGTTCAACAGCAAATAGTCCGGCACTCCGGGACGGTCATACAGGGGAGAAACATGCAGCATTATAGACAGTGAACGGCCGGATTTGGTTTTCCAGCACTGTTCGACACGTTGTGGCTGGCTTGGCTGATCAAAATGAATGCCGGATAGTTGAGATTCCAGGAATCCCTGGGGATCGTCCTGATCATCCAGCAGCTTCGTCCATGGGCGTCCGATCAATTCACCTTTCTCATAGCCCGAGCTCACTTCAATCGCGGCATTTGCATAGGCAATCGGGAACCCGGGTTTCCGGGCGTGGACAATCAACATTCCATTGGGGGCGCAATCAAGCACCTGCAGAAGCACGTTCTTTGATAGTTTTTTCATTGACTTAAGAGATAAACTTAAATTCCGCCGCAGGAGCTGTTGCCACAACCCATGAATACCCCTGACCAGGTTCCAGTACTATAAAACCCGGCCGTCAGATTGGCCAGCTAGCATCATAATGCCTTAGCCTTATCAGGTCTGTGAACCGGGTCACTGACAGGCGGAAGATTTAGCGGGGAGACTGCAGAACCGCTCCGAGCAGGCGGTTCACCTGTTTCATCCCGTGCCGAACTGACTGCTTCATTTGATCGTGGATCCCGGCCCCGTCAGGAGCGCGTCCGGCGGCATAATTCACCACCACGGCACAGATTGCATAGGCAACACCTGCCTCGCGAGCCAGGGCAGCCTCCGGCATGGCTGTCATCCCAACCAGATCACAACCATCCCGCTCCATGCGGTCGATTTCTGCGGCTGTCTCCAGACGCGGCCCCTGTGTGACTCCATATACCCCGGATGGCCTGCAATCCAGCTTGAGTTCGATGGCCTGCTCAACCAAACACCGATGCAACCGTGCCGAAACCGGTAAATCGAATTCCATGTGCGTCACAGGCCTGTCAACCTGATCAAAAAAAGTGTGCTCACGGCTCCAGGTGTAATCAATAATCTGGTCAGGCAGCACCAGGGAGCCGGGCTTTGCCGACAGGCAAATCCCTCCCACTGCATTGATCCCGATAATGTTGCCGACCCCCATATCCCGTAACGCCTGGATATTTGCCCGGTAGTTCACCCGATGCGGAGGGATCGTTCCCTGGGGCCCATGCCGGGGCACAAACAAGCATCGACTCTCGCCAACAGACCACTCCAGAATTGGCCCGGATGGGTCTCCGTAACAGGTTGTAACCACCATCGAATCAATATCGCCTGCCGGTAATAAATCCATGGCTCCTGTACCGCCGATGATTGCGATATCACTCATGAAACTCAAAAGGGCTCATCCAGCAATCCATATATCTCCGGCAAATGCCTCCACTGCTCCTGATAGTCCATACCACAACCAAACAGATACCTGTCTTCCACCGTCAGGCCAACGAAATCAGGTGAAATATCCGCTGTACCGCGATCATGATCTTTTCTTACCAGTACGGCGGTCACAATGGCGCTTGCTCCTGCTTGTGCACAATACCCGGCAATAAATGCGAGGGTATGCCCCTCATCAAAAATATCATCAATGAGCACTACAGTTTTACCCTCAAGAGGCAGACGTGGCGTTTGTACCCAGCGGGTATCACTACCGTGAAGCTTCCCGGAGTAGCGAGTCGCATGGCAATAGTCGAGTTGGAAATCCCCGTTGAGCCTGGACACAATATTCACCAGCGGAATCATGCCACCCACCAGCACGCCGATCAGCACGCAGTCCTGTTTGTCGACCACTGGCTGCAATGCTTCTCCCAACCGGTTATACCCAGCCTCCACTTCTTGCCGGGACACCAGCAGTTTTGCATTGGGCATCTTCATACCTAACGGCCATCCAGTTCCAGCACCGGGCGCTCCATGGCCCGATCCAATGCAGCAACTGCATCCCGCCACTGCGATGACGCCCGCAGACTGCCTTTGAGTGGACGATGTGATCGCATGGCCGCAAGGCGCACCTGCGCTGCCGGGTTTCGATAAGCGCTCATCTCCTCCAGTGCTTCTTCAACAGCAACAGGGTTATTACAAATCAGTGCCATATCAGTACCTGCTTCAAGGGTCAAACGGACCCGTTTCCGAATTGGCCCGATAAAATCGAGGGCCTGCATCTGCAAATCATCCGAGAATATCGCTCCTGTAAACCGGAGAGTCTGCCGGAGCTCGGTCTGCAACCAATAAGGCGAAAGACTGGCGACTGTCTGATCAATACCCGGATAGCGAACATGCGCCATCATCACACCCTGTAGTTGATGGTCAATCAGCCGCCTGTATGGCTCCATGTCATCCAGCAACTCCCCGTACGAGCGATGATCGCTGGGTAATTCCTTGTGGGAATCCTGGACTACGCCACCATGGCCGGGGAAATGCTTGGCAACTGCCACCATGCCTGCTTTCCGCATCCCCTGTACCATTGCCAGTGCCACTGACGATACCGCCTCGACATCCCGGTGGATCGCACGGTCTCCAATCACCTCGCTCAGCCCCCGGTTGAGATCCACCACCGGTGCAAAACTGAAATCGACACCAACATCAATCAATTCGGCTGCCAAAACCCAGCCACACAGGTTCGCAAGTCGCCTGCCATTTGCTGCGTCAAGGTCGTACTGAATACCGAGCCAGTGCATGCTCGGCAACAAGGTAAATCCATCCCGGAATCGCTGAATCCGGCCACCCTCCTGATCAACAGCGATTAAAAGCGCCGGACTTCTCACTGCGCGGATTTCGTTTATCAGGTCTTTCACCTGATCCGAATCCTGGAAATTTCTCGCAAACAGGATAACGCCGCCAACCAACGGATTCTGCAGCAGGCCTGTTTCAGCTCTGGTGAGCGCCAGGCCTTCAACGTCGACCATCAATGGACCCAATGCCACCTTGCTACCTCTTCTCGAAAAGGGCCATCGACTCTACATGACTGGTATGCGAAAACATATCCATGATACCGGCAGACAGTAATTCATAGCCCTGCTCTTCGACCAGAATTTTCGCGTCTCGGGCAAGCGTTCCTGGATGGCAGGAGATATACAGTATTTTTCTGATATCCATGGTTTGAATCGCTTCGATCACTTCTGCGGCACCGGCTCTGGGTGGGTCAAGAACCAGCACGTCAAAGTGTTCATCCTGCCACGAATGACGCACATCGGATCGGGATAAATCTGCCTGCCGAAATTCGACATTGGTAATCCCGTTTCGACGCGCGTTCGAATCTGCACGCTCGACCATCTCCGGAGCACCCTCTATCCCCACAACATGGCCGGCGACACTGGCTATTGGTAACGTGAAGTTTCCAACACCGCAATACATATCAAGAACCCTGGACTCCTTGTCCAGTGACAAGAGATCCAGCGCCTGATCGATCATTTTGAGGTTAACGTCAGCGTTGACCTGCACAAAATCCGTGGGCTCAAAGGCAATTGAAATATCAAAGCGAGGAATCTTGTAGACCATGCCCTGCACTTCATCTCCCGGCCTGAGCGGTCCCACCGTACCCGGCCCGCCAGTCTGCAGCAGTACCTGAAGCTTTTTTTCCGCCTGGAACTGCTCCAGTTTCAGGATATCCGCCTCGGTCGGTGGGTCCAGAACCCGAAATACCAATGTGGCCAGGTTATCTCCGATCGCGACCTCTATTTGCGGCACCCGGCTTCGCAATGTCAGGCTTTCGACCAATATGGACAGCTCCGCGATCACATCACCCACTATTGGATGTAACACCTCACAACGTGCCATATCCGTAACATATGGCTTATTCCGCTCACGGAATCCTACCAGCACACGGTTCTTCTTAATGACATGCTTGACCGCGAGACGCGCTTTTCTCCGGTAACCCCGGTAACTGCCGGTCACCGGCTCAAGAATCCTGCCCGGCTGCACTGACCCGATTCGTTTCAGGCTCTCCGTCAACATCGCCTGCTTGAGTGTGACTTGCGCGCTGGCGCGCATATGTTGCAGCGAACAGCCCCCACAGAACTCAAAATACTCGCATATCGGTTCAATCCGCTCAGGTGAGATGTCTGTGACCTCTACCAAAACACCTTCATCATACTTCCGTCGCTTCTTACGGCGTTGAAAACGGATGGTTTCACCGGTAATCGCACCGTGTACAAACACCCGTTTCCCGTCTACATCGACAACACCCTTGCCATCTGAAGTGACATCAATGACAGTTGCTTCCTCTGTGAGTTCGACAGCAAGCCTGCTCATGTTTTCTCTGTGCCGCAATTATCCCATGCAGCCAGAAACTCGCTGAGATGAGATTCAGATGAGTTGCGTAATGTATTGCGGACGAGATTCAGCTCACTGTCCAACTCATGCTGATCCATGTGCCCGCGCATGAACTGAAACCGAAGATAGACCAGGTAAGTATTCAGCACATCAGTCTCACAATAATCTCTGATCTGTTTGATCCCGCCTTGCAAGAAGGTATCCCAGACCATGCTGCCTTTCAGCCCCATCTTTCCGGGGTAGCCAAGCATGACCGCTATGTCATCCAGCCCCGCCCGGGCCCGGTTCTGGAATGCGGCAAGAACATCCATCAGATCAATATGCCGCCAATGGAAGCGGCTCAGGTAATTGTTGTAGCGAAATGAACGATCTTCATCACCCATTTCCCAGTACTTTTGAGCCTGAACACCATGCAACAGTCCGCGGTAATGCAAAACCGGAAGATCGAAACCACTGCCATTCCAGGAAATCAGATCGGGAGAATACCGGTCTAATCCATCATAAAATCGTTGTATCAACTCGGCCTCACCTGTCTCTGCATCGCCCAGACTCCACAGCTTGAATTCCGAACCGCTTCTGAGACAGACAGAAATAGCTACAACTTGTTGCTGAAACAATGGCAGAAATTCATTGCCCGATTCCTGCAGCCGCTTGAAAAACATTGCCGAGGCGATCTGCTCGTCGTTTAACCCATCCGCATCCAGCAGCCGCCTGCCAAGATTAACATCAGGAACCGTCTCTATATCAAACGCCAGACAATGCATCAGGAATCTCCCGCCAATGACACCCTGGCTTCAGTCATCAATTGTTTTATCTCCGCAACTGCCGGCGCGAGGCCTGCAAATATCGCGGCGGCAATGATCGAATGCCCTATGTTCAACTCCAGCAGTTCGGGTATCGCAGCCACGATCCCGACATTGCCGCGATGCAAGCCGTGACCGGCATGAACCTTCAGGCCGATGGAAGCCCCGTGTGCCGCCGCTGTCCTGATTCGAGTCAATTCAAGCGCAGCTTCCTGCCCGGTCGTCGAATCTGCAAAACGCCCGGTATGAAGTTCTACCACCTCGGCACCTGCCTGCCTGGCCGCATCAAGCTGGGCGAGATCAGGATCAATGAACAACGCTGCCCGGATCCCCTGCTCTTTCAGCCTTGCACAGCCATCTGCAACCCGGGCAACCTGGGTGACGATTTCAAGCCCGCCCTCGGTGGTCAGCTCTTCGCGCCGTTCGGGAACAAAGCAACAGTCCGCGGGCTGCAATTTTTCAGCGATCGCAATCATTTCATCCGTCAGCGCAAGCTCCAGGTTCATGCGGGTGGTCATGACTCCCTGCAAAGCAGGCAGATCGTGATCCTGAATGTGACGGCGGTCTTCTCTCAGATGCACAGTAATGCTATCTGCGCCGAACTGTTCAGCCAATAGCGCAGCCTCCACCGGATCAGGATAGTCGGTTCCCCTGGCCTGGCGCAGCGTGGCGAC
>JAJRUG010000078.1 GCA_024277915.1 Gammaproteobacteria bacterium
GATCAGTGATCAGTCGCTGCCCGCCCCGGATCGGCGGTCTGAGCGTCGCTGTTGGTCATGTATCCGGTCATTCCGCCGTTTTTGCTGGAGGCGTTGTCGCTGTTTGGGAGTCAGTCGTCTCCAGTTGTTCCGTATTTTCTTTCGGTTTTCCGGCGACATTTGGCGAAAACGCTGAAAATTTTCCCGCACCGCACGCTTTCTGTCCGGGCTCATTCTCTGGTAGTTGCGAAACAATTCCCGAACCCGGGTTTTCTGGTCAGGGGTGAACGATCGCCAGCGATTGAAGCGTTGTTGAGCCTGGGCGCGCTGGTTGCTGTCCATATTCAGCCAGCGATTGGCGCCTTGTGCGAGGCGATTCTGGCGCTGGCCGGTGAATGAATCCCAGTCGGCGCTCATCTTGCCAAGAACCCTGTGTTGGTCCGGGCTCAGGTCGCTCCACCGTACACCTGTCTCATCGGCATAAGCGGCACCGGAGCACAGCACGAATAATGCTATGGCCAATGTCAGGCCACGCTGAAAGCATTCAGGCAGGCGCATCAAGCCGGGGCCTCCTGATCTGTGCTGTCAACCGCATCGTCCTTTTCCGGGTCGGGCAGGCTGTCAAAAAAATTGTTCCACTCATTATCTTTCCCGTCCTGGGTCCCAAGGTATTCCAGGAACTCCAAAAACTCCGAGCCGGCAATATCTTCTTCATCAGCACGCAGGGCTGTAGAAAATGTGATGCAAGATACGATACCGGCCAGAATCCATTTCTGTCGCTCCATAGGGTCAACCGGTCAGCTCCAGCTCTGCCTGCAGCTCCTCAGTCGACAAGCCGGCATCCAGCCAGGCAAAAAACTCAAGATCCTCAATCATCTCCAGACTTTCCTCGGCCAGCAGCAATTCCAGGTCGGTTGCTACAGTAAGCGGCATCTCTCCGGCGACGAAACTTTGATCTTCAACAGACTCCCCGGTTGGCGGAGCAATTTGTCCAGTCCACAAAATTGCAGCCAGTACGGCAGTCGCGGCAACTGCACCGGCGGGGATCCACCGTGACGATCTGCTCCACCTGTTATTGCGGCTCAGCTCGGCGAGCGCTTGTTGCCGAGCCTGATTGAGCCGCGACAGCGTGGCGCCATCCAGATGCTCTGCGCTATCGCGCAGCAACTGCTGTGCAGTCCGGGCGAATTGCTCGTCTTCGTTGCTGTGTTTGTCATTCCGACTATTCACGACCAATGATCTCCTAATCTCTCGCGCAGATTGTGAACTGCCCTGGAGTAATGTGTTTTTACACTGCCTTGAGAACAGCCCATAGCTGTAGCAGTCGATGCGACATCCAGCCCCTCCAGTGCCCGCAGTAAAAAAGCCTGTTGCTGCCTTGCTGACAGATCCCTGACAGCTTGTTCCAGGGCGGCCATTGCGTCATCTATGGCAACACGTCGATGGGGCTCTGTTGTCGAAGAACCGGGAGCCGTTTCCACCGGGTCAGAATATTCTTCACCATCGCTGCCTCGCGACAACCATGTCATGACCTTTTTCCGAACTGTATGGCGGCGATGATGATCAAGAATCCGGTTATTCAGTATTCTATAGAACAAAGGCGTCCATTCTGCATCTGGCCGCCCGGCATATTTTCTGACCAGTTTGATCATCGCGTCCTGAACAATATCAAGAGCATCATCAGGATTGCGTACGCTGATCAGTGCGATCCGGTAAGCGCGCTTCTCCACATCGGCCAGAAACCGATCCATGACACGGCTGTGGTCCAGTGTCCCGTCCTCTCGTTGTTGTTCCGGTTTCGTGGCCACCATGGTGCGGCTGAGTGTCAAAGTAATATCAGTCATAGCTTACAATGGACTATAGCCCTTTCTCCGGTGTTTTTTGCTGTCTCCGGGTATTTCCGGGCAACATTTACCCCGCTATTAGTGCAATATAACGCGCAAGTTCAGCATCCGTTGACGATCAGAAGGCTTGGGGATGCCCGGAGTTATTCACATCGGCCAACAGGGACACGGGGTTAGCAGGCAATTTGCCACTACTGCTTTAGGATAACTTCTTAACTAATTGATTTATAAACATAAACGTACTTCGATCAAATATTGATCAAAACCTGAAAGGCCATGATACAGTGCGGCTTTCGGCTCCTTCGACCCATTGTTTCCACAGGGTTATCCACAGAATTTGTGGACAAACAGCGTTGGTATCTCATGGATCCGCAGCCAGGATCTTTTCATGATCGCAGGTACGGTATTGCAGGTCGTTGTGGCTGCTCCGGTCATGGGGCCATTCGACTATTTGTGCCCGACCACAGAGGGCCCGACACCTGTGCCGGGTCAGCGCGTGCGTGTGCCGCTCGGCAAGTCTTCCAGGATTGGCATTCTTGTCGCTGTGAAACAGTCATCGACAGTGCCTGATGAACGCCTGCGCCATGCCCTCGAAATCCTGGATATCGAGCCCCTGCTTGATGAAAAGTTAATGGCGCTGCTGGTCTGGGCTTCCGCCTACTATCAGCATCCTCCCGGAGAAGTATTTGCTGCAGCTTTGCCCGCCTCCTTGCGACAGGGAAAGCCGGTGACCGATACCCGGCGATGCTGGCTGATCACCGAAGCAGGCCGGGCAATCGATATCACCACTTTGCGAAACAAAGCACCCGTCCAGGCGCGGATACTGGAACAAGCTGCGGGCACCCCGGGCGGGCTTGCAAAGGAGCAGCTGCGGGCAATCAGTCCTGCATGGAATCGCAGCGTGACTGTTCTTGTCGACCGGGGTTGCCTGGTGACGGAAACAGCAACCGAGGGCGACTTGTCTCTGCCACCGGCCTCCCGGGATCTGGAAACTGCCCCGGAACTTACAGTGGACCAGGATCGTGCTGTTGCGGTGCTGTGTTCTGATCAGGATTTTTCAGTATCGTTGCTGGAGGGGGTCACCGGGAGCGGCAAGACCGAGGTGTACTTTCGGTGTATCCGGCAGCAGATCGATGCCGGTCGCCAGAGTTTGATTCTGGTGCCTGAGATTGGTCTGACCCCTCAACTGGTCGACCGGTTTCGCAGCCGCTTTAGTGAGCAGATCGCGGTAATGCATTCGGGCTTGAGTGAAAGCGACAGGTTGATGGCCTGGCGTACCGCCTGTGATGGATCTGCAGCGGTTATCATCGGTACGCGGTCTGCTGTGTTTTCGCCTCTGCCTCATGCGGGGTTGATCATTGTCGATGAGGAACACGACAGCTCGTTAAAGCAGCAGGAAGGATTTCGGTATTCGGCCCGTGATCTGGCGGTCTGGCGTGGCCGGCAATTGGGGATTCCGGTAATACTGGGTTCGGCAACTCCTTCGTTCGAGTCGCTGGCGAATGCCAATACGGAACGCTACCGGTGTTTGAGTCTGCCGGTTCGACCGGGGGCGGCGAAACCACCAGCGGTCAGCCTGATCAATCTCAGAAAACATGAGCCCAGGGATGGATTGACTGTTCCGCTGATCACTGTCATGCATCGTCATCTCGATAGTGACGGCCAGGTACTGGTTTATCTGAACAGGCGTGGCTTCGCACCAACATTAATGTGCACGGCCTGTGGTGTGTTACAGGAATGCAAACGCTGTGATGCACGGATGGTGTTTCACAGTCGTCGAAGCCGGCTGATTTGTCATCACTGTGGCAGTGACCGCCCCGTGCCTTTGACCTGTGGCGACTGTGATGGCGAGTTGCGCCCGGTTGGTCAGGGTACAGAGCGGCTGGAGCAGGCGCTTGGTGATTTGTTTCCAGATCATGAGTTGGTGCGCATCGACAGGGACACCACCCGGAAGCGCGGCGAAATCGAGCGGCGCTTGAAAAAAGTACGGGATCGTAAAGCGAGCCTGTTGCTGGGCACGCAAATGCTGGCCAAGGGGCATGACTTTCCGAATGTGACCCTGGTGGCAATCATCGATGCGGACCAGGGGCTGTTCGGAACAGACTTTCGCAGTGCGGAGCGGCTTGCCCAGTCGATCATCCAGGTGTCAGGCCGGGCGGGTCGCGCAGACCGGCCTGGTGAGGTTTATATACAAACCTGCTTTCCTGAGCATCCATTGCTATCGATGCTCGTTGAGTCGGGGTATTCAGGCTTTGCGCAGGCTGCATTGCAGGAGCGCCGGTTGTCAGGCTGGCCTCCGTTTAGCTGTCTGGCGCTGTTGAGGGCAGAATCTGCCAAGCGACCTGCAGCCTATGCCTTTCTGGACAGGGCGCGGGATCTTGCGAAGCCGCTTTCCGGTAAGGGGCTTTGTATGCTGGGGCCGGCGCCGGCGCCGATGGAGAGGCGCTCCGGGCGGTATCGGGGTCAGTTGCTGGTGCAGGCAGATGACCGGGGAGCGATGCAGCGGTTTCTGGTGGCCTGGCGGGCAGAGTTGGCGAAGTTGCCGGAAGGGCGGAGGGCGAGGTGGTCACTGGATGTGGACCCGGTGGAATTGTTTTGATAAGTCGTTAACGGAAATTTGGTGCCAATGGTTCGGCCTTACCTGCCGGTACCCCCTTTTACGGGATGGCTCCCTGCGGTCCGCTTTATTCCCTTAAAAGGGGGTACCGGCAGGTAAGGCCTTAGTTTGTAGCGAGGTTTCCGGGATCGGGGGAGAGTGCTGTGATTGTGGGATTGAAGAGGAGGGAGCTTTAGTCGGGCATTCTCCGTTAGAATTCCCGGTCTGGTTGGAAGGTTCTGCAGGGTGTTGTGAAAGAGATTGTTGAGAAGCTGGTTTGTGCTGCGATGGCGGAGTTGCCTGATGTCGGGGATCTGGTATCGATTGCGCCGGATGTAGAAAGGACACGGGATCCCCGGCATGGGGATTTTTCCACCAATATTGCGATGCGACTGGCGAAGACCATGAAGCGCAAGCCGCGAGATCTGGCAGCGGAGATTATCAGCTACATTCCGGAGTCGGAGCAGGTGGAGGCAATTGAGATTGCCGGGCCGGGGTTTATTAATTTCCGGTTGAGCACCGGGGCTTGTCACAGTGAGTTACAGCGCGTGCTGGATCAGGGTGATGCATACGGGCGCAGTGACGGGGGCGCCGGCCTGCGGGTACTGGTTGAATCTGTTTCGTCGAATCCGACCGGACCACTGCACGTGGGTCACGGTCGCCTTGCAGCCTATGGTGCAACCGTTGCAAATTTGCTGGAGGCGACCGGCCATGATGTTGAGCGGGAGTACTACGTCAATGATGCCGGCCGGCAGATGGATATTCTTGCCGCCAGTGTCTGGATACGATTATTGAACCTGGCTGGAGAAGCAATCGAATTTCCAGCCAGTGGCTATCGGGGCCAGTATATTGCCGATATTGCACAGTTGGCTTTTGATCAGCTGGATGAAACTGTACGCACAGTGCCTGAAAACTTTTTCGATACACTGCCTGAAGATGGGGCAGGCGGCGATGCAGATGCATACATCGATGCGCTCATCGCGAAGGCGCGGGATTTTCTGGGTGAAGATCAGTTTCTGGCGGTACTGAATATTGCGCTTGACAGCATTCTTGGTGATATCAAGGATGACCTGACCGAGTTTGGCACTCAGCCGGACAACTGGTTTTCGGAAAGAAGCCTGATGGACTCCGGCGCATTGCAACATGGCCTGGATATTCTTGAGGAACGCAACCAGACATATATTAAAGACGGCGCGGTCTGGTTTCGCGCTACAGATATGGGCGATGAGAAAGATCGTGTGGTGGTTCGGGAAAACGGTCGCACCACCTATTTTGCTTCGGATATTGCCTATCATCTGCACAAACGCGAACGGGGTTTTGATTTGCTCCTTGATGTGCTCGGTTCCGATCATCATGGTTATGTAGCGCGTGTCCGGGCCGGGCTCGAAGCGATGGGGCAACCGCCGGAATCACTCGAAGTCGAGCTGGTGCAGTTCGTCGTGTTGTACCGGGGAAGCGAGAAAGTCCAGATGTCGACGCGTTCCGGTCAGTTTGTCCCGCTCCGCGAGTTGCGCAGGGAAGTGGGTAACGATGCGGCGCGCCTGTTTTATGTGATGCGCTCCAATGATCAGCATCTGGACTTTGATCTTGAGCTGGCCAAATCACAGTCCAACGATAATCCCGTCTACTACATACAGTATGCTCATGCTCGCGTGTGCAGCGTAATGAGGGAAATGGAATCCCGAGACTTGAGTTTCGACCTGTCCCAGGCGGAATTTGCGCGCCTTACGGAAGATCACGAGAGAAGCCTGGTGCAGAAGTTGAGCCGTTATCCGGAGGTGATCGAGCTGGCAAGCCGGCAGCGTGCCCCGCAACACCTGGTGCATTACCTGAGGGAATTGGCACAGGAGTTTCATACCTATTACAGCGCCCACAGATTTATTGTCGATGATGCCGCCTTGCGTAATGCACGCCTGGCGCTGATTCTGGCAACCCGCCAGGTATTGCTCAATGGATTGTCATTGCTCGGCGTGTCAGCCCCCGATACGATGTAAGCGAATATTGTTGATTCAGGCGGGATAACAGGAAGTGGCAGCACCTCGCAAGCGAACCAAACGGAAGGCGACCCGGCATACCCGGAAAGAACCGATGCCGGGCTGGCTGTCAATGTTGTTTGGCCTGATTGTCGGCCTGTCGGTGGCAGCTGCAATCTATGTCAGTGACCGGCGCGATGTCCGGCAAGTGAACAGTTCGGCCGAGCTGCCGGAAACTCCCCGGCCTGCCAGTGACGTAGATCCTGAGCCGGCTGAGGCGGAAGCAAGTCGATACAGTTTTTATGACATGCTGCCAAAATTTGAAGTTGTCATTCTGGAAGAGGAATTTGCAGAGCATGCAAACGCTCCAGCCAGAACCACAGATCAACCCGGCATTTTTGTACTGCAGGCGGGGTCTTTTTCACAGTATGCGGATGCGGATCGCACCAAAGCGCAACTTGGCCTGCTTGGTATTGTGTCGCGTATTCAGAAAGTCACTATCGATCAGAAAGTGTATTACCGCGTACGCATTGGCCCGATAGATGATTTGACGGAACTTGGCACAACGCGCAACCGACTGCATCAAGCAGCTGTTGATTTTATCGTCATCAGAGTTGGTGACTAGGTGAGGTCATTCACCGGCATCACGGGAGAACCGGGATGTTGGCGGAAATTGCTGCCTGCAGCGATTATTTGCATCAGTCTGGCCGGGTGCACTGGAGCCGCTACTGTTTATGTTTCGGAACCGCCGCCAGCGATCATACCGGCCCCGGTTGCTGCACAGCCGGTCATAGCAGAGGTTGCGAAACCAGATCCATTGCTGTGCAAGCGAATCGTGGTGTCGGCCGTCGGCGATATCATGTTGGGTACCGATTTCCCCAAAAACCACCTGGCTGACGATGATGGCCAGAGCATGCTCGCAGGCGTCACAGCAGCGCTGAGCAGAGCCGATGTTACTTTTGGCAATCTGGAAGGTGTTCTTGTTGATGGCGGGGAGCCGGCCAAGCAATGCAAGAACCCTGATGCATGCTACCTGTTCCGCTCGCCTGTGCGATATGCCGGGTTACTGAAAGATGCCGGGTTTGACGTGATCAGCCTGGCCAATAATCACGCGCGTGATTTTGGTGAAGAGGGCAGAACTTCCACTATGGAAGCCCTCGACGCTGCGGGCATTTATCATTCCGGCCGGGTTGGCGATGTTGCGAGTTGGGATGCGGCAGGTCTTTCAATCAGCATGGTGGCCTTTTCAACCACTGCTGAGTCTCATTCAATGTACCCGCAGGATCTGGAGGAATCAGCCGGTCTTGTTGCCGGGCTTAAAGCAAAACACGATGTAGTGATGGTTTCATTCCACGGCGGTGCTGAAGGCCTGGGTGCCGCCCGGATTCCGTTCACCGAAGAAGAGTACTATGGAGAATCCCGTGGTGATGTCGTCGCATTTTCCCGGGCGATGGTCGATGCCGGGGCCGATCTGGTGATTGGTCATGGTCCGCATATACCCAGGGCAATGGAATTATATCGCGATCGATTGATTGCCTACAGCCTGGGAAATTTTGCCACCTACTACGGCATCAGCGTCACCGAATCGAAGGGCTATGCACCTGTTCTGAACGTTGTACTCGATGGCTTTGGCCGGCTGGTTTCAGGTGAGGTGATATCTGCGATTCAGGTCAGGCCTTTCGGGCCCCGCATTGATGATCAGAACCGGGCTTATGAAATGATCAGAGAGCTGACACAGCTCGATTTCAATGGCGGCGGCCTGACATTCCATGCCGACGGTCAGTTCAATCCGGAAAACCTGACTACCGAAGAGTTGCCGGATACCTGCCAATGAGCAATCCGGCAAGCAATTCACGGCTTCTGGAGCAACGATATCCAGGGCTCATGGAATCACTGCCATACGTGCAACTCGCACAACTCCCTACAAAGTTATCTGCTGCGAATAAACTCGCGGAGTATTTGGGTATCGGCGAGTTGGTAATAAAACGTGATGATCAGTGTGCTGCCACTTATGCCGGCAACAAGGTCAGAAAGCTTGAGTATTTGCTGGGCGATGCCCTGCAAAGGAAGTGTGATGCCGTGCTTACTTTTGGCGCTCTCGGATCAAATCACGCACTGGCTACTGCTGTACACGCGCGCGCCGTGGGTCTTGACTGCTACGCAGTCCTGGTCCCCCAGCCTGTGACGCGGAACGTGCAACAAACCCTCCGCTATCACGCATTATTGGGTACAAAGCTGCTGTTCGCTGCCAACTACCGGGAAACCAAAACCCTTTCCTGGAGCGCCCTGAAAAACCATCCGGGCGGCAGGGAGTGCATATCGGTCATTACCTGGGGTGGTGCCGAGTGGCTTGGCGGAGTGGGGTTTGTCAATGCAGCCTGCGAACTATCAGGCCAGCTCTCGGAGACAGGAATCACCCCACCTGACTTTATTTACCTGCCCAGCGGCAGCATGGGCACCTTTGCAACTCTGGCACTTGGATTACAGTTTGTTGGCCTGAACACCCGGATAATCGGTGTTCGGGTAGTGCCACAAAGAATATTCCCGAAGCAGTTTGTCGATCTTTTCAACGCTACAAATACTGAACTGCATGCAAGGGACAGCAGGTTCCCGCTATTCGACAACCCACTGCAGCATGTGGAGTACCGGGAGGATTATTTTGGCGATGGATACGGCTGCTCAACACCCGAAGCCTTGCACGCGATCAATCTTATGAAAGAGCACGAAGACATACAGCTGGAAACCACTTATTCGGGCAAAGCGCTTGCCGCTCTAATAGAAGACGCAGGCAAGGGACGCTTGAAAAACCGCAGCGTACTGTTCTGGAACACTTACAACTCCTGTCCCTACCCGCCGGAACTGGACTCAATCTCTTCTGACGACTTGCCGAAGCCCTTCCAAAAATACCTGGAATAGCTATAACAGCCAATACCAGTTCTTGCTATCAATCTCCGCCCGCATCGTCATCCCCCCGATCTCGAAACCCCGCGAAAGACCCCGGCCTGCCCTGTCCGATCCCTTTTTGAAGGAAATAAAGCGGACCGCAGGGAGCCATTCCGTCAAAAAGGGATCGGACAGGGCAGGCCGGGCTATTGGCACCTTGACTCAAACTGATGCGTGATCTGCACAAATGCCAAGGCGGTGTACCCCGAGGATACGCGCCGTTGACCTTTGCTGCGGATGGCTCCCTGCGGTCCGCTTTACTCCGCTGCAAAGGTCAACGGCACGTATCCTCTGACAGTAACGGTATTTCAGATTTCCGGGGGTATTCAGACGCTGATTACGACACCATGTCTCGACGATCACACCCAGCCCGATTTTCGAATGGTTACCGCGCCTGATTTATCGTGGCGCAATCAACGCATTCCAGCGATGCAGGCCGGGCTTTCAGCCGCTCAGCGCTGATGGGCTCTCCACAGCTGCTACATGCCCCGTAGGTGCCAGCGAGCAGTCTCGCAAGTGCCGCATCAATCGCTGCTAATTCCGTCCGGGCTTCAGTTTCGAGTGCTGTAACAACAGCAATGTTGCCCAGTTGGGCGGCCTGCTCTGAGGAATCCGCTTCCAACGGGTTACGCGCATGCTCATGAATCCGGTTAACCCGCTTTTCCAGTACTGCCTTGTGTTGTAGCAGAGATTCGCGAATTTCAGCTTCATTTGAATTAGCAGTATGGTCGTTCACATTTTGCTCCAGGTATCAGGTTATCCTGAGGTTTGATTCAGCAGCGATTTTCGTACCAGGTCGGCCAGGGATTTGGACTCCATTTTCTCCATGACGCGTGCGCGGTGGATTTCCACAGTTCTCTGGCTGAGATCCAGGTCCATAGCGATGACCTTGTTGGCCAGTCCCCGAACCACACACTCCATGACCTCTTTCTCTCTGGGTGTGAGGGTCACATAACATTCTTGCACTGCTCGCTTTTGCTGCTCCTCGGAACGGTGCTCGGAATCCCAGTTAAGGGCCCGGTTAATGCGATCCAGCAGCTCCTGGTCACGAAAGGGCTTTTGAATGAAGTCGAATGCGCCGTCCTGCATGGCCTCTACCGCCATGGGAACATCGCCATGCCCGGTCACAAAGGTGATGGGCATCGGGGATTGCAGCTCGATCAATTTCTTCTGGAGTTCCAGGCCGCTCATGCCCGGCATACGGATATCGAGAATAATACAGCCAGCCCAGTCCGCGCTGTATTCATCGAGAAAATCCTGCGCTGACTCGAACAGTTTTGCCTGCAGCCCGATAGACTTCAGTAGCAGAGCGAGTGAATCACGAACGGCTTTATCGTCATCAACAACGTACACACATTGATTGGTCATATAATGCTTAATCCTCTGGTTCAATGTCGTCACCTGATACAACATTGGTTGGTAGCGTAAAAAAGAATGTTGCTCCACTTGTCGGGTTATTCAGGTATTCCAGTTTACCGCGATGTGCATTAATGATCGAACGGCAAATGGCCAGTCCCATGCCCATACCAAGCTCTTTGGTAGTAAAAAACGGGGTGAACAGCTTTTTCCGGACATCTTCACTGACGCCATGCCCTTGATCGGATATATCGAATCGCATCATTTCGGGCGTTTCCATATAGACCTTTAGCTGCAGTTGGCGTTCCGCTGCCGGAGTCTCGATCATCGCATCCACCCCATTTCTCAACAGGTTCAGGATAACCTGCTGGATTTGCACGGCATCCAGTGTCAGATCGGGCAGGTTCTTTTCCATATGTATTGCCAATGTGACCTTGTTTGCGCTGGCATCCAGTTCTGCCAATGGCAGGATGGCGTGAATCATTCCTTCGATATTTGCAGTCGTACGTTCGAATGCTCTGCTACGGGTGAAGTGCCTCATTCTCTGAATGACCTCACCTGCCCGATGCGCTTGTGCTCCAATTTCCTTAAGCGCTTCCGTGACGTCCTCCCTGTGGTCTCCATCCTGGTTCAGCAAGCGGACACATGCCGCTGTGTAGGTCGCGATCGCGCTTAATGGCTGGTTGACTTCGTGAGCCACGGCTGCTGCCATTTCTCCCATCGTCGTAAGCCGGCTGGTGTGCATCATTTGCTCACGATGCTGCAGCGCCTCTTTCTGGATTCTCTTTTCTTCTGAAAGGTCGCGCATCAGGCCTACGAAACGTACCCTGCCGTTCAAGCGGGCTTCGCCTACGGACAATGCGGCGGGAAATGTGCTGCCGTCCCGGCGCGTGGCCAGCACTTCCCGGCCTACACCGATAATTTTCTTTACACCGGTGGTGACATATCTGGTGACGTAATTGTCATGATTCACTGCCCCGGCACCTTTGACCACCTGATTCAGTGATTTCCCGATCACCTCGTCGCTTGAGTAGCCGAACATTTGTTCTGCCGCCTTGTTGAACCGAATAACAAAACCCTTGCTGTCACTGACAACGATTGCATCGACCGTTGCATCAAGCAGTGCTTCAAATTCCGCTGCCGCAAGATCTGTTTCGAAACTTCGGCCGGATGACCCGTTGCCGGATTCATCGCCCGAAGCGGGCTTGTTGGAGGCAGGCCTGTTTATATTCATTAGACGATAGAAGATATCCCCGGAAGGCTCTATTCTATCAAGAAGATCGCCGAATGGACGAGAATGAGGGGTGAAATAAGGAGGGCAGACGCCAAGATCGAATGTATGGACGGGGGGAGTTTGACGCCTGCCCTCAGAACTCTGGTCACCTGAACGTTATTCAGGTGTTTCATGTATGTTCTAAATCTTGTATTAATTCTCGCCGGGAAGGGGGGTATATAGTCATTCGGTGATTTGCTTACGGCATTTCGGAAAACACTTATATACATTTGTTTGCTGACAAGCATTGGCGCTTTTGCGGGGCAACAGGAAAAATTGCGGGTGAGACGGTCGGCTTCACTGCTATCATTGAGTATGCAGGCTCATCAAGCCTGGCGAACGCTTCCCGGATTGAAAAACCATGATTAGTGTCGATGTAGAGTTTTTTGCAATGCTTCGAGAGCATGCAGGCAGAGAAAGAGAGAAGGTCGAAACCAATGCAGATACAGCTGCAGAGCTGTATTCAGAGCTTGCCGATCGCTACGCTTTTCCGGATATTGGCAGAATGAAAGTAGCGATTAATCAGGAATTTTCTGACTGGGAGAGCAGGTTGTCGGATGGAGATTCAGTCGTTTTCATTCCACCGGTGGCAGGAGGATGAGCGACTTCTTGTTCTCACACGATCTCCTTGATCCTGCTTCCTATCGACAGGCACAAACTGATAGTGCTTGCGGCGGGTTTGTATGTTTCGAAGGGTGGGTCAGAAACCACAATGATGACCGTCCGGTTATCCGGCTTGAGTACCAGGCATATGAGAAAATGGGAATCAGGGAGGGGCAGCGGGTTCTCGATGAAGCACTGGAACAATTCGAGGTCAGCGGTGTTTCATGCATCCATCGCACAGGTACTCTGGAAATCGGTGATCTGGCCGTTTGGGTAGGCGTCAGCGCTCATCACCGGGATGCTGCTTTTTCAGCCTGCCGCTATATTATTGATGAAATAAAACTCCGTGTGCCCATCTGGAAAAAAGAGCACTATGCGGATGGCGACTCCGGCTGGATTAATAACGAGCAGGCAAAGTAGGGAATCGCTGGTAATTCCCGGTGCTACCTGCGCTGGCGCTCTCTTTCAACCAGTTCTTTCGCTACGGATAGAGTGTCGTCGAGGCTCTTGACCTCTGGTCCGTCGATGGTGTATTTACCATTGACTACCAGCAGAGGCACGCCTCTGACGCGATACCGCTGTGTCAGGTTCTTTGCTCGCTTCAGTTTGCTTTCTACAGCGAATGAGCGAAACGTCTGGTTAAACTGCTCTGAAGAAACCCCGAATTTTGAAAAGAAGCTCTCGATGGCAGCCGGGTCGGTGAGTGGCCTGCCATTCAGGTGCAGCTCCTTGAATACAGCGGTATGTATCACATCCAGCTTTCCCAGCGCTTCGGCTGTGTAGAAGAGCCGTGCATGTATCTCGTTAGTGGGATTCCACATTACCGGTACCGGAACAAGTCGGACATCATCGGGCAGCTCGCTGCGCCAGTTAGCAAGCAATGGCTCGAAATTGTAACAATGCGGACAGCCATACCAGAATACTTCGGCAACCTCGATGACATCCGGTGAGCTGCTGGTGCCCTGCGCGGTCGTGAGAATTGTAAAGTGTTTCCCCTGCTCATATTTCCAGTCAGCGGGATCCGTAGCTGCAACGGGAGATGTAGATGTAGCCGGGGCGAGAACTATTTCCGACCCTTTATCTGTCTGGGGTTCAGCATCCTCGCCAGCCGACTCTTCGACTGGTTCCTGAGCCATAACGGCATCAGCAGTTGGCGACTCATCCGCAACAGTTGCTTGTTCGGCAGCAGGTGCGGCAGTTTCTGTGACTGCAGCCGGTTGTTGATCATTTCCGCAGGCGACCAGAAAAACCGTTAACAACAAAATACTGGAAACCAGTTTAATACGTAAAGCCATAATCACACTCGTTTGTTTCACGAAATCCAGGATTTGCTTAACGCAGACCCTGGATATAGGAAGCCACTGACTTGATTTCATCATCGGTCATTAAAGCAGCAATATTGCGCATCATTTGAGAAGGATCTGTCTTGCGAGCGCCTTTTTTATAGGCGGTCAGCTGTGCGATCGTATAGGCGCTGTGTTGCCCGGCAAGCCTGGGATATCCGGCAGCGGAGTTTCCGGCTCCATTCGGACCATGGCATGCGATACAGGCGCTTACCCCTTTGTCCGAGTTGCCCCCACGATAGAGACGCTCACCACCGGCGACCAGGGCAGGATCACTGGTTCGGGCAACTGATTTCTGAGCAGAAAAGTAGGCCGCCAGATTTTCCATATCCTGCTCGCTGAGTGCAGCAGCCTGGCCGCTCATGAGAAGGTTCTTGCGCTCGCCATTCTTGAATGTCTTCAATGCAGTAACGATATAATTGGCATGCTGGCCGGCAATACTCGGCCATTGCGGGTTCATGCTGTTGCCATCCTGGCCGTGGCAGGCAGCACAGGTTACGGATTTGGCTTTCCCGGCTTCGGCAGAACCCTCTGCCTGCACTGATGAAATACCAACCAGCATCAAGCAGATCAAACTGACGGCTGTCATAGCGATTTGCTGAATACGGACTGAACTCTTGTTTTTCACGTTTTGGTCACCTGTTTTCTGAGTGGAAATGCCCGGGTAAAAGTCGTGCTAGTATCAAGATGCTGCATACCCTGCGCAGCATTCCGGGGTGCCGCGCATTCTACACTATATTTATCCACCCTTTTTGACCCAGTGAGCACAATATGTCCGTTTTTCCGGATGCCCGGTTTTTGACCAGCGCTCATCTTCCCGAGCAGTTTTTTGCTGATGCAGGAGCCGAAGTAGCATTTGCCGGGCGATCTAATGCCGGTAAATCCAGTGCGATCAATGCCATGGTTAACCGCAGGGGATTTGCGCGTACCAGCAAAAGCCCCGGGCGAACACAGCTGATCAATTTTTTCGAACTGGCGGAGGACCAGCGCCTTGTTGATCTTCCCGGCTACGGATATGCCAGGGTGGCCAGGTCCCTGAAAAGGCACTGGCGCGGGCTCATGGCAGAGTACTTCAATCATCGCGAATCCCTGGCCGGCTTGATTCTTGTGGTTGATGTCAGGCGATTGCTGGGTGGTTTTGACTGGCAGATGGTTGATTGGTGTGTAGAGGTGGGTTGTCCCATTCATGTGCTATTGACGAAGGCGGATAAACTGAAGCGTGCCCAGGCCGCAACCGCACTGGCCACGGCAAAGCAAGAGCTTGCCGGGGCGGCCAGCCTGCAGCTTTTTTCTGCCACAAAATTGCAGGGAATTGACATGGCGCGCAAGCATCTTCAGGAGATGCTCGCGGGCAGTGGCATCGAATCTACGCCCAGCTCCAGTCTCCTGGCCGAAGAACCGGAGCCCCACGCATAGAATACGAGCAAAAAAACCCCGGGCACTATTTCAGGGGAGCACCCGGGGTCCACAGTCTGCCGGCTTGGGGAAACCGGCTTGATTGTTGCCCGCTTAGGGAGGATAGCGGGGGTGTGCATTTCGCACCCATAAGGTTTGAGCAGCTGACCCAGAAAAAGTTCAATCCCCCCCCCGATCCCGATCCCGAAACCCTGCGGCAAACCCCGGCCTGCCCTGTCCGATCCCTTTTTGAAGGAAATAAAGCGGACCGCAGGGAGCCATACCGTCAAAAAGGGATCGGACAGGGCAGGCCGGGCTATTGGCACCATGATTCAAACCAGTGCGTGACCCGCACAAATGCCAAGGCGGTGTACCCCGAGGATACGCACCGTTAACCTTTGCCGCAGATGGCTCCCGGCGGTCCGCTAGTGCGCCTCATCCCAGTTCAATCCGCTGCCCAGATCTACTTTGAGCGGCACTCTTAAATTAGCTGCATCAGTCATCAGGGCTGCTACCTGATTTTTTACGGTTTCCAGAGCATCCTGACGGACTTCCAGAACCAGTTCATCGTGTACCTGCATGATAATGTCTGCCGCGGTTCCACTTTCTGCCAGCCACGCATCTACATTGATCATTGCTTGTTTGATAATGTCGGCGGCAGTGCCCTGCATCGGTGCATTGATTGCAGCTCGTTCTGCGTACTGGCGTCGCTGTGCCTGTCGAGCAGTGATATCGGGCAAATAGAGACGACGCCCCAGGACAGTTTCAACGAAGCCCTGTTTTTTGGCCTGCTGCCGCGTTTGCTCCATATAGTGAGCAACACCGGGGTAACGGGCGAAGTACTGGTCGATGTAAGCCTGGGCTTCGTCTCTCCGGACATTGAGCTGGCGGGCGAGGCCGAAGGCGGACATGCCGTAAATTAACCCGAAGTTGATTGCTTTGGCTGACCGCCTCTGGTCGGTTGTGACATCACCAACCGGGACTTCAAATACTTCAGCAGCGGTTGCCTGGTGAATGTCCTGGTCTGCTGCGAAAGCGTGTAACAAGCCTTCATCTCCTGACAGGTGCGCCATAATGCGTAGTTCGATTTGTGAATAGTCGGCTGCCAGCAGAACATAACCTTCCCCGGCGATGAACGCCTGGCGGATTCTGCGTCCCATTTCATTGCGTATCGGGATGTTCTGCAAATTCGGGTCTGACGATGACAGGCGCCCGGTAGCGGCGACTGCCTGATGATAAGAAGTATGAATGCGGCCGGTTTTCCGGGAGATCTGCCTGGGCAGCTTATCCGTGTAGGTCGACTTCAATTTGCTCAGACTGCGATAGTCGAGGATTAACTGCGGTAACGCATAGTCGCTGGCCAGTTCCTGCAATACATCTTCTGCAGTCGATGGCTGGCCTTTTGGTGTTTTGCGAATCACGGGCAGTTCGAGTTGCTCGAAAAGAATGGCCTGCAACTGTTTTGGTGAGCCCAGGTTGAATGGCCCACCTGCTTCCTGGTGGGCTTTTTCCTCCAGTACCGCCATTTTTTCGGCAAACTCGATGCTCAGTTTGCCAAGCAGTTGCTCATCCACCAGCACGCCGCGATGCTCGATTTTCTCAAGTACCGAGACCAAAGGCTGCTCTATATTGGTATAGAGTTTTTCCAGCGCTTCGATGCCCTGGATTTGTGGCCATAATTTCTCGTGCAGGCTGAGACAGATGTCGGCGTCTTCTGCTGCGTATGGCGCCGCCTGCTCTAACGGCACTTCGTCAAAACAGATTTGTTTGGCGCCTTTCCCGGCAACATCTTCGTAGTGAATGGTTTCTACGCCGAGATGTTTACGGGCGACCGAGTCGAGATCATGCCGTGAGGCTGTGCTGTTCAGAACATAGGACTCCAGCATGGTGTCATAGCGCATGCCGGCGAGCGTGATACCGTAGTTCCGCAGGACATGGGCGTCATATTTAAGGTGATGCCCCACCTTGGCCTGTGCAGGGTCTTCCAGCCATGGCTTCAGCGCTGCGAGTACTTCGTCCCGGGAAAGTTGCTTGATCGGGTCCTTGTGTGCGACCGGCAGATAGGCAGCCTCGCCGGGGGTTACTGAAAATGACAGTCCAACCAGCTCCGCTTCCATATACCGGAGACTGGTAGTTTCGGTATCAAACGCTACCAGCTCCGCTTTGGTGATCCGCTCCAGCCAGTGGTCGAATTCTGACCGGGTAAGAATAGTGGTGTAGTCACCTTTCGATTGCACCGGTGCGCTGTCTTCCGAACCTGCAGCAGCAGCGGTCACTTCGCTATCGTCCGCTGTTAAGGTTTTCAGCAGGTTGCGCAGTTCCAGATCCTGATACAGGGTTTTCAGGCGACGGGTATCCGGCTTCCTGGCGACCAGTTCCCGGGGCTCGATATCCAGCTCGACCGAGCAGTCAATTGTGGCCAGTTTACCGGACATATCCAGCTGGTCGAAACTGGCCCGGAGACTCTCCCCGACTTTTCCCTTGATGGCATCTGCATTGGCTTTGATATTCTCGACGCTGCCATATTCCTGCAACCACTTTGCCGCGGTCTTGGGCCCTACCTTCGGGACACCGGGAATGTTATCCGAGCTATCCCCGACCAGGGCAAGATAATCAATCATTTGCTCCGGGGTGACGCCGAATTTTTCCTTCACGCCGGTAGCATCCATGGTTCGGTTTTTCATCGTATCCATCAGCGTGATGGAATCGGTGACCAGTTGCGCCATGTCTTTGTCACCGGTTGAAATGATTGTTCTGATTCCGGCGTCACTTGCCCGGGTAGCGAGCGTACCGATGACATCATCGGCTTCTACTCCGGGTATTCTCAGCAGCGGTAGCCCCATCGCTTCTATTGCTTCGAGCAGCGGGCCTACCTGCTGCCTCAGTTCATGGGGCATCGGCGGGCGGTTGGCTTTGTATTCTGCGAACAGTTCATCGCGAAAGGTTTTCCCCTTGGCATCCATGATCACTGCAAATAATTCGTACTGATTATCACGCTGCAGCTTTTGCAGCATGTTCAGCACACCGACAATTGCACCGGTGGGCTGTCCGCTGGCGGTCGTTAACGGGGGCAGCGCGTGGAAGGCACGATAAAGATAGGATGAACCATCTACCAGCATCAGATCAGGCATGGTTGGTTTTCTTCTTAATATGGAGGGACAGAGCCGGATTCACGTGTAGCAGAATCGCCTTCATCTTCAGTTTGTTCTGGCAGTGGTAAAGTAGCACCATCAACCCCGGGCTCATCGTCTGGAAGGTACAGGTCTCCATTGAGCCCGCATGCTGAGGTCAGCAGCAGCAGGCCAACCAGTCCGGAAACCGGCAACCGTGAAGCGCAATTTTTCCAGCCACGGATCATCAACTCATTCATCCTCATTTTGAAATTCTTTGGCAATCCGCCGATAGGCATCCCGGAAACTGATGCCTTCTTCCAGAACAATTCGATTAGCATGACCGGCTGCATAGATCGAAGGGTTCATTTCGATATTATCAGGAACAAACTCCAACCCGTCGACCAGGTGACACATGACATCACAGGAACTGCCAGCCAGATCAATCGCCCGGAACAACGGTGCTTTGATGCGCTGCAGATCCCGTTGGTAACCTGACCCGAGTTTCGCGGGCAAGTTCATGATTTCCTGCAAGCTGGCCTGTAGCGTGCAGCCGGCGCCACGTACCAGCTCGAGAACATCGGGGTTTCGCTTCTGCGGCATGATAGAAGAACCGGTTGTCATTGATGCCGGCAGTGTGATGAAGGCAAACTCCTGTGTGTAGAACATCAGCAGGTCCGCAGCCAGCCTGCCCAGATCCTGAGTCAGCAGACATAGCTCAAATACCAGCCCGGCTTCTGCCTTGCCTCTGGCGAGCTGCACAGCGGTGACCGGAGTATGGGTCTGCTCAAAACCGAGTTCCAGACGCGTTGCCTCACGGTCGATGGGCAGGCCGGGTACTCCGTAACCTGCTGCGCTGCCGAGCGGGTTTTTGCTGATGCGCCGCGTGGCTGCATCGATGCCCTCTGCATCATCACGAAGCTCGGAAACAAAGGCATCTGCCCACAGTAATACCGAGCTGGGCATGGCTTGCTGCATGTGCGTGTAACCGGGCAGCTGTGTATCTGCTTCGCGCTCAGCCAGCGCCTCGAGTGCATTTGCCAGGCGCTCGGCAGATGTTGCAAGCATGTCCGCGGCATCGAGTAAATACAGGCGTAATGCTGCCAGTACCTGGTCATTGCGACTGCGGCCCAGATGAATTCGCTTGCCGGGTTCACCGATCAGGGCGGTCAGGCGTTGCTCCAGAGCAGTGTGAACATCTTCATCTTCCAGGCTGATCCGCCATGCCCCGGCTTCATGCTCCTTCGCCAGTTGTTTCAGCCCTGTTGAAATGGCAACAAAGTTCTCCTCGCTGAGCAGCTGTTGCTGATGGAGCATGTTCGCATGCGCGATTGATGCCCGGACATCGTAGGGAACCAGGCGCTCATCGAGCAGGTGATCTTCACCCGCCGTGTAGCGCAGCACACGTTCATCAAGCGGTTCACCCTTGTCCCAAAGACGCTTCATGTGATCTAGCCTGTTGACTGCTCGGCATCGGATAGCGAATCGATGCTGTTCACAACCAGAGTGCCTGTTCCTTCATTGGTAAAAATCTCCAGCAGCAAACTATCGGGAATGAGGTAGGAAATAATATGTACTCTGGGTACTTTGCCTTTGATTGCAGTTTCTATCGCTGTAGCTTTTGGCAGCATGCCATCGGCCAGCGAACCGTTTTCCCTTAATCGCTGCAGTCCGGCAAGGTCAATATAGGACACCAGCGAGCCAGGGTCATTCCTGTCTTCAAGTATACCGGCTGCACCGGTCGCCAGAAGCAACTTGCTTGCGCCAAGTTCGGCAGCCAGTGCCGCAGCGACCGTATCTGCATTAATATTGAGCAGAGTACCATCAGAATCTGCAGACAGCGGGCTGATCACCGGCATCAGGCCGCTTTCCAGTTGGGTATGCAGGATATTCACATCGACAGATTCGATGTCGCCGACAAAACCGTAGTCCACCGGATCGCCGTCAATTTGTGGTACTGGTGGTCGTCTGTGCGCCTTGATCAATCCGGCATCAACACCCGAAATGCCGACCGCAGGAACATCCAGCTCCCGACAGACGGCCAGAATCTGTGTGTTGATCTGACCATTCAAAACCATCGTGGCAACTTCAAGGTTTTTCTCTCCGGTCACCCGTCGCCCGTCAACAAACTCCGTCGGCACACCCATTGATTCGGCAAGCTGCGTGGACTGCGGCCCACCGCCGTGCACCAGCACGACTCGAATTCCAACCTGGTGCAATATGGCGACCTGTTCCAGCAGCGCGCGGGTTGATTCGGCCCTGGTGAATACCTCACCGCCCGCTTTCAGAACGAAGGTTTTTTTCTTGAACATTCGCACGTAGGGCGCTGCATGTTTCAGTGCCGCAACGACGATGTCTCTGTCTTGTGTGGTGTCCATTATTATTCACCCGATCCCAGCATATGATAGAGCACAGCCATCTGCGCATACATGCGGTTTTGTGCCTCCTGGATAACAACACTGCGCGGCCCGTCCAGTACCCGGTCGCTGACCACCACACCGCGCCTGACCGGCAGGCAATGCATGAAGCGGCAGTCCCGATCCGCTGTTTCAAACCACGGGTCATCAATACACCAGTCTTCCAGGCCGGTGCGAAGTTTCTGATCGCCGATCCGGTCACCATAGTGGCGGGTTGATGACCAGGACTTGGCGTAGATAACATGAGCGCCTTCAAGTGCCTGTTGACGATCATCAGTCTCGGTCACGGACCCGCCTGATCGGGCAGCAGCAGCTTTGGCCTTTTCCATGATTGGCGCTGGTAATTCAAAGCCGTCAGGTCGCAGCACAGTGACATCCATGCCCCGCATGGCTGCCATATGAACGGTGGCGGACGGCACGGCAAGTGGCAGAGCACGCGGGTGATATGCCCAGCTCAAAACGAATTTGCCACTTTGTGAGGGGATAGCCAGGTCGTCCATGGTTTTCCAGTCTGCCAGGCTTTGACAGGGATGGTTGATAGCTGACTCCATGTTGATCAGCGGAGTTGAACACAGCGCACCAAGCCCTTTGTATTCAGTATCAGCAATATCTGTTTCGATATTGCGACGATCTGCGAAGGCACGAATCCCGATGGCATCGCCGTAGGATGCAATCACCGGCACGGCTTCGCGGATATGCTCGGCGGCTTCTCCGTCCATCACAATGCCCGGGCGGGTTTCAAGCCCGTGAATCGACATATCCGGTGAGATCACAAATGTATTGCCACCCAGCCTCGCCATACCCGCCTGGAATGAAGCCAGCGTGCGCAGTGAAGGGCTGAGGAATAATAACGAGAGCACTTTGCCCTCAAGAGCCCGGGGCTCCGGATGCTTTTGCAGTCTGCCGGCGGTAGCCAGCAGCTTGTCCACCTGTTCAGCACCGCAATCAGCCAGATCATAAAATTGTTGCATTATCTTTCTCTCACTACTACTTCAGGTTTCCGGCAATGACGCAAGTGCGGCAGCCAGTTGGTCGACATGATGAGCTGCCAGTATCAGTGGTGGCAGCAAGCGAATAACCTGCGGGTCGGCACTGGTACCTACCAGGATGTTTTTTTCCAGCAGTTCATCGCGCACTGTATTTGCAGGGCGGCGGCAACGTAAACCAAGCAATAGACCGGCACCCTGAATTGCTTCTACCGGGCCGGTGATGCATTTTTCCGTGATTTCTGTGGAACGTGCCCGCACATTTTCCAGCAGCTTGTCTTCGTGGATGACCTGAATCACTGTTTTGATCAGCGCGCAGGCCAGCGGGCCGCCACCAAAGGTGCTACCCAGATCGCCCGGTTTGATATTGCCGGCGATCTCGTCGGTGACCAGCATTGCGCTGCAAGGGAAACCTCCGCCCAATGCTTTGGCCGTGGTAAGAATATCCGGTGCCACAGTGTACAGGTCGGTTGCGAAGGGTTCGCCGCACCGGCCAATACCGCTTTGTACTTCATCGATGATCAACAGGGCACCGTTGCGCTTGCAAAGATCCGCTACGATTTGAACAAATCCGTGGTCAAGATCAACTGCTCCGGCAATTCCCTGCACCAGCTCAAGGATGACAGCCGCTGTGTTGTTGTCGATGAGCTGCCGGGCGCTGTTGGCATCATCACGCTTCATAAAGGCTACATCAAAAGGTTTGGCGGGGAAGCCATACCATTTCGCCGACCCCCAGGTCACCGCACCGGCCGCCGCTGTCCGGCCATGAAAGCCCTGTTCGATCGCAACCACCCGCCCTCGTCCCGTCAAACGGCATGCAAGTCGCAAGGCATTTTCGTTGGCTTCCGCACCACTATTACCGAAGAACACTCTATTCAGACCCTCGGGAGCGAACGCAGCCAGCGTATTTGCCGCCTGTGCACGAATATCTATAGCGACCGCATTGCTTTGAAAGAACAGGCTGCGTGCTTGCTGATTCAGTGCTTCGAGAATGGCCGGATGCGCGTAACCCAGGGAAGCAACTGCATGCCCGCCATAAAAATCGATAATTTGCCGGTCGCCACAGTCGAGCATGACACCCTGTGCGCTGACCGGCTCGATGGGCAGCTGGCCATAGACCTGCAACAGGTGCTGCGCTTCCGCTGCTTTGGCAGAGGTTTTCCCGGAGGTATCCATAGTTGGCATCGCAGTCATACCCAGGCGGCTCCGGGCGCGGTCAGCCCTGTTGTCTCTTTAAAACCCAGCTGACGATTCATCCACTGGATCGCCCCCCCGGCAGCACCCTTGATCAGATTGTCGATCACCACCATGACCGCCACAGTGTCATCTGCTACGGCTGCCGAGAGGTGGCAATAGTTACTGCCGACTACATCCTTGATTCTCGGTGGCTGATCACAGACTGTCACGAACTCGGCATCTGCATAGAAATCTTTTAATCCGCTGACAATCCGGTCTGTAGAAATCCCGTCCTGCACAGTAGCCTGAATGGTCATCTGAATGCCACGCGCGAAAGGGCCGGAATGCGGCACAAAATGCAGCGCGGGTCGGGTACCGGTAATGGACTCACAGATATTCACCACCTCGGGACTGTGCCGATGGTTCAATGCTTTGTATGCATAGAGGTTGGAATGTCGTTCCGGGTGATGCGTTGTGCCGGCAGGCGAACGCCCGGAGCCGGAACTGCCCGTGATTCCCATCGCGTACAACGACGGCGTGACCAGGTTCAGTTTCAATAGCGGCACAATGCCCAGCAATAGTGCGGTTGCAAAGCAGCCGGGATGCCCCACATGGGATTTTGGAGTCTTGGCCAGATGTTCAGGCAGGGCGCAGACAAATTGATCCAGGAGTTCCGGAGCGCCATGTTGTTGGCTATACACTGATGCGTACTCGCCGGCATCTTGGTAGCGAAAGTCTGCCGATACATCGACGACGGTAATGGTCGTCCCGGATTTTTCTGCCCTGGTCATCAGCTCGGCGATTAACCCGGCGCTGGCACCATGGGGCGCTGCCGAGAATACCGCAAGGGTGGGTGTATTCAGCAAATCGAAAATCTCCTGCCGGGAAAAAAAGCAGGTATCGCCGTAACAGTGTTGAAGGTTTGGAAAGGTATCGTGAATCTGCTTGCCCGCCCGGCTTTCTGACAGCACGCCGGCGACCGAGAGCAGCGGGTGCTGTGAAAGCAGTCGCAGCAATTCACCTGCAACATATCCGGTGCCGCCCAAAACAATTACGGGTGTCTTGTTCATCATGATGAAAGTTCGAAAGAGAGGGTCTTTGCCACTGCATCACCCAGCTCTGCTCCATGTGTCACTGCATTCACAGCGGGTACCCCGAGCTGATCAACGATAATCTGATTGCCAATATTATTGTCAGTCGCCGGTCCGGTCACGACACCTGGCTCAATCGCATATTCATCCCGCAGTATGTTGACGCCGCCCCAGGCCGCCACCGGGTCGTTTGCGCAGAGTACGACACAAGTGAGTGCGGCCTTTATTTCCGGATCTTTCAGGATGGCATCAACGCCGTAGGCGCCAAGCAACCCGTCCCCCAGCTCGAAAACGATGACATCGGGTTTTTTCTCTGCCAACTGGTTCAGCATCATTCGGGTGACCGGCGGGCCGTTCTCCCGCGTGGTCGCTACGACTCCGAAATCCGTGAACACTAATGTGTTACGCGCACCTGCATCCTGCATTGCGAGGATATCCCGCCTCAGCGCCACGCCGGTGGCCTTGAACGCATCAACAGTGTAGCCGTGATGCCGCAACCTGCTGACGATGGCGCAGGCGGCAGCGGTCTTGCCGGAATCCATGCAGGTACCGGCCAGTGCCACGACAGGAATTCCCCTGGTGTCCAGATGCGGCTCCGGCAAGAGTTTGGTCAGGCCGGCCCGGGCCGGCACGCCGATTCTTTCACCCAGGAAAGGGAAAGCCAGTACCGCGCCGAGTACTTTGGCATCGAAAGGCTGGCCAAAGTTTGCATTGACAGAATCGCAGATGCCCATGACACCACCGATATTCAGGATTTGTACCATGTCACCCGGTACCAGCTGTTCGGGCAGGTGGCCGGAATATCCAAACAGGGCTTTGCGCTGGCCCAAAGCACCCACCACGACATCGCCGCGTTTGACCTGTGCCATGCGGCCGCTGGTCAGCTCGATATTATTATAGGTTGCTTTGTTATTCTGCACTTCTACAGCGATCAGAATGCCTTCCTCGCAGGGAATATCGGCGCTGACCCGCAGCTCTCTTTTAAGTGAGAGATGCTGCGCAACCGAAGAAATTTTATCGGTGACAATATTTTTCACGACGGGTTTTCTCCGCTGCCAGCTGCTGCGCGACTTTGGAATATGCCGGGCAAGGAAAGAATTCTTGAATAGCCCAAAGCATCTTTCGCCGTCCACTCACCGGCAGCCTCGCCGTAAACACCTTTACTGGCGGTCATCAGCGAGTGGGGAGAGGTCACGCCCTCGACAAACAAGCTGCCTGGTCGCATCGACAGTGTGACTTCACCTGTGACCAGCTGCTGGGATGACTCGAGCAGGCTTTCTATGTCGCGACACACCGGGTCGAGCTGCTTGCCCTCATGAATCAGATCGCCGTATATGCCTGATACCAGTTCCTTGACGCGTGCCTGTGGTGCGCTGAGCACCAGTTTTTCGAGCTCCCTGTGTGCCGTGAGCAAAACTTCTGCGGCCGGAGCTTCGAAGGCAACCCGCCCTTTGGTGCCAAGCACGGTATCGCCCAGATGAATCGCCCGGCCAATTCCATAAGCACTGGCGATGGTTTCCAATGCCTCGATCAATGCCACGGGGTCCATTGGCTTGCCGTCCAGTGAACAGGGGATGCCCTGTTTGAACCCGACACGGTGCTGCGTAGCTGCTTTGGGTTCAGACAGTGCGCCGGCAGACAGAACCCAGGCGCTCTCTGGAATTGTTCCGTGCGAATCGAGGGTTTCCTTCCCGCCGATGGTGACTCCCCAAAGGCCACGATTAATCGAGTATTCAGAGCCCTGTGCCGGAAGCGGCAGGCTGTGTTTTTCCAGGTAAGCAAGCTGCTCCTCGCGCACGAAGGACTCATCTCTGACAGGTGCCAGCACTTCCAGTTCCGGGTCGATTGTTCGCAGGGCGATCTCGAACCTGACCTGGTCGTTGCCTGCTGCTGTGCATCCATGGGCCACCAGCTTGCTGTTTTTTTCGGCCGCAACTTCAGCGAGCAAAGCCGCCTGTATTCCACGTTCAGCTCCCACACACAGCGGATAGAGTTGCCCGCGGCGAACATTGCCGGCAATCAGATATCGAATGACCTGTTGAAAAAAACGGGGTCGTGCTTCTACCAGTACGTGTTCAGCAGCACCCAGAGCGATTGCTTTTTCTTCCAGTAATGTTGCGGTCGCAGGATCGATACCACCGGTATTCACTGTGACGGTGATCACCGGGCGTTGACAGGTTTCCTGCAGCCAGGGGACACAGAAAGAAGTGTCCAGCCCTCCGGAGAAAGCCAGGATAATCGGGTTATCGGTGTTTTGAGCATTCATGATGTATGTGTTGATTCCGTGCTGTATCAGTCAGTCTGAAAAATGGTTCTGCAGTTTGGTGACCAGGGAACGCTGGTCAGATACATTTTGCGTGGCGATAAAAATAGTATCGTCGCCCGAGAGTGTACCGACGATTTCCGGCCAGCTTGCACGGTCAAGAAATACAGCCACTGTCTGGGCCGCCCCTACGGCAGTTTTGATGACCGTCAGATTTGGGCCGGCAGTATTAATCTCGCGGACAAAATCGACCCGGACCAGCCTGGCCCGGCTTTCAGACTGATTGCCGCGCGTCGCTGTTTCTGACCGGGGTTGCTGATAGCCACTCCCGAGCTTGGCGATACCCAGTTGCTGCAGATCCCGGCTGATACTCGATTGCGTGGCCGTGATACCCCGTTGCGCCAACAGGCCTACCAATTGCGATTGACGCAGCACATCTTCCACCTGAAGTATCTCCAGGATGGCCTCTCTGCGTTGGGCGGTTGATTCGGTTGCTACTGGCATAGTATGCGCATATCTATATTAATATGCGCATACTATCGACAATGCACCGAATGTCAAGTCTGGTATGATGCCCGCCTTTTAGTATCAGGGGGCTATCTGTGCAGGATCAAAAAATAACCGGGCTATCAGTTGTGGAGCAGGAAACAGGTGCCAACCCCGGCCTTACCGTGATCTGGATGCATGGCCTTGGTGCGGATGCAAACGACTTCGTACCAGCAGTTCCTGCCTTATCGCTCGGTCCGGATCGGCCGATTCGTTTTATTTTTCCGAATGCACCGCAGCGACCGGTCACGATTAACGGCGGGATGGTCATGCGTGCCTGGTTTGACGTGCTGGGCGTTGATATGGATTCCCGCGTCGATGAGCAGGGTGTCAGGGAAAGCGCAGCGGCTGTTGAACAGCTGATTCATAAAGAAGTCGAACGTGGCGTGCCTGCAGAGCGAATTATTCTGGCCGGGTTTTCCCAGGGTGGCGCTGTCGCACTGTTCTGTTCGCTGCGTTTTCCGCAGAAGCTGGCCGGTGTTATTGCGTTATCGACGTATCTTCCCGTGCGCGGCCGGGTTGATGTGGAGGCCAGCGAAGACAATCGCAGTACTTCAATATTCATGGCGCATGGAGAATTTGATCCGGTACTGCCATACAGTCTTGGTGAGCAGTCCCGTGATTGGCTGACAGACAATGGCTATAACGTGCAATGGAATAGCTACCCCATGGAACACTCTGTTATTCCGCAAGAGTTACGCGACATTCGGGAGTACCTGTCTGAACGTTACGAAAGTGCACAGGATCAGGAAAAATAGACTACTGAAACCCGAGGCTGGCGAGGCGCGGCCCTGAACCCGCATCAAACCAGGCTTCAATCAGCCGGTAAGCAATAGACATTACCAGATTTATGGCAGCGTTGATGTTACCGGCTCTGCTCGATCGCACGATGATCCGCCAGATCACAAAACGGGCAGCGTTGATAGTCCAGCGCGTAAGTGTCCTGTACGTACGGGCAACCACAATCATCACACCATGCAAGATAGAGTTCCTGATTGTGTATCAGGCAATGATACAGATTCCACGTCCATTCGAAGGATAAACGCGGGTTGGGTTGAATCAACAGGTAGTTTTCATAGGCTTGGCACAGCCGCTGGCCCATGCTGGTTTTATCAATGGAAAGATTCTGCGCGATTCGTCCACGCTGATCGAATGCAGCCAGATCAAAGTACAGAAAAAGGCAGGCCAGCACGGTGGCTTCCGACTGTCTTATCGATGAGCTGACAAAGCGGGTGATCTGGGAGGGTGATTTACCCCGCTTTCGCTTGACCTGTTGGCCATTGCGCTTCTTGAAATAGGTCGAGTAGATTTTCCGCACCCGGTCTTCAGAAAAGCCTGTGCAGGCTTTAATCGTACCAGTCCGTGCTTCGTGCTGGATCATGCGCATGGCGAGATCAAATTTATTGAGCTCCCCGGCGTAGCGGTTATCTGTAATTCGCATTGTGCCTTTCCCCTGATTTTGGCAATAAATGGCCTGAGAGCCCAAAAGTAGATGGAATATACCTTATATGGTAACCATCGACCATATATAGTATAACTTCTTTTGAAATCTATAGGAGTGAGCAAATGCAGCACAAACAGCCGGATATTCAGTTTTTTTCGGAATTGACAGATCTCAATATGGATTTCCTCCATCTGATTGCATCCCATCCATCTCGGGATTCCCGGCCCGTATTGGGTCTTGAGCCTTCCATTGTGGAATCATTGCGCAGGCTCGATAGTGATCAGATGAGATCAATTGCCAGTGCGCCACGGCTCCTGGCCTGTTTCTCCTCTCTTCCTCCGGAACAACTACCCGGCTGTGTTGAATAACCTGCACCGGGAACATCTCCGGAGGAGTCGGCCTGGCACGATACTGCCACGGTATTTTCTGCCGGTCTGATGACCTATCTTTGGCAGCTATCGAAGCAGGATCACTGTATCGCTTCACTGTGCATTGGGCCGACGCCGCCGCGTATCAGGGAATTCGCCCGGGTAAGATTCCGCGAGATTCGTCAGCAGGCGAATCACTGTGTGCGGCTGCTGCGTGCCTATCAGTGTGACCAACCTGATATTTGGTATGACCTGATCCAGTCAGCATGTGGCGATGATCTCGAGAGCCAATACCTCAGCCGGCTAAAACTGATCCCGCTCGGATTGGCCGGCGCCCGGCCTGTATCACAGGCTGCTTCACCTGGTACTCGCCGCAGGATTTGATCGAACCACAAGGCGCACATTTTCCCGGTACGCTGTTGGCTTGTTGCGCCTCCCCATGCACAATGCGTGATCAATGCAGGCTCTATCCATAAGAAATCTGACCAAAGTTTACGCTAACGGTATCGTCGCGCTGCGCGGTATCAGCTTCGATGTTGAAGAGGGTGACTTTTTTGCGCTGCTGGGTCCGAATGGTGCCGGTAAAACAACGACGATTGGCATTCTCACATCTTTGGTTAATAAAACCGAAGGTGAAGTGAAGGTATTCGGGCACAGCATCGATACCGAACTCTTGGCAGCCAAGTCGCATATTGGTGTTGTGCCCCAGGAAATCAATCTCAACTCGTTCGAAAAACTGATTAACATTGTTGTGAATCAGGCGGGTTTCTACGGCATTCCCAGGCGAAAGGCATTGATCCGGGCAGAGGAATGCCTCGGTCAGTTGCAACTGTGGGATCGTCGTAATGATATTCCGCGAAACCTGTCTGGCGGGATGAAGCGGCGTTTGATGATTGCCCGGGCATTGATGAGTTCTCCGCGCCTGTTGATTCTCGATGAGCCGACCGCAGGGGTGGATATAGAAATTCGTCGCTCCATGTGGCACTTTCTGCGGGAGATCAATAAGGCAGGTACAACGATTATCCTGACCACTCATTACCTGGAGGAAGCTGAAAGCCTGTGCCGGCATGTAGCGATTGTCGATGAAGGAAAGATCGTCGAATACGACAGCATGGCGAAGATACTGGGCAAGCTGGATGAAGAAGTCTTTCTGTTGAATGTACGTGATTCGATTGGAGTCATGCCGGATCTGGGTGCTTATAAAGCTGTACAGATTGGGCCTAACGACCTGGAAGTCCAGGTATCCAAAGATCAGGGCATTAATGGCTTGTTTGTTGCGCTATCGGCAGCCGGTCTGGAGGTAGTCAGCATGCGAAACAAGGCGAACCGCCTGGAGGAGCTGTTTTTCAGGTTGACCAGGCGCAAGAATCATCAGGCTTCGAAAACTGAATCCCCGGTGTCAGTGACATGACTACCCGCACGCAGCTGATTGGCTTTCAGACAATTGTCCGAAAGGAATTCAGTCGCGTGATGCGTATCTGGGTGCAGACCATTATCCCGCCCGCCATTACGATGACGCTCTACTTCGTGATTTTCGGCACGATTATCGGCAAGCGGGTAGGGCAGATGGGCGGTTTTGATTATATGCAGTACATCGCACCTGGTCTGATCATGATGTCGGTCATCACCAACTCCTATGGCAATGTCGTGTCTTCTTTTTTTTCGGCGAAGACTCACCGGCACCTAGAAGAAATGCTGGTCGCGCCTTTACCAAATTTCTATATTATTCTCGGCTATACGTTCGGGGGCGTTATCCGCGGCTTGCTGGTAGGTACCGTGGTGACAGTTGTCGCGCTGTTTTTTACCCATCTTGAGATCAATAATCTGCTTGTCACTGTCAGCGTGGTTGTGCTGACGTCATTCGTTTTTTCGCTTGGCGGGTTGCTCAATGCGATGCTCGCGCATACGTTTGATGAAATAGCGATCATTCCATCATTTGTTCTGGCTCCCCTGACTTACCTGGGTGGTGTATTTTACTCGATATCCCTGTTACCTGATCTTGCGCAGCGTGCATCCATGCTAAACCCGGTGCTCTATATGGTGAATGCATTCCGATACGGAATGCTGGGCGTTGCGGATATCAGTATCGGTCAGGCTTATGCAATTATTATTGGCTTTGCTGTCGGCTTGTTCAGTATTTGCATGATTCTGATGAATCGAGGTGTTGGGGTCAGGGACTAGCTCTGATCGTCCAATAGTCCGGCCTGACCTGTCCGATCCCTTTTTGACGGGATGGCTCCCTGCGGTCCGCTTTATTCCCTTCAAAAAGGGATCGGACAGGACAGGCCTTGGTTTTTATCGAGAACCTTTCATGTCAGTGGATGGGGTGGCAGCGGGCAGTCCAGTACACTGGCGATAGCTCGCATGAGCTCCATCTCTTCTACCGAATATTTTTTGTCACCGTTAATAATAGCCAGGCATGCTTTCAACAGCTGTGGTTTCATCAGCGGCTTCAACAAGGCCAGTTTATCAACTGCAATATCGAGATTTTCAATAGTGATCTGTTCAGGTGGTAACAATACAAGGGTACCAAGTCCAAGCTCTTGTTCGGCGCCCTCAAAGATTGCGTTGATCTCTGCTTCATCCTTCACGCAAGTATGAACCAACATGCTCAGCAGGACGTTGATGTGGTTTTTTACAGTTTTCAGAGATTCAAGTCGTGTTACTCCTGTACTTATTTGGCCAAATACCCTGTCGAGGTGACGGAGCAGTATTTTCTGCAGTGACCACTCGAACAGGTCGATACGGCTGTCCGAATGCATGAGGAACAACAGGTTCTTTTTGAAAAGTAAATACTGAGCCTCTGACAACTGGCGTAACGATGGGGTCGCCATATCGATGAGTGGTAGCCGCAACCGGGTTTCCAGTGATGTCAGAGTTGGTAGCAGTTTCTGGACAAGCTCGAAAATTCCACTGTCACCAAACTCGATGAGTTGCTGAAGTTGTTTGTTCTGAATATCCGGTTGCTGATTAATAACCAGACAGTAGATGACTGCCCGCGCGCCATAGGGGTCACGTGCTGCATCGCGAATATTCTGCGGAATATCGTTTACCAAAGTTACTGCATGGTCTAGTTGCTCCGGGCTGGTGCTGCCGATGCGATCCAGTATCTGGCTGGCAATAATCACGCCTGCCGCAGTGGTTTTTACAACCTCTTCTTTAGATGGAGGCCGGGTTTGCTCGGTGGAAGCGTATTCTTCACCGGGTTCCTGGGTCACCGGCGGGAAAATACCATCCCACTGCGGATCAATCCGCTGGATGCGAATATCCAGTGGAGGATGGGTGGCGAATATTGATTGCATGAAAGAATTGACGCCTGTGCTGAAATAGGCGTGACTCATTGAAGGTGCTTGTGGGGTCTCCAGCCCTGAGCCCTGTACATGACCACCAATTTTTTTCAGCGCGCCGGCGATGCCGCTATTGTCCCTGGTAAATTGCACCGCAGAGGCATCCGCCAGAAATTCACGCTGCCGACTGACTGAAGCTTTGATCAGGTTGCCGAAAAATGTGCCGGCATAACCGATGACCAGCAAGCCCAGCCCCAGGCCCATTATCGGGGCGGCATTTTTGTTCGAGCCGCGTCGCATGGACCTCAAGACGAAATAACCGATCAGACCAATCAGCAGGATACCGTGCAGAATGCCGATTAAGCGAATGTTCAAACGCATGTCGCCGTGCAGGATATGGCTGAATTCATGGGCAATCACACCCTGTAGTTCTTCTCGTGTCAGGTAAGTGATAGTGCCGCGCGTCAGGCCAATAACCGCATCGCCGGGGGTATAGCCGGCTGCGAAAGCGTTGATGCCTTGCTCGTTCTCAAGGAGGTAAACCAGCGGTACCGGTGTGCCTGATGCAAGGGCCATTTCCTCCACGACATTCAGTGCCTTGCGTTCGTGAAAATCAGTGGTGTTCTGGCTGATCAAGCGTCCACCCAGGGATTCTGCTACCACCGTACCACCACCTGAAAGTGCCATGGTCTTGTATGCGCTGCCACCAAAAATCACCAGTACGACAAAGGCGCCAATCGTCAGAAAGACCGGCCAGTTGAATCGGTCGGCAATCACACTCAGCGTGATCGCCTCGTTACCGGACTCAAGAAAACCGAACAGCACCATGACCAGCAGGTTGGTGATCACGATCAGGCTGAGAACAGCCAGCGTGAAAAAAATCACCAGGCGCGCGGTATTACGGCGCGCCGCATCCTGAGCCTGGAAAAAATCCATCTATCAAAAAGAGACCTTGGGAGCGGCCTGGATTTCCTCGCTGTCTTCAAACTCGAGCAAGGTGGCGTCCGGCCCATGGCCAAAGGTCCCGGCAAAGAGTACTTGCGGGAAGCTCTGCTTATAGGTGTTATAAGCCATGACCTGATCATTAAAGCCCTGGCGTGCAAAACCCACTTTGTTTTCTGTTGATATCAGCTCTTCGTTAAGTTGCATCATGTTCTGGCTGGCCTTCAGGTCCGGGTATGCTTCCATCACCATATTGAATTTGCTCATCGCGCCGGCCAATGCACCTTCGGCTCCCATCAGGGATTTCAGGGCGTCGGCATTTCCGGGGTCTGCGGCTGCGGCTGCCAGGCCTTGTGCTGCCGAGTTACGTGCCGCAGTCACGGCTTCAAGTGTTTCGCGTTCGTGTTTGAGATAACCCTTGGCAGTTTCGACAAGATTAGGGATCAGGTCATAACGCCGCTTGAGCTGTACCTCAATCTGAGAGAAGGCATTCTTGTAGCGATTTTTCAGTGCTACAAGCTGATTGTAGATCGCGACGACATAGACTACGAGTGCGACAACAATGGCAAGAAAAATGATAAACGAAATATCCACAGCACTTCCTCTTTTTAAATAAGTATAGCCGGCTAAAGTTCGGGCTTTGCTGGCCGGGCAGTCATGGTATTAAATTGATACAAGGTAAGTTTCTCTTCCCCTTTGGTAATACGAAGATTATTGAGGGAAACCGAGGCCACAATGGCACCGCGTTTTCGGCACATCGAGCAGTCACATCGACGCGGGTTGTCCAGCCCATCGGGCAATCGGGCTTCAAATTGCACGGCGCCACAGTGACACGTTCCTGTGTGTACGAGCTTGATTTCCATAGCCATGGCCGATTTTCAATTGCTCTTGATGATTATACGTATAAAAAGAATGAACCAACAGTAGCTTAATGCCATGGTCAATGACTGCCGGTACTTTTCTTTCAATACCCGATTGATATTGCTGATCAGGTTGTATTCGGGTATTCTGCGCCACTGCATTTTTGGAGCACAATGATGACGTTAACGACGTCTTGCATATCAATATCACGTGAAATGACGTAACCCTTTTCGAGTACTGGCTCGAAGCGGGTGCTTTGAGCCGGTGGCAGTGACGCGAATCAGCGCACAAAGCCCCTGGCGAGCAATCTACAGGGGTTTTTTTGTGCCTGGCGATAAGCCATTGGTGAAACGCATGGATTTCGACATTACTAATATTCGGGGCAAGCGGGCGCGCGGAGGCTCGCCGCATATCGTCGTGCGTGGTGATCTGGGAGATCTGGCCGATACGGTTCTCAAAGTGCGCGCCTTTCGCGCAATGGATTGCGGTGCGAAGCAGTTTCCGGTTCATCGGCGGGTGCGTTTCGCGGCTCGCCGTTCCATCGAAGACCTGTTCGATGGGCTTGCATTGGATGGCGGGCTCAATGCGCAGCGACTTGATACGGCATGGCTGATCCTCGACGGGCCGGACGTATTGGTGGAGGCGCATGGCAAGCGGAAGACAGACTATTGCTCCGGCACTTTTGATATCTGGGCTGCAAGCCTTGCAAAGCTCGAGTCCGTACGATCACATTTGCTCGACATTGTCGGCGAGCAGCGTATCCGCGAGGAAATTTTCACCATCGACTGGTATTTCTCGAGCGCACATGTTGGCCTTTCAAATGTTGCTTTTGATGAGTTGGCCGATTCGGCTCTGCTCGATGAGGCATATCCAATGCTCAAAGAGCCGGTTGCATCCTTCATCCATCGGTATCTGGAAGCCAGCGAAACGGTGTTAGTGCTCCAGGGCACTCCGGGCACGGGAAAGACGCGGCTGGTTCGTGCGATTCTCGCCGCCATGTCGCGCCGCAAGGGCGACAGTGCCCAGGTGCTTTATACGGCGGACAGACGTACGTTGGAAAATGATGAAATCTTTGTGGAATTCATCACCGGCTCCCACGATGCGTTTGTCGTGGAGGACGCTGACCATGTGCTGACAGCGCGTGCCGATGGAAATGCCGACCTCCATCGTTTTTTGGCAATAGCCGACGGCGTTGTGCGAGCCCTTGGGCGCAAGATAATATTTACGACCAATCTTCCGAACGTCGGTGACATCGACGAAGCGTTGCTTCGTCCCGGTCGCTGCTTTGCTACGCTGCATACTCGCGCCCTTGCACCAATCGAAGCACGGCGCCTGATCGACAGAGTGTACAGCGGTAACGAATGCCGCGCGGCTGAAGTGGCAGACATCGTGTTATCGCCCGACGTTCGTAACATCACACTTGCTACTGTATTTCGTACGATCAACAACCATCCACCGAAAGCGCAGTAGAGCTGTATCCAGGGCGCCTGAGATGAAAAAGAGGCTGCAGGAATGCGGGTTCATGTTAACCGCCCTGATCAGCAGCCGGTGGTACGCTTATCAGTCTGCATTGACCTGGTAGAGGCTGATTGCTCCAATTTTTCGGCTAGCCATATTTTAATGATTGATTGCCGTGTTACACCCAGTCGGCCTGCTTCTCTATCGAGCCTCTCTATCATCCATGTTGGAAAATCAACATTGACACGTCTTTGCTTCTGCTTCGGATGTCGAGCTTTGGATAAATCCAGAGCGTTGGATACATCTTTGCCGTGATCAAAATCACTGTCAAATTTCTTGGCTTTCATACAGTGCTACCTCTTCAACACGAGATCGCCGAACAGAGATAATCCGAATGTCATCGCTACGCCAGGTAATTACAGCTGACCAATGATTTGAATTTCAGCGCCCTCGTGTTCAGGACCCATACTTATCGTTTATTGGCCTTTTTTTCCTTTTTCTCATTGCGCTTTTCTTTCAGAGTTTTTTCAGGTTTCTTTTTGACTGCCTTTTTTGCATCCTTTCCCTTGGCCATAAATCTCTCCTATATTTTTTTGTAGCTTGATATTAATCGTCTGTTACGCAGACTGTATTTGAAACATAAGGCCTCAGTAACCAGTGCGACTGCGATGTGAAATAAAAGCCAGCGAAGGTAAACGCGTCCGGTTCATTCACTGGTTATGAGCCCGTTCTTGATTGCCAGCGTGTCGAATCTTGCATGTCTGCAACGATAGCGATAACGAATGCAGTATTCTCCTCGAGTGCATAGAAAACTCCATAAGGAAAGACATGCGTCAACGCACGCCGAATACCCGGAAGAACCTCTTGGTACATTTTTGGATGTTCCTCGATTAATGCGAACACATAACCTGGTTCATCCAGGAAGCGACCGCCAAGTCCTTCAGCCAAAGACTCATAATAGTCGTGTGCTATGGCCGCGTCCTGTTCGGCCAGTGGCTTGACGACAACTTTACAGCTCATCTTCTAGCCAGAATTCGAGCTCTTATCTCTTTCCAAGGGGAACTAGTCTGCGGGTTGCTGCGATGATCCAATAAGCGCTTCTCAAGCAGTTCCCGAACCTCGGAACTGACTTCAACTTGTTCTGGAACTTCGGCGATTGAATCCCAGATTTCGCCCACCAGATTGATGCGCTCTTCAACGCTTAGTTCCAGTAAATCTGCTGCGGAAATAGCCATAGGTATAAATTACCACGAATTTCCGCAATCAACCACCAAGGGCACATAACGCTTGCAACACGCGCCGCGGGAAAGTACCTGAAAAATGCGCAGCGGTTATAAGCCCACCTCATCTCTTAGTACCTTCACGCAAAATGAGTTAAGGCTTTCCTTTTCCTTCATTGACTCAATAGCCAGCCGCTCATGAAGTGTTTCGCCCAATCGGATATTGAAACGACCCGAATATTTTCTTCCTGCTGTAGCAGGTGGCAGCGGAGCCCCGTCAGCCTCATAAATAGCGATCCACTCATCTACCAGGGTACCGAGTTTTTCATAAACCTTGGCTTCATTTCTCCCATGAATACCACCCAACGCCAAGCCGGGCACCCGACCAATAAAACACTGGTCTTCTTCAGACCACTCGACCACTTTTAAGTATTGATTATGCTTTTTCATCGTCACTCAGCTCTATAGCCCGTTTAACTTCTCTGATTTGATACCGCTTCGCATCCTGACCAGGTCCACCATTGAATGAGATATTAATACCCTTTGGATGTCGAAAATTACGGTGACTGCCTTTGCCACCTCGATTCGCGAAGCCGGCGGACTCGAGGTCTCGGATCAATTGGCGAATCTTTGGCGGCATGTTCAAATAGTACCACTATGGTACCACAATGACAAATAGTGCGGTGACGCTAAAAACCTGGGGCTTATAATGCCGCGATAACCGGCGCGACTGCGGCGCAGAAATAGAAGCCAGCGATGGTAAACGCGTCCAGTTCATTGCCTTATAGTTGGTCGCCGCCAATCGCAGTTCCTCCTCGGCTTCGGGGAGGATGCGAACCGAGGTCATTTTAATTGTCGCTCAATATCCGACAATGCCTGTTCTGCCTCTTGTACTTCCGTTTGACCTGTATCATAAGCAGCAAGACGACGCTCAGCCTCATCGAGCCATAGCTCAGAAACATCTTCATCCTTGCCTGGGTCGAGGCTGTCAATTAGTGTCAAGGCAATGCGCGCACAATCCCGGTGGGGGAGACGAAATACTTGATCCTCAAGGTTTGAGTCATTTGATTTCATAGTGTCACTTTAGACGTTACTCTAGATCTCCGCGGTTGTATCAGGATCTTTCGACTGTTAGGTGGCGCCATCATGCGATATCACATCGTCAGTGTGTACCCGCCATCCGGTGTCAGTGTTGCTCCAGTTATGTAACTTGCCTCATCCGAGCACAAGAAGGTGATGGATCGAGCGATCTCCTCCGGTCGACCTGTGTGTTTGACCATCCGTTCCACATCCTCGGCAACGGACACATCCGTCTTGACGAAGGATGCCGTACCACCCTGAGCCACGATCTCACTGACAAGACCAACCAACTCTTCCTCCCGCCGTGCGGCGAGCACCACGTTCGCTCCCTGCGCTGCAAATATCTCAGCCGTTGCTTGCCCGATCCCACTGCTTGCTCCAGTAACCAGTGCAACTTTACCGCTGTTGATCGCCATCTCTATCCTCTCAGTGTCTTAGTAGCTCATCTCGATCACCCGCCGCCTAACGCCTGAATAACCGGCGCGACTGCGATGGAAAATAGAAGCCAGCGACGGTAAACGCGTCCGGTTCCTTCACTGGTGTGTGCCCGGCATGGGCATGATTTTATGGGGTGCAAGTCCCCTGTACATTATCCGGAGAGTAGTCATTACTGGCAACTTAAAAAGTACTAGCCGACGGCAAGGGCGGAAGGGCGACCGACCGTCTGAAAGAAGCCTGAGTGCAAAACTGCGAGCCGACGAACAGAAACTGCATATAAAGGCCGAGCCCCAGGGCGAGTCAGCACCACATGACGAAGCCCATCCAGACCTCTGGGAGAGGGTAAATGCAGCGGTTGTGCAGGGAAGGATCATGCTCTTGCCCGGGGAGATCTGCTCAACTTTGCGCCCACCTGCAGGTGGTAGCGCTTCATGTAGTAATGCATGGGGTGATTGAGCAGAAGTCAGCAGACGGCATAGTAGTGGATTCCTGGCGGATGAAGCGAAGGCCTGAAGCCAAAAGAGGAAATCTCGCACCATGCTCTATGCTCAGTTTGAGCCGACCGGCTCTCGCAAGAGGCGATAGGCGCGCTGGTGAGGATGATATTTTCAAAGTTAATCAAGCTTCTATACCTTGGTTTTCTTGTCCGACTACGGTCCGACACTTTTGGTAACCGCCTTGGTACGGACCCGTATGCCAGGTGGTGTGGGAGGGAGGGGGATCAAAACCCCCTTCCTATCCCTCTTATATGTCGTTTGTCTTGAACTCATCCTGACCCTGTGCTTATATGTGTATATTCCTTTCGTATTATACACACGGTAAATCACTATGCGCACCAACATTGTAATTGATGATGAACTCATGAGCCGGGTCATGAAGGCAACTGGCCTCAGGACAAAGCGTGAAGTTGTGGAAATGGGGCTAAAAGCCCTGCTTAAGCTAAAAAAGCAGGAAAATATCAGAAATTTCCGCGGCAAACTTGATTGGGTGGGTGATCTGGATGACATGAGAGCTGATAAGTGATCGTTGTTGATTCAAGTGTTTGGATTGACTATTTTACAGGCAAGAACACCTCAGCGGCGAGGAAACTTGATTCACTGCTTGGAGATGAACCTGTTGCTATCGGTGACTTGATGCTCACTGAAGTACTACAAGGATTTCGAACAGAGAAGGACTTTCGCAAAGCTAAAGAACTTTTGATGTCTCTTGTCATCGTCAATATGCTTGATACCGTCATTGCACTGAAAAGTGCAGAGAATTTTCGGATGTTGCGAAAAAAGGGAATCACCATACGTAAAACAATCGACACGATCATTGCAACCTACTGTATTGAAAATAAACTACCTCTACTGCACTCTGACAAGGACTTTCAGCCTTTTCACAAGCACCTTAAATTAAAGAACGCTGGTGCAGGCATATAACCGCAGTGATCAGCGGCCGGCTGTAAGCCGGTCCGGCACTTGCGCAGCAAGTGCGTACTGATTGCACTTGTATGGTTGTTTCAATAGCAAAACGGGTAAAGTGAGGCTCACCTTCAGTAACGGCTGAAGGCTCAGGTGTTTGGAGGCCGTTCTTCGAATTGTGGGAGATCATCATATATATCATGCCATTGAGCCTTGGAGCCTACGAAGATATGTGACTCCGGCTTTATACCGGGATCTCCTTCAATCGTACCAAGCGTTACCGTGGTGATCTTACCTTTGTCGGTTCCTGCTAATGTCGAGCCACACTCACTACAAAAGCACCATCCACCACCTGGCAACGCTTCGTATACTTTTACAAGGCCTTCTCCTGAGGTCCAAATAAAATCACCTGGATTGAATTCTGCATAAGTAGAAAATGCTGCACCATGCTGACGTCTACACATAGAACAATGGCAGTGATCTGCATCAAAGAGTGGCCCAGTGACTTCGTAACGAACCTTGCCACATAAACATCCACCTTTAATTGTCATCTCGGTTTCTCCTATATGCTCCCTAAATGCCTGCGGCAGCGGCCGGCGCCGCACTCATTAATGATCCTCTTGCTTCGACGCCCAAATAGCCAGTCTATGCCTGATCGATTTCTGCGCCACTTGATCAGGGTGAAGCGGCTGGATCAACTTGTCATGTACAAGCAAGCGGTAAATATATTCGAGTTTGTCGGTTGCCGAATCTGTTGCCTCAAACTCAACGACACCACGTTTTTCACCGTATGCAACGCCGAGGGCAATCGCCTTCTTCACTAGCTCTTTCTCATTCTCGAGCTTTTTCACTCGGTTTTACGCCAATGGTTCGACAAACCGAGCCCCCTAACGCCGCGACTGCAGTGCAAAAATAAAAGCCAGCGATGGTAACCGTGTGATCTTCCCCCGATAAAACGGACACAGGTTAATTTGCTGTTGCCATATGTTCATATTCCACCGGGGTGCTGTAATTAAGTCCCGAGTGCAGTCGCTGGTAATTGTAGAACTGATTGATGTAGCTGTTCAGAGCA
>JAJRUG010000079.1 GCA_024277915.1 Gammaproteobacteria bacterium
ATCTTAAACCGGGTGAAAAATTGTCCCTTGTCCGGCAACGACAGGATGAGGGAGAAATCATTGCAATGGTGGGTGACGGGATAAATGATTCGCCGGTGCTTGCCGGTGCAGATGTCTCTATTGCGATGGGCAGCGGAACCTCGCTGGCGCAGCATTCAGCAGACTGTGTATTGATGAGTACAGAGCTCACACCAATTGGTACCGCATTGTCTGTTGCCCGGCGTACGATGCAGGTTGTGCGACAAAATATGGTTTGGGCAATCAGCTATAATATTATCGCCATTCCTCTGGCGGCCGGTGGCTTGATGGCACCTTGGATGGCGGCACTGGGCATGTCGGCCAGCTCACTACTGGTTACCATGAACGCACTGAGGCTGGGTTGGCAAAAAGAAATGACGAATTCAGTCACGAAAACGACGACATGCTGTGAGCGCGCTGCCGGGCTCGGACAACCGCAATGAAGATTATCTATTTGCTGATTCCGCTGGGGTTGCTGGTTCTCGCTGCTGCGTTGTGGGCATTTTTCTGGGCTGTCAGATCGGGGCAGTTCGATGATATGGAGACGCCTGCCTGGCGGATACTGCTTGATGACGACAGCAAACCGCCTCCTGAATAGGCCTATTCCTGCTAAGATTCCCGGCCAGGAAAAACCGTAGTTATTAGCGATCAGGGAGTATTTTCATTGGAGATTGATGTCATTCTGGAGCCGGATCTTAATCCGGATCAAGTTGCAGAACTTGCCGAGCAGGCAGAAGGCTACGGGATCAGAACGATCTGGACTCAAAACTATGTAGCATCCAGAGACCCCTTTATGTGTCTGATGCCGGCCGCAGGCAGAACCAGCAAAATCGGGCTTGGTGTAGTCGTCATCAGCCCATACGAAATGCACCCGATGAAAATGGCTAACGCGCTGCTGACACTGAATGAGTGCTGCAAGGGTCGTGCACGAATGGTGGTCGGGGGTGGCGGATATTGGTGCGCTGGCATGGGGATTGAGCCGGACCGGCTGGTCAGAGCTGTTCGCGAAAGTATCGAGATCATCCGGGGCGGGGCGAAGGGGAAAGCCCTTCGCTATGAGGGCGGAATGTACAAGGCGCGTGGTTACCATGCATCCTGGGTCACTGATACCCCACCGTTGGTCTATGCTGGCGCAAACCGTGAGCAGATGCTGCGCATGGGGGGCCGCATCGCTGATGGAATCATGATGAGTGACGTGCCGCTCAACCTGGTTGAAAATGCTGTACAAACGGTACTCAAATCCGTGGTGGATAATGATCGTGATGTTGATAGTTTCCGCGTTAGCGATGTATGGGCGTTCCATATCAAGGAGGATCGCGAGCTTGCTATCCGGGAAGGTCGTCGTGAGCTCCTGATACGCGGCCTGCTTGAGCAGTGGTATCTGAAATCGTTCATGAACGATGAGGACTGCGAAACCGTGAAGAACAATATGACGGGGTTTTTCAAAGCTTATCGGGCAAGGAGCCATGAGATCGAGGGTGTCCCTGACCGGGTCATCAATCAGTTACTGGATAATCTCACCTTGACCGGTGGGCTCGAGGAATTGCCTGATAAACTGGAAGCGCTCCGGAGATTTCGGGCAGCAGGTGTCAATGAACTTGCGCTGCGTTTGCACGATGATCCAGCCGACGCGATTAAGATAATCGGTGAGCAGGTGATGCCATCTCTATAATATTTCGTAATAACAATAAGATATAATATAAACCTGATTAAATATTTAGATATGCTGTGAGCGGCATTGCATCCAGATTTTCAGAAATACTCGGACAGGACGCCGTTCTGACTGCGGACAGCTTGCGGGATCGGAAATCGGGTTTATGGGCCGCCGAAGACCATGTCCGTGCTGCTTTTCTGGTCAGGCCTGCAGACACTGCCGGCGTGTCAGCAGCGCTTGCCCTGTGTGATGAACTAAACCAGACAGTCGTTGTGCACGGCGGGTTGACCGGTGTAGTACAGGGTGCAGTGACAACGGAACAGGACATGGTCGTTTCACTCGAGCGGATGAACCAGATCGAGGAAATCGATCCCATCGGCCGAACCATGACAGTTCAAGCCGGCATCACACTGCAAAAAGTGCAGGAGGCTGCAGAGGATCATGACCTGATGTTTCCACTGGACCTTGGTGCACGTGGGACGGCGACCCTGGGCGGCAACGCCGCCACCAATGCCGGGGGTAACCGGGTATTACGATACGGAGTCACGAGAGACCTGATTCTTGGACTTGAGGCCGTGCTGTCTGATGGAACCATCATATCTTCAATGAACAGCATGCTGAAAAACAATGCTGGCTATGATCTGAAACAATTATTCATCGGCACCGAGGGTACTTTGGGGATCGTGACCCGGCTGGTGCTTCGTCTGGTACAACGCCCGACGAGTCAGGATACTGCTTTCGTAGCTTTACGCAGTTTCAGCCAGGTAACGGCTTTCCTGAATTATATGGACGGCGCCCTGGGAGGTTGTCTCAGTGCCTTCGAAGTGCTCTGGGAAGATTTTTACCAATTTCTGCTCTCGGGAACACCACCGTTGGCACCTGGCCATCCCTACTATGTGTTAATCGAGTCACTCGGCGGTGATCAAAAGACAGATAGTCAACGGTTCCAGGCTGCTCTCGAGACTGCCCTGAAGCAAGAAATCCTGATCGATGCCGTCGTTGCGCAATCACAGCGAGAGCGGGATGCAATGTGGGCCATCAGGGATGATGTTGAGAAGCTGCTGCAGGTAAAGCCCCTGTTTCTGTTTGATATCAGCTTGCCGTTAAAGGCAACAGGCGACTACGTTGCTGAAGTACGAGAAGAATTAACGAAGCGCTGGCCAGATCTTCAGCTCTACATTTTCGGGCACCTGGGTGACGGCAACATTCATCTTGCGATCAGCGCTGGCAGCGAAGATGGCAACGCAAGAAGCGAAGTAGAAAAACTGGTCTACCAGCCACTAGGTGAGATCGGAGGCTCTATTTCCGCCGAACATGGCATTGGCCTGGAAAAGCTGCCGTATCTCTCACTATGCAGAACCCAGGCCGAAATAACCCTGATGCATACCCTCAAGCACGCTCTCGACCCAAAAAACCTGCTAAACCCAGGCAAAGTTTTACCATCTGGGGTCGGACCTCGATAAGTTACTGGTACTACAAGAAAAATATGAATATTCAGCCCGGTTATAGGCCTTGGAGCCATGTTTTCAGGGCGAAAAACATAGCTTTAAGAGGGAAAAGAGCATGAGTGAATTGCGACAGCTTAGAGTGTCGATTTTGCACCTGAAATTGTAGGTATAAGGCAGATTTCATCAGAAATTAGCTGGGTTTTCTTCTTATAATCAGTCAGTTATCGAGGTCCGACCCCGCCAGCAAATCCTGCCGGATCTGTTCCAGGGGGGCTCCCTTGGGTTTTACAGGGTGATGGCCGCAGCGTTCTACGCTCGGGCATGCACCGCGGCGTGGACAAATTACTCTTGCTGGCTGATTCAGTCCCTGCTCGATCCAGGCGATATTCAATACGCGAGCGACACTTTTCAGTTCTTTGTATAAGGAGTCGGGAAGCATGGCCTCCCCACCGTTCGACTGGCAATGTTCGACAGCCTCATCGAGCAGTGCATCGGCATTAATTCCGCGTGATTGCAGTGCTGGGATCAAATCGAGTCCGACTGAAATGACGTGCTTGTTATCCGCAACATCTGTGGTTCGCAGTGACAGGCAACAGTATAGACGGTAGATATCCTTGTCTTTGAGCAGTGAAATCTGGGTAACAGGTTTTCTGGCTCCGGAATTATCCAGCAATCGAAATACTGCCCACTGTGGGCAGGGGTCGCTGACCATCGTCATATTGCCCCAGGGCAGAGGGATACCATTGCCACGGTACACAGCACGCAATCGGCCTGGTGGATAAGCGTCAAAGTAATGCCAGTGCGGGTAGGGTGATACCGAAGTCATCCTGCGCATGACGACGGCTGCAGTCAGTCCGACTTTGTCGCCGGCCAGCGGGTCGTAAGTTTCCCTAACCAGGAAGCGTCTAAACGGGAGCCTGGGGCTCAATAGCGCTGCTGCGAAATAACTGCATTCAAAATCACGCCAGGCAAACAGGATATCCCGAGCATTCATATCGTCGGATTCGCTACGGCTGGTACCTGCCGGCGAGCCGAACAAACCGCCAGCAGCCTGAATCGATTTTAGTCCATCTCCGTTATGCAGCACCTTGTGACCGAGATAGCCTGCCAGTTCGTATTTCAGCCGTTGCGGACTGGCGCGCAGCCGTTTATTCACATAAACAGTACCCGAACCGGGTCCGGCCCCCTCGAAAAAAGAACACATCAGTGTTTTGGATATATTACCTGATGCATCTTTTTCGCTAGTGAGCGGTTGATCAAACCAGGAAATTTTCAGGCCATGATGTTTAAACAGACCAAGCAGGTCTTTCTCGTCTACAGGAAACCGCTTGCCCCCCGTTTCTTCTGCTGCCCGCTCAAGATCCGGGAAGCGGTTCTGCTGCATCTCCTGATGTGACCGAATCAACAGTTGTGCGAATTGACGGCCGGTCGTACCCGTCTGTGACAACAGCTCGGGAAGAGCAGTCTGCAGCAGCGGTTTCGAGAACAGGAAGTCAGGTTCCAGCGGGATCCCCTTCAGGCCACCGCTTCGCTCAGGGGGCGAGGGGACATCAGTCTCGAGGTTTTCATCCAGAAACCAGCTTATGTCACGTTGAAAAACATCCGACATCAATTGTAATAACTGTGGAGAAGGTACACGTTTGCCGGTCTCAATCATGCTGAGATAGGACACAGAAGGAGCCGCCTGAGCATCGAGCTGGATACAGCGCGTTGAAAGATCTTCAAGCGTCAGCCCATTCCTTTTGCGTAGCGCCCGGATCTTGGAGCCAAGAAAGTGGGTATTGCGCTGTAGTGTTACTTTTGACATAAAAACGAATAATATTGTGAAATTCACACTGTGAAATTTCTATTGTGAAAATATCCTATTATTTTACCATGAGCTCGGGTACCTTTCTGCTATGAATTCCAATAAACCATTGGTACAGGCGGCTGCGGATGTTGATATCACAATCAATGCGACGTCAACACCCCACCAGAATGAGATCCTTACCCCCGAGGCGATCAGCTTTCTGGCGACTCTGCAACGTCGTTTTAACCAAAGAAGGCTTGAATTATTGGCACGCCGCGTTGAGCGACAGGCTGAGCTGGACTCAGGAGCAATGCCGGATTTTCTGCCGGAAACAGCAGATATCCGGGCTGCGGACTGGAAGATTGCTGATATACCAGCAGATCTCGAAGATCGGCGGGTAGAAATTACCGGGCCGATTGATCGCAAGATGATCATCAATGCCCTGAACTCCAATGTAAAAACCTTTATGGCAGACTGTGAGGATTCCTGCTCACCAACCTGGGAAAACGTGGTCGAAGGACAGGCCAATTTGCGTGATGCTGCACTCGGAACAATCAGCTATACCAATCCAGCCACCGGGAAATTCTATGAACTCGCCAAAGATCCTGCAGTACTCATCGTGCGCCCGCGGGGCTGGCATCTGGATGAAGCGCATGTAGTGGTCGATGGTCAGCCCATGTCGGGCAGTCTGTTCGATTTTGGTCTGTACTTTTTTCACAATGCCAGGAACCTGATCGAACGAGGTACCGGTCCTTATTTTTATCTGCCAAAGCTGGAAAGCCATCTTGAGGCGCGGCTTTGGAATGATGTATTCATCGCAGCTCAGGATCTGCTTGGGGTCCCTCAGGGTACCATCAAGGCCACTGTGCTGATTGAAACCATCCTTGCTGCATTCGAGATGGATGAGATCCTATACGAGCTGCGCGAGCACAACTCAGGATTGAATTGCGGTCGTTGGGATTACATTTTCAGTTTTATCAAAAAATTCCGGAATAACCCTGATTTTGTGCTGCCCGATCGCTCGGCTGTCACGATGGAAAAGCATTTTCTCAAGTCTTACGTCAGTCTTCTTATTCGTACCTGTCATCGGCGTGGTGCCCATGCGATGGGCGGGATGGCTGCACAGATACCAATCAAGAATGATGAAGCAGCGAACGATGCAGCAATGGCTGCGGTCAAAGCAGACAAGACCAGGGAAGCTGAAGCAGGGCATGATGGCACCTGGGTCGCACATCCGGGTCTTGCTCCCATTGCCATGGCAGCGTTCGATGCGGTGATGACCGGGCCGAATCAACTGGATGTCCTGCGCGAGGATGTCGAAATCACGGCAGACGATCTGCTTCGCCCACTGAAAGGGGCAATTACCGAAGCCGGGCTGCGTCATAACATTCGTGTCGGGGTGCAGTATGTCGCAGCATGGCTGGGCGGTAACGGTTGCGTTCCTCTTTATAACCTTATGGAAGATGCAGCAACCGCAGAAATCAGCCGTACCCAGGTCTGGCAGTGGCTTCACCATGAGGTACATCTTGATGATGGCCGTATGATCACCAGAGAGTTATTTGATTCGTTATTCGCTGAAGAACTTGACGTGGTGCGTTCCGAAGTGGGAGACCAGCGTTATCAGAATGGACATTTTAAGGAGGCAGCGGAAATGTTCGCTGCCATGATTACCAACCCGGAACTCGATAATTTTCTGACAGTTCCAGCATACGCATACCTTGAATAGGGAGCACATAGGGAGAGCTCATGAGTACTCACGCAAAAGACATTAAGGCACTTGAAGCAGATTGGGCGGACAGCCCGCGCTGGAAAGACGTCACGCGAACCTATTCGGCAGCAGATGTCATTCGACTGCGAGGTTCCGTTCACATTGAGCACTCACTGGCCCGGTTGGGCGCTGAAAAATTCTGGCGGCTACTGTCTACCGAGAATGTTGTATCAGCACTTGGGGCACTGACCGGAAATCAGGCAATTCAGGAAGTCGAGGCTGGCCTCAAGGCGATTTATTGCTCGGGTTGGCAGGTTGCCGGTGATGGGAATACATCAGCGGAGATGTACCCCGATCAAAGCCTCTACCCGGTGGACTCTGTGCCGAAGATGGTAGAGCGGATCAACAATGCCCTGGTACGTACTGACGAAATTCACTGGATGAATGATGATAACTCCATCGACTGGCTGGCGCCGATTATTGCGGATGCCGAGGCCGGGTTTGGCGGCAATCTGAATGCCTTCGAGCTCATGAAGCATATGATTCGGGCAGGTGCGGCGGCAGTCCATTTCGAAGATCAACTATCATCAGCAAAGAAGTGTGGCCACATGGGCGGCAAGGTGCTGGTGCCAACCCAGGAGGCGATCAACAAATTGATATCAGCAAGGCTTGCGGCGGACACCATGGGCGTACCCACGGTGATCATCGCGCGAACAGATGCCAATGCTGCCAATCTGATTACAGCGGACTGGGATACACGGGATCACAAGTTCCTGACCAGTGAGCGATCCGAAGACGGCTTCCATCGCGTAGTGCCCGGCATCGAACAGGCGATTGATCGAGGATTATCTTATGCGCCCTATGCAGACCTGCTTTGGTGCGAAACTTCAAAACCGGATCTGGCTGAAGCACGGCATTTTGCCGATGCGATTCATGCTGAATACCCCGATCAGTTGCTCGCCTACAACTGTTCCCCATCATTCAACTGGAAAGCCAATCTCGATGACGCAACAATGAAAAGCTTCCGGGAGGATCTGGCGGCGATGGGCTACAAATATCAGTTCATTACTCTGGCAGGCTGGCATGCGCTGAATCTGAGCATGTTTGAGTTGAGCAGAGCGTACAAGGCGGAAGGTATGTATGCCTACTCGAAACTGCAGCAGCAGGAGTTCGCAAACGAACAGCACGGATTTCGTGCAGCGAAACATCAGGCATTTGTTGGCACCGGTTATTTTGATGCGGTACAGAATGTCATTACGGCAGGGTCTGCATCTACTTCCGCAATGGAAGGCAGCACCGAAGAAGAACAGTTTCAGGCGCAGTCCAAAACAGGATAGGCCATTCAGTTCAATTGGAGGGCAGGGCGGCGGTGTCTTGGGGAAGGGAGGAATACCCGGATATCGCCCCGCTGCTTTTCGGGCGCATCGAGTGCTCCTACCAGGCTATTTTATCGCCGTTGTAACGAGTGAAACTGCCGGTGTCGTCTGGTGTTAATTCGGAAATGATTTTTCGCATTCCTTTCACACTGGTATTCGTTTCAATCGCATACTGAAAGTGTTTTTCCGAAATCATACGTGTGCGTGTAAAGCCGGGGCACAGCATTGCGACGATGATGTGCTGTTCTGCAAGCTCTTTGGCAACAATCGTCATTACCCGGTTCAGAGCTGATTTGCTTGAAGCATAGGCGATTCCCGGAATTGTCACCTCGGTGATTGATCCGACCGAGCTTGAGATGGAGATAATTTTTTTCTGTTTACTCGCGGCGACTTGCTCGACAAATGCCTCGGTCATTTTCAGTGGCCCGAAAGTGTTGGTATGCAGCACGTCATCCCATACCGAATAATCCATAGTGCCGAAATGTTGTCGTTCGAGATGATCATCAAGCGGGTAGGGCCCCACAATGCCGGCATTGTTCAGGAGAATATCGATAGGCTGGCCCCGGTAGCGCTTGGCAAGCTCATCAATCGCACCGTGGTCTTGCACGTCAAGGCGTTCTACAACGATTTGAGGACTGTTTCCTGCCAGCGCAAGTAGCGCATCGGCTTTATCCGGTGTTCGGCAGCAGGCAATCACTGACCAGCCGGCGGCAGCATACTGATCGGTAAACTCAAGTCCGATTCCCTGGTTGGCACCGGTAATCAAAATAGTCGGCATATTCCGGGTTCCAGTCTTATGAGCGGCTATATTGCACCGTCGCTTTTCATTGCTTTCAGTGCTTCATCAGAGAAACCCAGCAGTGAGCTCAGCACTTCTTCATTGTGTGCGCCAAGTTCAGGGCCGGGCCAATCTGTTCGGCCAGGTGTATCGTTCATCAAAGGTCGCATAGCGGGGATAGTCAGTGCTTCACCATTGACCTGGACTTCTTCGAACAGGTTTCTGGCCTTGAAATGCTCGTCCTCGAGCATATCGGCAACACTGTTGATAGGGCCGGACGGAACAGCCGCATCTTCCATCACTGCCAATACGTCAGCTGAAGTACGGGAAGAGGTCCATTGCGTAATGGCTGCATCGATTTCCGGTTCATGTTCAACCCGACCGGCATTGTCGGAAAAGCGCTCATCTTCTGCCATATCGGGTCGTTTGATGGCAAGCATCAATCGCTTGAATATCGAGTCGCCATTGCCCCCGATAATGACAAATTTATCATCCGTGCAGCGGTAGGTGTTGGTCGGAACGATTCCGGTCAGAGTCGATCCGGATGGCTCGCGAATGATATCTGCACCGTCGTACTCCGGGACAACTCCCTCCATCATATTAAATACAGATTCGTATATTGCCGCATCGATAACCTGTCCCTTGCTGTTCCCGCCCCGGTCACGATGAATGCAGGCCATCAGGATCCCGACCAGTGCGTGCATTCCTGTCAGTGTATCGCCGAGACTAAGGTTCGGACGTACCGGCGCTTCACCCGGAAAGCCATTGACGTAACGCAAGCCCCCGACTCCCTCGCATACGGATGCAAAGCCGGGGCGTGATGCATAGGGGCCCGTTTGTCCGTAGCCGGAAATACGCGCGTAGATCAAACCTGGATTATTGGCCTGGAGATCATCGGGACCAAGCCCCCATTTTTCCATTGTGCCCGGTCTGAAGTTTTCAATCAGCACATCTGATTTCGCTGCCAGCTGGCGCACGATATCCTGACCCTGCTCACTGCGCAGGTTGACGGTAATACTTTTTTTATTGCGCCCGAGGCTGTACCACCAAAGTGACGTGCCGTCTTTCAACACGCGCCATTTTCGTATCGGGTCTCCGGTATCCGGGGTTTCTACTTTAATCACCTCGGCACCGAAATATGCCAGCATGCTCCCGGTAAACGGCCCGGCTAACAATTGCCCGAGTTCCAGAACGCGAAACCCGTCGAGAGGGCGTTTTGTTGTTTTGATATTCATTCCAGAGTGTTTTTCTTGTTACTTTATTGGTTAATTGGAATTGTAGCTATGCCGGTCGGGCTTCACCAATATAATGGTAGGCGATAAAGCGCGGGCCATCCGAATAGCCAGCGTCAAGTTCACTGATTCTGAATCCTGCACCGGCAATCAGGTCATCCATCTTGCGAGTCGGGTCACAGCCGGCCAGACTTTTTAGTACAGGGGCCAGTCGTTTCTGCCACTTGACTACGTTTGCATCAGGCGCATGTCCGTGCTCCATGAACAACAGCCGCCCGTCAGGCCGAAGCACACGGCGCATTTCTGTTAATGCCTGTTCTATATCCGGAATCGAGCAGAGTGTCCAGGTGCTGACGACGGTATCGATGCTGTTGTCGGGTAACGGTATTTCCTCTGCCGAAGCAGTTAATACATCCACCGGGAAGTCTGCTTGCAGGGCAAGCGATTCTGATTGGCGGCAGAGCAATTCAAGTGGTTCGAGACCGTACAGCTTTTCAACTGCGTTCGTGTACAAGGGAATGTTCAAGCCTGATCCAAGACCTACCTCGAGCACCTGCCCGGTGGCAAAAGGCGCAATGCGCGGACGTTTCTCGGTCATCACCGAGTTTCGCATGCCACCACTGATCATTCGCGGCAAGATATGGCGGTGATAAAAACCCATTGGCTAGTTTTTCCTGTCGATTGCAGTAGCAACCATCTCAAGAAAATCAGCTTCGTTGCTGATGTTTTCAATTGCTCGCGCGTCGATGGTATAGCCCCAGGAATCGGCGATAGACTGGTAGAGTGGCTTGCGATGAGCAAGCAACTCGGGGAAAATCCACTGTGAGAACCGGTCGGGCTCAATATCGTCAGTAGAGGCCAGGTTCTCGGCTGCCAGATATTCTTCAAGCTTGCGCCCAAGAAACTCTCTGTCGAAATATAGTGGTTTGGGGTTGGATACAGCCCGTTGAATCAATTGATCTTCCATGTCTGATGGAGCGCGAATGTACAGAATCAGCGTGTTATCGACCAGTACATTCAGTGCCTCTTCATAGCCCAGCTCACAGATGCTACCGCCCGCATCATTGATAAAGTGGTCATACCCGTATATCTCACGCGACTTGGCGATGAAGCTGGCTACATCGCGCATTGTTGCAGCTTCCGCATCCCTGTGCAGTTGTTGGCGCCTGGTAAACTCCTCCATAGATAACCCACCCAGATCAGGATTGCCCAGTTTGCCCAGAAAAGTCGATACGGGATCCAGGTTATGTACACTGATATTGCTGGCGATATAGATGGAGTCACTGCGCAACAAATCGCGTAGAAACCCGACTTTCATTGCCTGTTGCTTGATGTTATCCAGAATAGGCTCTTCAAGGTACTTGGTACCAATCCGGTAATCACCGGAAAAGTGAAACCAGCTGGTCTTTGGTAATGCATTGGAGAGCATTGTTTTGCCGACACCCGACATACCCAGCAGTGAAATTGCCTTTTTCGGCCAGTTCAAAAATTCTTTTCGGGACATTTGCATGGCAGGGATTGTTGCTTTCCCGCTTCGCGCATGCAAGCCGGGTAGCCAGATCGTTCACGATCCGGGTGCCCTGCGGGTTGGCGATTTTGATTACCGGTAAGTTTTGGTGCAGGTCTCGACCAGCGTGGGTTGAAAACCATGAGTCAAGTTTCGTAATACTGAGAATTATTTATTTGAATATATATCAAAATCTTATTTGCTATATCTAATGCAGAATATAGATACAAGTCTGTGATCGTGATGCTAAATCGACCACTGAGCACAACCGCCTATAACCCTGCCAGTTTTCGATGCAGGTCCAGAGCTTCGGTGCTGGGTCGTTGTCCCTCTTCTTTGGGATAGCGCAATGGGCGCCCCGCAAGCAGCCGGTAACTGGTGTCCATCAGCTCATCCGCCATGATGATAGACATGGTACGCGTATCGATTGCGATTTTACCCATATCAAACAACGCGTGCAGATCACTTCTGAGCAATATGCCGTTGGTCGCATCATGCGTGTACTTGCCACGATAGGGCACGATATAAGCAGCCTCCAGCGTGTCTACAGCATTAAAATTCGAGATCGCGCAGCGAGCTTCATAAGCAGTCAGCAATGCTTGCCTCAGAGCGGGGTGCCCCCGTCTTTTGATCAGATCTTCAATGATCTTGGTTCGACCTTCCTTGCTGCTCTGCGGGTCGAACATCTGCAAACGAGACAGCTCCTGCTCGGAAAGCTGGATCATTCCACTCATGTCGAGAATTGGCCCGCCAGCGGCAGTATTCAGGAGCCGTTTTCTGGCAAAGCGTTCCAGCGTACCGAATTCCGTGTTGATATGGTTCGAGACTGTCTCATCAATTTGCTGAAACTCTTGATAAGACGTGGGTAGATGATCTGCCAGGTCTTCATAGGGGAGACCAATGGTGATGGGCTCGGAAAGGAAAAACATGTATTCGCGCAGGTCTTCATCCGGTGTATCGTCACCCCAGATTTCCTTGGCTGCGCTTGAGTTCTCATAACGGCCAAGCACCTTTGCATAGTGACGATATGAGCCTTTATAACCGATCAGCAGCAGGTCTCCGACACCGGCTACAAACCAGTTCTGCACGTTCTCCGGGCTCGATTTCAACCCCCAGGCGTAGAAACCGCGCCCGCGTCGTTCGATGTCAATCAATTCGGGATAGGTTGCATCACTGAAATTGCTGATGATGGCCTGACGTTCGACCGGTCTGAGCACCGATTTCTCGAAATCGGTACGATCACGGGCGTTATCTACAGTGGCTACGAATATTTTTGGCACTAATACCAACCCTGTTTGACGGCCAACTGCCTTGATACGATCAGATTATTGATAGGTCTCGCCGGTTTTGCAATATTTTCGTGTAGATTCGGACTGCTAGTGTTCGCATTATGCGGAACAGGTATCATACCCAGCTTTGCCGGTGTCCGTTCCACGCTGCTGAGGTGTGACAAAAGGTGATCGGTGCTGGATAAAGAGAACGACCCGCGTGACATTGATGGCAAAGTCTGACTGGAAGGTACATAAATTCGGCGGTAGCAGCCTGGCGGATGCGGACTGTTTTCGGCGTGTTGCTGCAATTTTGCTCGAAGATCAGGCACCCCGGCAAGCAGTTGTTGTTTCAGCCATGGGTCAAATGACCGATGCGCTTCTGGGGCTGGTCACAGCGGCTGAGGGGAACCAGCAGGAGATCGAGCCGGGTCTGGAAGCCATCCGGTCGCGGTACCAGGCAACCGTCAATGCGCTGATGGACAGCGAAAAGTCCATCGCCCGGGTCCTGGATGTATTCGAGACCGAGTTGTCCGATGCGGCGGATCTGTTGCAGGCCATTTCCCTGGTACGCGTCGCCCCGGATCGCAGTCGTGATCTTGTGGCAGGGTATGGAGAGCTGTGGTCAACCCGGCTGCTGGGTTGTTTTCTTGAACAGCAGTGCGGCGAGAATGGCAGGCCGATCAAGTGGGTTGACGCCCGTACTATTCTTGTTATAGACCGTGATGAGATGGGGCCGGCGGTTTGCTGGGAGGAATCCGGACAAAATGCGGCAAACTATTTCAGGGATGATACTGTCGGAATCGTTGTGATGACCGGCTACATCGCTTCTGATCCCGGAGGCTTGCATACAACCCTGGGGCGAAACGGCAGCGATTTTTCCGCTTCTATTCTTGCGGCACTGCTGAATGCCGAAAGCATTACTATCTGGACTGACGTAGATGGCGTGATGAGTGCCGATCCCAACCGCGTGCCTGATGCCACGGTCATCGAGCAGCTCTCTTACAACGAGGCGATGGAGCTTGCCTATTTCGGGGCCAAGGTAATCCACCCCCAGACTATGGCGCCGGCGATTAGCCACACGATTCCCATCTATATTCGCAATACTTTCAATACCAATGCGGGAGGTTCACGGATTGGTTCATTCGAACTATCCGATCAGAAAATCAAAGGTATCACTACCGTCGATGATGTCGCTCTTCTCAATCTGGAAGGTGCGGGGATGATTGGTGTGCCCGGCACTGCCGATCGCTTGTTCAGCGCTTTAAGAACCGCCGGTATTTCGGTCATCCTGATTTCACAGGCCAGTTCCGAACATTCGATTTGTTTTGCCGTACCCAGTAGCGATGCCGGGCGAGCTGAGGATGCGATCACCCAGGCATTTTCAACCGAGCTGGAACAGGGACAGATTCAAAGTATTGGTGCCAACTTGCAGTGCAGTATCGTTGCAGTAGTTGGAGATGGCATGGCAGGGTTGCCGGGTGTGGCCGCCAGATTCTTCAATACCTTGAGCAATGCCGGTATTAATATCAGAGCCATTGCACAAGGCTCATCCGAGCGCAATATTTCCGCGGTAGTCGAGCGAAAAGATGTAACACGTGCGCTACGTGCAGCTCATTCCGGTTTCTACCTGTCAGCCAGCACAATTTCGGTGGGGCTCATCGGGCCGGGGCATGTCGGCAGTGTGCTGCTCAGCCAGATGGCGCAGCAGATGAGCCGCCTGCAAGATGAATTCAGCCTGGACTTCAGAATACGGGGTATTGCCACATCATCACGCATGCTGCTCGCTGACAAAAGAGTTGATCTTGAAAACTGGCGCAGTTTGCTTGATGAGTACGGCGAACCGCTTGACTGGGAGCGGTTTGCAGAACATGTCAATGCTGACCATCTGCCGCATGCCGTCATGGTGGATTGTTCTGCCAGTGAACAGGTAGCGAGCCGTTATCTCGACTGGTTTCGCTCCGGTATTCATGTCGTTACGCCCAATAAGAAAGCCCATAGCGGTTCACTGGAGTTTTACGATCAGCTCTATGCGGAACGGCGGCAACATGGTGCTTATTTTCTATATGAAACTACTGTAGGTGCGGCCCTGCCTGTCATAGATACGCTGCGCCATCTTCGTGAAACCGGCGATGTGCTTGAGTGTATTGATGGCATTTTTTCGGGAACGCTTGCATATCTGTTTAATGTTTTTGACGGGAGCACGCCATTTTCCACAATTGTCAGTGAAGCCAGGGACAGCGGCTACACCGAGCCTGATCCCCGGGACGATCTGTCTGGTATGGACGTTGCCCGAAAGCTCATCATACTGGGCCGAGAGATGGGCATGCGACTGAGCCTCGAAGACCTGGAGATTGAAAGCCTGGTCCCGGAGAAACTTCAGGATGGAGCGATTGAGGATTTTCTGGTGGACTTGGCCGCTTACGATGAACAAATGCTGGATCGCTGGCAGGCCGCAGATGACAACGGTAACGTGCTGCGTTACGTCGGCCGACTGGACAGCACTGGTGGCGGTACCGTACGGCTGGAAGCGTTACCGGCAAATCATATATTTGCAAACATGAACCTGACCGATAACATCGTCCGTTTTGCTTCACAGCGTTACAATGAGAATGCACTGGTCGTCCAGGGGCCTGGTGCCGGCCCGGAGGTGACGGCTTCTGGTGTATTCGCCGATCTGCTCCGACTGGCAGCCTATCTTGGTGCATCCCGGTGAAAGTGAAGCAGACGGCGGAGCAGGCAGCTGACTAATGAAATTCATCAGCACCCGAAAGAGCCTTGCTGTCGGCATTGAGGATGCCATCATGAGTGGTACAGCGCCTGATGGCGGGTTGTACGTGCCCGAACTCCTGCCGGAACGTCATATCGATGAGTTCCGGTCTGCTGACAGCTTCCACGAGATTGCCGCGCTCTGGCTGCAACCATTTTTCGCCGACTCTGTGCTGGAACCGGAGCTGGCAGCCATTTGCAGTGATGCGCTGAATTTTCCAATACCCGTGACCTCGCTGGAGCAGGGCGATACACCTCTTTCAGTACTGGAGCTTTTTCATGGTCCGACCGCTGCGTTCAAGGATGTGGGTGCACGATTCCTTGCGGCAACCATGGTCAGGATCATCGAGTCCGGAAAATCCTGCTCCGCTTCAATAACAATTATTGTTGCAACTTCCGGCGATACTGGAGCAGCAGTTGCTGCTGCATTTCATCGTCGTCCGGGTGTGCGTGTTGTGGTGCTGTTGCCTGATGGACGAGTGTCGCCACGTCAGCAGCATCAGCGGACTTGCTGGGGTGACAATATCATCTCCCTGGCAGTGAGCGGTGAGTTCGATGACTGCCAGCGGCTGGCCAAGGAAGCCTTTGCAGATTGCAAGTTGAACGAAGCTCACCATCTTTGCTCGGCCAATAGCATCAACGTTGGTCGACTGCTGCCTCAATCTGCATATTATGCAGCAGCAAGCATCCGGCACTTCCGGGCTACCGGAGAAAAGACCAGTTTCGTTATTCCTACCGGGAATCTGGGCAACGGGCTTGCCTGTGTCTGGGCCAGACGGATGGGTATGCCGATCGGTGACATCGTGTTTGCAACCAATGCGAATACGACGATCCCTGACTACCTTTTGAATGGCGAGTGGGTGCCTCGCTCCAGTGTTGCAACGCTGGCGTCAGCGATGGACGTAGGTGACCCGAGCAATATGGAGCGTTTGCAATTGTTGAATACTGATGTAGATCAGATGCGTCAGGAATTCAGCGCCGTGACGGTGAGTGATGAGACGATCAAAGCGACAATTGCTGATGAATATCAGCGCCATGAAATTGCGTGGTGTCCTCATACCGCTACGGGTTTTCATGCATACCGGATGCTGCCTGAAAGCCGACGCCGGAATAATCATTGGGTTGTTGTGGCGACAGCCCATGCTGCAAAATTCGATACCATTGTGGAGCCCCTTCTTGGTACGTCAATTGCCGCTCCTGCGGAGCTGGCTGAACTGCTGACATGGCCTTCACAGTATGAAACAATTTCTGCGTCCCTTGATGAAATTGCCAGCCGTTTATAGGCTATGGATCCGGTGGCAGAAATAGTCAGCAACCCTTTGGGAATAGCCGCCATCGGTGCCGGGCTGATCCTGGCATTGCTTGGCATAATCTGGTTGATTCGAGTCCGCCGTTGCCGGCGAACAATCGAGAACAGATTGCAGCGATGTTGTATTGCGATGCTGGCTGATTTTGTTATTTCCGACAGTAACGAGGGCGAAATTCATATCCACTACGCGTTGCTGACATCAACCGGTGTAGTGATTCTCGACCTGAAAGATGTTGAGGGACATGTTTTCGGCAGTGATGGAATGGATGACTGGACAGTTATCTCAGACAAACGCAGATTCACTTTCAGCAATCCTCAACACGCGTTGTATGACCGCGTTGCAGCAGTCGCCAGAATTATTCCCGAAGTTCCGGTAGAAGGCTATGTGGCATTTTCCGGGTCTGCAGTGTTTAGCAAAGGGCTCCCGGACCAGACGATTATGCTTGAGACATTGCTGAATCGGCTTGAAAAAAACAGGGGATCGCATAGTGATTCTGCACTTGATGCATTCTCCAGCTACTGGGATCGTTTGCGAGATGAAGCAGTATCGACGCGCCTTGATATGCTGCTACGCAAGTAAATTTTCGGCGGGTAAAATCCGGCTCTGCCAATACAGAGCCCTATACCAGAGAAAACAGCTGTTCCGAATTGTGTGTCGCTGCATGCGCAAGTTGATCAGCCTGAATGTCCATATGATGCGCAACAACTTCCAGGATATGCGGCAATAACTCGGGAACATTTCTGCGCCCTGACGGTGGATGTTTGAGATCTCTCGGTAGCAGATAGGGGGCATCTGTTTCAAGCAGGATACGGTTCAGTGGAATTCTCGAAACAGTCTGTTGCAACTTGCTACCGCGTCGTTCATCGCATATCCAGCCTGTCACGCCTATGTGGAGGCCAAGTTCGAGATATGCTTCAAGCTCTTGTATGCCGCCGGTGAAACAATGGGCGACGCCACCAGGTATTTGATCAATGTATCGCCTGAGTACATCCAGAAATGCGTCATGCGCATCACGCTGGTGCAAAAAAACAGGTTTTTGAATATCAACGGCTATTTTGAGTTGAGCTTCGAATGCGGCAAGCTGGGCTTCGACTGGTGAAAAGTTTCGAAAATAATCGAGCCCGCATTCTCCAATGGCAACGATGGAATGATCGGCCGCCAGATTGCGGAGTACCCGATCGGCCTCCGGATCATAGTCACTGGCATGATGCGGATGGATGCCGGCTGTGGCAAAAAGTGTATTGGGCTGCTCCCGGGCCAGTTGCAGAGCTTTATGGCTGCCCTCAATGCTCGCCCCGGTAACGATCAGTCGCCGAACCCCGGCTCTTGCAGCATTTGTAATAACTTCGTTGCGGTCATCAGTAAAGCTCTCATGGGTCAGGTTCGCACCGATGTCGACGAGATCATTCACCGGCTATCCCACCTGCCAGGTAAACAGCTTCGCTCCCAAAGCCAGGCAGGCGGCCGTAATCAACCCAAGAAGGGTGAGTTGTGGCATGATTTCAAGCAGTCCGGCTCCATCAAGCATGACCGCCCGTGCCGCACTGAGGATGTGAGTCAGTGGAAACAGATTGGCAACATGGAGCACCCAGTCAGGCGAACCCTCAAGTGAAAACCATACCCCGGACAACATCATCATCGGCCAGGTGACCATATTGAGTACCCCACCCGCAAATTCCTCGCTGCTGACCCGGGCCGCAACGAGCAGCCCCATGGAGATCAGCGATATAGTGCCCAGTACCGCTACCAGAAACAGGGTTGCGAAGCTGCCGACCATCATGGTGTCGAGAAAGTAACTGGTGGCCAGGTATACAAACATCGTGATCAGGAGCACCAGGAGCAAACGGGACAGTACCTGTGCGACGACGAACTCCAGCGGGCGCAGGGGAGTTGCCTGGAGGCGCTTCAGGAAACCGTCCTTTCTGTATCGGACTATCACATACCCGACACCAAACAGTGACCCGAACATCATGTTCATTCCGAGGATACCTGGCAATAGCCAGTCGACATACCGAATAGCTTTTCCCTCGACGATGAGCCTCTCAAGATCACTGCCGGCAGAGTGCTGCAGGAGTCGCTCAACGACATAGCCTTTTGAGCTCCCTTCATTGATCCAGTATTGCAGCGGGTGGCCGGGTTTGATCACCAGGTCAAGCTGATGACGAACCACTTTTCTGAGTGCTTCCTGCTGGTCTTCGTAATCAATGAACTCGATATAACGTGTGCTCAGAAACGGGTGTGGTGTGCTATCAGCAGGGGGTGTATCCGCCTGCAGGACGCCCACTTTAAACTGTGCGCGATCATCACCTGAAAATATATAGCCCATGCCGAATACCAGCAGAAAAGGCAGCAGGAGATTCCAGCCAAACGATGACCTGTCTCTGACAAACTCGATATTTCTGGCGTGCAGAATGGCAAGTATTCTGCGAATCATGCGCGCAATTCCTTGCCGGTTAAATCAAGAAACAGGTCTTCCAGGTTAAAAGGGCGAATGCGAAGCTGTCCAAGCGGAATTTCACTATTAGTCAGATAACCGATAGTGGCCTGAATATCGGCAGTGTATATCTCGACAGTACCGTTGTGCTGCATGGTTCGAAAGGGTGCTGACGAGATATCATCCGGCAGGTTTACCATATCATCTGCAGGAAGTTGCATCACTACCTCGTTGTAGTGAGCACGGAGTAAATCATCCGGTGACCCCTGAGCGATGATGACACCGTTATCCATGATCGCGATCTTGTCACACAACACGTAGGCCTCATCCATGTAGTGCGTTGTCAGCATAATGGTTTTTCCACGGGCCTTGATTCGCTCTACCAGCGCCCAGAAATTACGCCGCGCCTGAGGGTCCAGCCCGGTCGTTGGTTCGTCCAGAAACAGAATGTCCGGATCATTGATCAGTGCGATAGCCAGCAAGACTCTTTGAAACTGCCCACCGGATAATTTCCGGGTATCCCGATTAAGCAGGTCTCCCAATGAGCAGTCTTCAACAACATCTTCCAGGTTTGCATGACGGGTATACAGACTATGAAATAGCTTCAGTGATTCCCCGACAGTCAGAAACTGCTGTAAAGAGGTGCTTTGAAATTGAATACCGGCCTCATTGCGAAACCTTTTTCCAGCCCGCTCCCCCTTGTACCGGATTTCCCCGGAAGTTGGTTCGGTAACACCTTCGATCATTTCCACAGTCGTCGTTTTTCCCGCGCCGTTTGGGCCCAGGACACCGAAACAGGTTCCGGCAGCCAGGCTGAAACTGATCCCTCTGACAGCTTCTACACCCGGGTATGTTTTCACCAGGTCAATGACTTCCAGAATCGCTGCCATTTGAAATCAGGTACTACGGTGGAAAGTGTTGTGGTCAGGAAGCGCTGTCAGCGAGTTGCCTCAGCACATATTGGAGAATGCCCCCATGCATGAAGTAGTCCCGCTCTTTGGGTGTATCAATACGTACCTGCGCAGTAAAACTTTTAGCTGAGCCGTCTGATGCTGTAACGGTAACGGTGACACTATCAGCGCACCCGCCATCAAGTCCGGTTACATCAAATGTTTCATCACCCGTGATGCCAAGGGAATCAGCATTATCGCCATCATTGAACTGCAGTGGCAAAACACCCATACCGATCAGGTTGGATCGATGTATTCTCTCGTAGCTCTCGACCAGCACGGCACGCACACCGAGCAACAGCGTACCCTTCGCTGCCCAGTCCCGGGAGGATCCGGTACCGTATTCCTTGCCGCCGATAATCATCAAAGGAACAGATTCGGATGCGTAGCGGGTCGCAGCATCGAATATCGACATCTGTTCACCACTGGGGATGTGTCGTGTCCAGCCTCCTTCGGTTCCAGGTGCAAGCTGGTTTCTCAGCCGGATATTGGCAAATGTGCCGCGCATCATGACCTCATGGTTACCCCGGCGGGATCCGTAGGAATTGAAGCTGCCTGGAGTGACACCATGGTCGATGAGATATTGGCCGGCAGGAGTTTCTGCACCGATGCTGCCCGCAGGTGAGATATGATCAGTTGTGACGCTATCGCCAAGCAACGCCAGCAGGCGGGCTCCGGCAATATCCTCAACCGGGCTCGGCTCGTGTGTCATTCCTTCAAAGTATGGCGGATTGCGAACATAGGTTGATTCTTCTTCCCATGGATATAATTGCTGATCGGATACTTCAAGCTGGTTCCAGTTGTCATCCCCGTCAAACACACCGGAGTAACTGGTATTGAACATTTCAGAATCAATGTTGCTGGCAATCACTTCCTGAACCTCACTCTGCGAGGGCCAGATGTCTTTCATGAAAACCGGGGTTCCGTCGGCATCCTCGCCCAGTGCGTCGTTATTCAGGTCGACTGACATGGAGCCGGCCAGTGCATAGGCAACCACCAGCGGCGGTGATGCCAGAAAGTTCATTTGTACCAAAGCGTGGATACGGCCTTCGAAATTCCGGTTTCCCGACAGCACACTGCAGCCCAGCAAGTCATTTTCTTCCACAGCTTTGCTGATGGCCGGATGCAATGGGCCAGAGTTTCCGATACAGGTTGTGCAACCAAAGCCGACTACATCAAAACCGAGTTTTTCGAGGTCAGGGAGTAACCCCGCCTTCTCAAGATAGTTGCTGACCACACGGGAACCAGGCGCCAGGCTGGTCTTTACCCATGGTTTTGAGCTCAGGCCACGGCGCACGGCATTGCGTGCCAGCAGTCCGGCGGCGACCATGACAGCAGGGTTGGATGTATTGGTGCAACTGGTAATAGCTGCAATCAATACGGCACCGTCTGACATCTGGAATTCTTCGTCGCCTTTGTTCACGCGGGAGGATCGGTCAGCCTGGCCACCACGGGTTTTGCTTATTCCTGATTTCAGTTCGCGGTATTTTTCTGCCGCAGCACGTAGCGGAATTCTGTCCTGAGGTCGTTTTGGTCCGGCCAGGCAGGGCTCGACTTGCTCCATATCCAGTTCCAGAACATCGGTGAACAGTGGATCTGGCTGCCCGTCTTCACGCCACAGGCCCTGTGCACGGGCATAGGCTTCGATCAGTGCAATGTGTTCAGGCGCACGACCGGAAAGCTCAAGATAGCGGATGGTTTCTTTGTCGACCGGAAAAATTCCGCAGGTGCTACCAAACTCGGGCGCCATATTGCTCAAAGTGGCGCGATCAGAAAGGGGCAGGGTGGACAGCCCATCACCGAAGAACTCAACGAACTTTCCAACAACGCCATGTTGACGCAGTATCTCGGTTACTGTGAGCACCAGATCAGTAGCCGTGGTTCCTGCGGGCAGTGATCCTGTCAACCTGAAACCGACAACCTGCGGAATTAGCATGGTTATTGGTTGACCAAGCATGGCCGCTTCAGCTTCGATACCACCGACCCCCCAGCCGAGCACCCCCAGACCGTTCACCATTGTCGTATGTGAGTCCGTTCCGACCAATGTGTCGGGGTATGCCTGGCAGGTACTATTACCCTGGGTATCATTACCATCGGCGCCAAAAACTACCCGGGCGAGATATTCGATATTGACCTGGTGAACAATTCCGGTATTGGGCGGTACCACTTTGAAGTTTTTGAATGCATTCTGACCCCAGCGCAAGAATGAATAGCGTTCCTGGTTCCGGCTGAATTCGACTGCAATATTTTCCTTGAGCGCTGTCGAAGTACCGTAATAGTCAACCTGGATTGAGTGATCGATCACCATTTCTGCTGGTGACAGTGGATTGATCGACTCTGCACTGCCTCCAAGGGCGACAACGGCTTCACGCATCGCTGCCAGGTCTACGATTGCCGGCACCCCTGTGAAGTCTTGCAGGATGACCCGTGCGGGTGTAAACGAAATCTCATGGCTCGGAGTTGCCTGGGGATCCCAGTTTGCCAGGGCGCTGATATCGTCGGCATTGACATCGTCGGTATCAGCATGGCGCAGGAGGTTCTCAAGCAAAATTTTGAGAGAGTAGGGCAATCGGTCCGCATGGCCCTCTGAAACAGCTTTAAGGCTGTAGATTTCATAGTTCTTGCCCGCAACGGGCAGGACTGTTTTTGCATCAATAATTTGCGCCATTGAATATCTCCGATCGAAAGTCTGCACAGCAGTTTAGTGGCCCGCATGCGCAAACACTGGCAGAAGCAGCCGGGAATTATAGCGAATAGTGATCGATTAAGCAGTCGCTACTTCGGGATCAATTGACCCGGTATTTTCCATCGATGAAGTGGACTCGATGGTTCCGCCGCCGAGGCACTCATCTCCCGAGTAAAATACAACATATTGCCCCGGTGTCACCGCCCATTGCTCGCTTTCGAATATCACCTCGATAGTGCCGTCAGGTCTGCACTGAATGCGACAAGGTTCATCGGCCTGGCGATAGCGGGTTTGCGCGCTGGATTCCAGGGAGTTTACCGCCGTGAGAGCTGCCGGCTCCCCGGCCACCCAGCAGATATTGCGAGTGGTCAGCGCCGTGGAAAGTAACAGCGGATGATCACGACCCTGCACAACAATCAGCTGGTTTCGATCATGGCTTTTGCCGGCTACGTACCATGGTTCATCCGACCCGGTAGCCTGGCCACCAATGCCCAGACCCTGCCGCTGTCCCAGTGTGTAATACACCAGCCCGGTATGTTCACCTACAATGCTCCCATCCGGCGTGCAGACATCACCCGGACGCTCAGGGATATATCGGCTCAGAAAATTACGAAAGGGTCGTTCACCAATAAAGCAGATGCCGGTGCTGTCTCGCTTGGCGTGATTAGCAAGCCCGGCATCGTTAGCCAGGCTCCGAACCTCCGGCTTGGTCAATTCGCCCAGCGGGAACAGAATGTTCGACAATGCCTCCCCGGGTACAGCGTGCAGGAAATAGCTTTGATCCTTGTTGCTGTCCGCTCCTTTGAACAGGTGCGGCACCCCCTCGTGACTCAGGCGAGCGTAGTGACCCGTGGCGATCCAATCCGCGCCCAAACGCCGGGCGTAGTCGGTAAAGACACCAAACTTGATGTGCCTGTTACAAAGCACATCCGGGTTCGGCGTTCGACCTGCATGATATTCGTGAAGAAAGTTCGCGAATACCAGCTCACGGTACTCCTGGCAAAAATTGACCCTGTGCAGGGGAATGTTCAGGTCTGAACAGACGCTTCGAGCATCCTGATAGTCGGCCGCAGCCGTACAATAGGCGTCGTCATCCTCCCAGTTGGTCATATGCAGTCCCTGAACTGCATATCCTTGCCGGAGCAGACACAGTGCAGCAACAGCAGAGTCAACACCGCCTGACATCCCAACGATTACGGAACCTTTCATAAGGCGGTATTGTACGGGATCAGAGGATCTCTAGATAACAGCGGCCTGCAGCGCGAGTTTTTCGATCCTCAGTTCCTGAATCAGATCCTGGGGATATCGGGTTCCTTGCAGGTAATCATCGATTGATCGCAGCACAACCACACTGCGCAATCGCTCAGGTTGAGCAATCAGTTCATCCCTGCGCAGCCAGAGAGCCCGGATGATTCCGTCATCCAGCACCCGATCCGGCTCGTGTTGTGTGCAGGTACCGCAAAATGTTACGCGGAGACGTTGTGAATTTGATGCAGGGTGCTGGTAGAGATAGATGCCGGTAATGGCTTCCGGTTTGAAGTGCCAGGCTGTTTCTTCAATAGTTTCCCGAACCACAGCCTCGATGAGGCTCTCGCCATCTTCGACATGCCCGGCCGGCTGGTTGATGACCTTCTTACCGTGCACCATTTCTTCAACAACCAGAAAGCGGCTGTTCTGCTCGACTATCGCTGCTACGGTGAGTTCTGTATTTGACAGTGCTGTGGATGGCTCAGCCATTCCGACCCTCGATTTTTCGAATTCTCTCTGGCTGAGATCCCGGATTCTAAACTTAGCCGCAGATCTCAGACGCGAAGTTCCCGGATCTCCCGTGCAGTTTCCGATGCTACCCAGATTTCGTCGAATTGTTTGAGGTAACGCTTTGCAACTGCAGGTTCATAAGTGTCAGCAATTCCTTCCCAGCGGGTTGAGTCTCCGCGGTATAGCAATGCTGTGTCATCTGCGATTATATAAGCTTCCCGGTGTTCCTTGTAGTCTTCGTGGACATTCCGGAACTCGATGGAAGAGTTTAACCGACGGCCAACAGCAACAAATCGGTTGCCATTGCGGGACGCACGATAAGGATCCGATATCAGCACACGGATGCGGCCATAACGCTTCGATAACACCAGACGCTTCGCGACGTTCAGGAATTCGTCATGGTCAAAGAGGCCGGGTTCGAGGTCGAGCGTATAGATCGAGAGGGTCCGCTTTGCGACATTGGCAATTTCAGCAGCCGCTGATCGAGTCTCCTCGAATGAGGAAAGCACCCAGCGTCGACCTTGCGTGCGTTCATCCTGCATATTCCAGTAACACCTGTTCCCCGTGATCGCTGATTCTGACTCTATCCGGATCTGCTTTGCAGATTCTACGGTAGCCAGGTGTGGTACCGGGTGGATCTGTGTCACGTTTTTTCCGACACTTTCAAGGTATACGGCGAGAAGTATCATCGACTATCTGGCTATTCAGGCAGGCAATTTTCCATAATCCCGTCAATATGAAGGTGGCTGCTCTGCCAGTTCCATGGTGAGCCTGGTTGCCAGACCTGTATATTGAGCGGGGATCAGGGCTTTTAGCCGCTCACGAGCATCTGCCGGTATATCGAGTGTATCGAGAAATGCACTGATCTCTGGTTGGCCGACATCCGCACCCCGGGTCAGCGCCTTCAGTTGCTCGTAGGCATCAGCGTGGCCATAGCGTCGCATGACCGTCTGTATCGCTTCGCCGAGTACTTCCCAGCTGAGCTCCAGCTCGGCTGCCAGTCGTTGCTCATCAGGTTCCAGTTTTTCAAGTCCGGCGAGGAGGGACTGCCAGGCCAGAAAACTGTGGGTAATTGCTACCCCCAGATTCCGTTGCACGGTAGAGTCACTAAGGTCTCGCTGCCATCTTGAAATCGGTAACTTCGCAGAAAAGTGGCCCAGCAAAGCATTGGCAACCCCCAGGTTTCCCTCGCAATTTTCAAAATCAATCGGATTGACTTTGTGTGGCATTGTGGATGATCCGATTTCACCCTCTTTCTGCTTCTGGCGAAAAGTGCCGATCGCTATATAGCTCCAGAAATCACGACTGGCATCAAGCAGGATATTGTTGATTCTGGCGAGGGCATCGCAATATTCCGCAACCCAGTCGTGGGGTTCGATTTGGGTTGTGTACGGATTCCAGTCGAGGCCAAGCGATTCCACAAACCTGCAGCTCAACTCAGGCCAGTTTACTTCAGGGTAGGCCACGGAATGAGCATTATAATTACCCACGGCACCATTTATCTTGGCCATGACGGGTATTTCTGAAAAGAGTTTCATCTGGCGCTCCAGCCGCCAGATGAAATTAGCCAGCTCCTTGCCAAGTGTTGTAGGGCTTGCGGGCTGGCCGTGGGTTCGTGCCAGCATGGGCATTGCTGCTGTAAGCAGGGAAAGACTGCGCAGGCCGGCGCTCAGTTGCTGGAGTTGCGGCAGGATATGCTGATCGCGCGCCCTGGCCAGCATCAGCCCGTATGAAATATTGTTGATGTCCTCCGAAGTGCAGCCAAAGTGCACGAACGGCTTGGCTGCAGCGAGTTCAGGGTGATCATCAAGCAAGCCGGCAATGAAATACTCAACCGCCTTGACGTCGTGATTGGTTGTTTGCTCGATTTCCTTGACCCGCAGGCCATCAGCAGGCGAGAAATTTCCGATGACATCATCCAGAAATTGCATCGCTTCCGGAGAGAAAGACGGCAGCTCTTCAATCTGTGGCCAGTCAGCCAAAAATTGTAGCCAGCGAATTTCGGTAAGGGTACGAAGTTCGATCAGGCCCTGTTCGCTAAACAGGTTGCGAACTGATTCACATTTGGCAAAATATCGACCGTCTAGTGGGGAAATCGCGGTCAGCGAATTAGGATCCATGTAATACCTGCTAGAAAACCCTGATTATGAGGGCAGGAATCATACACCAAGGTTCGCTGCCAGATCCGGTTCATGCGCTACTGATGACAGGGTCTGATTATGGGTTTGGTACGTACTTACCGGGGAACAGGAAGTGCCTGTTATGTAAAATTCAGGTCTGTTCAACCGTAATTCAGGCTTTTTAACCTGGTATTGTCGACAATTATTACAGTCTCAGCTGTCCTGTTGGTCTGAAGCGCCGATCAGGGCTCTTTTTTGTGATCGGCATCACAGTTTTGCAAGTATTTACAATCAGCTTCCGGTCAGGAGCATCAATACACGTCGAGAAATCTTACAAATCGGGTTCCGACAGGCTCATCTGTATCTCTAACTAACTGTTTTTTATAGAAGCATTATGAATGGCATGATTCATGCATCAGAAACACCATCAAAATGCATTCAAATTGGTTTGGATACAAAGCAGACACAAGGACTTACGCAGTTATGAATCCATCGACTAGATTTTTTACTTCTATTTGTACGGCAATCATCCTTTTTACAGGGTTGTCCATGTCCGCAAATGCGTTTCCGGTTCTCAGGATCATGCATAGCGATCTGCCCGGAGGTTTCATCGATATCGCCGATACCGACGCAGACGGACTGGTCGAGTTTTCGGGTTCCATAGGCGGCTTCATGATGGCTATGAATGTCGGTATCTCGTATCCGGCTCTCGGAACCCTTGATCGGCCCAAAATGGATCTGTTCTCAATGGAAGTTACCAGCTCTGCGCAGTTTGGCGGATTCGCGGATTCGATCACAGTCATGCTGACCGATTCAGGTTTTTTGGGTGATAGCTTAAGCTCGGTTCAGTATCCTTTCGTTACGGCAATTGGCGGGACAACAGACGGACTGGTCGAAGCCCAGGCCTATCTGGACAATTCCAATGCATTGTTTGGCATGGGTACGGCTGTTTCATCATTTAACTCCGCAGACCTGGCGCTCGGCTATGGCGCATTCGGTGGTTCAGATTCTACCACTATCGCTACTGACGATTTGTATTCGCTGACGCTTGTCGCAACCATTACCCATACTGGCGCCAATCAGGTGACTTCAATGGACTTTCTCATTGCCTTGATAGAGCCATCTACAATAGCGCTGTTCGGTGTTGGGCTGGCTGGTCTTGCCTTTGTCAGGCGGCAACGCAAACTTTCCTGATTGCGCAATGGCTGGGTTGGAGTAGTACGGCACGCTAAGTACCGGGGTTCCACTCAGAGACTACACATAGCGGCAGGCATATGTCGTTCCAAAAAATACCCGCACCTGTTGCGGGTATTTTTTTGCGCGTATCATTGGGGGAAGCCGATGAGACGATTGACAGAGATACCGAGGAGAGAGCCCGTAATGTCAGACAATGGATACCGCATCGAACGAGACAGCATGGGTGAACTGCGGGTTCCGGAACATGCGCTGTGGGGTGCTCAGACTCAACGGGCGGTTGATAACTTCCCGATCAGCGGGCAGGCAATGCCAAGGACGTTTATCCGTGCTCTTGGGCTTATAAAATGGGCGGCCGCTGGCGCGAACAGGGAGCTTGGTCTGCTCAAGGCACCGATTGCGACCGCTATACAAACTGCGGCATTAGAGGTTGCAAATGGCGCCCACGATGCACATTTCCCGATTGACGTGTTCCAGACGGGTTCCGGCACCAGCTCCAATATGAATGCCAATGAGGTAGTGGCACAGTTGGCGTCCGGCCATCTTGGCAGCTCTGTCCACCCTAATGACGATGTCAATATGGGACAGAGCAGTAATGATGTGATCCCGACGGCAGTGCACCTGTCTGCTGCGCTGAGTTTATCCGAGGAGTTACTGCCTGGTTTGCAGCACCTGAGGGAAGTGCTCCTGGCGAAGGCCGCCGAAACAGATTCGGTTGTTAAAACCGGGCGAACACATCTGATGGATGCCATGCCGTTAACACTGGGTCAGGAACTGGGTGGCTGGGCAGCTCAGCTTGGTGCCGGCACGCAGCGGTTCGAAGATTGTATGCCGAGGCTATGCCAGCTTGCCCAGGGGGGCACTGCAGTGGGCACCGGAATCAATGCACATCCGGAATTCGGATCACAGGTTGCCGCATTATTGTCAGAGAAAACCAGCCTGTCATTCCGGGCGGCAGAAAACTTCTTTTCAGCCCTGAGCAGCCAGGATACCGTGGCTGAACTTTCAGGGCACCTGAAAGTGCTGGCGATCAGTCTGATGAAAATCAGCAACGATTTGCGCTGGATGAATAGTGGGCCATTGGCCGGCCTTGGCGAGATCGCGCTGCCTGCATTGCAGCCGGGCAGCAGTATCATGCCCGGAAAGGTCAACCCGGTGATCCCCGAAGCTGTGACCATGGTGGCAGCCCAGGTCATCGGAAATGACACGACGATCGGGATCGCAGCCCAGTCCGGAAATTTCCAGCTCAATGTGATGTTGCCTGTTATCGCGGCGAACACCTTGCAAAGCATCAGCCTGCTGGCGAACTCCTGTCGCCTGTTAGCGGATAAGACCATTACCGGCTTCAAGGTTAATCATGCGAACCTTGCACATCCTCTGGATCGAAACCCGATACTTGTGACCGCACTGAATTCGGTGATTGGATACGAGCTTGGTGCTGCGATTGCAAAAAAAGCCTACGCAGAAGGACGTCCGGTCAGGGAAATTGCGGCTGAGATGACCGATCTTTCGGCTGAGGATCTTGATCGATTGCTGGATGCAGCTGAGCTGACCAAAGGTGGAATCAAGAGCTGACAGAGTGGCTGTTCATGCCAATCCTGCCTTCAGGCTCACCGGGCAATGAGAGGACAGATCACCCGGTGCCTGGCGGACAGCTCAATTGCAGAGGATCCCGCAGCGGTTGCATTGGCGGCATTGCCGGAGGGTATTGACCAAAGTCTGTTTCCGCAGCCGCTCATTCTGGCGGCCGTGCTCATTCCCCTGATTTTACATCAACAGGGTCTTTCCGTATTGCTGACGCGCCGTACCGGCCATTTGCGCGATCACCCGGGGCAGATCAGCTTCCCGGGCGGAAGAGTTGACCCAGGAGATCCAAGCGCACTGGCAACAGCATTGCGTGAAGCAGAGGAAGAAATCGGATTATCGCCGCAAAAAATTGAAATTGCCGGTTATCTGGCGCCACATGCGGTCATGACCGGGTTTGTCGTTACCCCGGTGGTTGGTTTTATCGAGCCTGACCCTGAGCTGGTTCTTGACCCGTTCGAGGTTGCTGAAGTCTTCGAGGTGCCGTTGGAGTTTTTTCTCGATCCAGCTAACAAAAAGCCGGATCATCGACAGATTCAGGGCGTGGAGATATCGACTTTCCAATATCGCTACCAGCATTATCGTATTTGGGGAGCAACTGCTTTCATGTTAAGAGATCTTTGCAAAATACTAGAAAGAACATCCTGTTAGGAGCCATATGGAGAAACTACTTGATATTATGAAAGCCCTGAGGGATCCGCTAACAGGATGCCCCTGGGACAAGAAGCAGGATTTTCGTTCGGTAGCCCCCTACACCATCGAAGAAGCCTATGAGGTTGCCGATGCGATCGACAGAGAAGCGATGGAAGATCTCAAAGGCGAGTTGGGTGATTTGCTGTTGCAAGTGGTTTTTCACTCACAGATGGCCAGTGAGAAGGAGCTTTTTGATTTTGGTGATGTCGTTGATGGTATCAGCGAGAAGATGCGGCGTCGGCACCCGCATGTGTTTGGATCTGTTCAGTTCGATACACCGCAACAGCGGCGCACCGCCTGGGATGCGGAAAAGACCCGGGAGCGTGCTGCACGGCATGATGACGACCCTTCCGCGCTTGCCGGGATAGCTCTGGCAATGCCTGCGCTCAGCAGGGCGGAAAAGCTGGGCCGGAGGGCAGCATCAGCAGGATTCGACTGGGCAGACATTTCGGGTGTTGTTGAGAAGATCATGGAAGAAGCCAATGAGCTGTCGGAGGCTCGCTTACAGCGTGACCAGGCCGACATCGAAGAAGAATTCGGTGATCTGCTGTTTTCACTGGTCAACCTGGCCAGGCACCTGAATCTTGATGCCGAGGAATCGTTACGACTGGCAAACCGGAAGTTCGAGAACAGGTTTCGTCGACTGGAGCTGCGTGTACTTGCCGAGAACAAGGATCTGAAAACGCTCTCTATTTCCGAGCTGGAGCTCATCTGGCAACAAATCAAGTAGTCGATTGGCGGAAACAGAATATTGGTTAAGCCTGGGTTCAGCTTGTGTCCCTTATGCTGGCATCCTGTTATCAAGCAGGAGAACCGGCATGAATACGCAAGCAAACAGTTTTTCAACATTCCTACCCGTTTTAACAGGCGTTCTGCTGGCTGTAACCAGCTTGTCTGCAAGTGCTGATGAGCCATCACGAGGGGATGTGATCGAATACGCTGAAGTCACACAGGTGGTTCCTTTGTACCGTCAGGTCACAGTTGAAGTACCCGTCAGAGAGTGCTTTGAGAACCGTGGTTATTCCGGGCAGCAACAGCGAAATCGTAACGGGCGCAGCTCGGTACCCGGCATGATTGTCGGAGGTATCGTTGGCGGTATTATCGGCAATCAGTTCGGCAGGGGGCATGGCAACGATGCTGCAACCATTGCTGGAACACTGATCGGAGCCGGGATTGGCAGCAATGCTACCAGTCGACGTGCCGCGGTTCCCTATCCTGCTACCACCTGCACAACCCGGTACGAAATGCGAACCGAGCAGCGAGCTGATGGCTATCGTGTCACCTATGAATATGATGGCAAACTCTATTCAACCCGTACCCATAAATTGCCTGGTCAGCAAATTCCGGTGCGAGTGTCCGTCCGCCCGGCTTTCTGAGGTCGGTTTCGGTCAGCAGGCCAGGAACGGTATCGATGGGATTGATGCTATGGCATAGTGCTCGGCTATGGCGATGCAACACACTCCCGCAGAATGGAATCCGGAAAGCTGGCAGACAAAAACTGTCGGTCAGTCTCCAATATACAAAGATCAGAAGCATGTTGCCGAGGTTATAAACCGTCTGTCTAAACTGCCACCCATCGTCACCAGTTGGGAAATTGAAAGTCTGCGAGAACGAATTGCCAATGCTCAGGAAGGCAAGGCATTCATACTTCAAGGCGGTGATTGTGCTGAAGCGCTGGATGAATGCACCTCGGAACTGATCGTGCAGAAGCTCAAAATCCTGCTGCAAATGAGTGTGGTTATCGTATCGGGTTTGAAAAAACCCGTGGTGCGAGTAGGGCGTATGGCTGGCCAGTACGCGAAACCACGTTCCGCCAACATGGAAACCCGCGATGGTGTGACGTTGCCCAGCTATCGTGGTGATCTGGTGAACCGCCTGCCGTTTACAGAAAAAGACAGGGAGCCAAACCCGGATCTGATGTTGCGTGGTTACGAGCGTGCTGCATTAACTTACAATTTTGTGCGTTCATTGATTGATGGCGGGTTCGCGGATTTGCATCACCCTGAAAACTGGGATCTTGATTTCGTCAGCCATTCGGATCTGGCCGATGAATACCGGCAACTGGTCAAAACTGTCGCCGATGGACTGGATTTTTTCGAGTCAATGACAGGCGAGAAGATATATCGAGCCAGGCGAGTAGATTTCTATTCTTCTCACGAAGGACTGCATCTTCCATACGAGCAGGCGCAGACCCGATTTCTCGATCACCGCCAGAAATGGTTCAACCTGACAACTCATTTTCCCTGGATCGGATTACGTACCAGCGAACTGACGGGGGCACACATCGAGTATTTTCGCGGTATCGCGAATCCTATTGGAATAAAAATCGGCAAAGATACGAGCAGTCAGGAACTGGCTGACCTGATAGAGGTACTCAACCCGGACAATGAACCGGGTCGCTTGACATTCATTCATCGCTTTGGTGCCGGTCAGGTAACGAACAACCTGCCTCGATTGATTGAAGTGACACAAAAATCCGGCGCAAAAGTGCTCTGGGTCTGCGATCCAATGCATGGCAACACAGAGAAGTCTGAATCCGGGCTGAAAACGCGGCGCTTTGACAAGATTCTTGCCGAGCTTCAGGAGTCTTTTCAGACGCATCAGGACTGCGGCAGTTATCTGGGCGGTGTCCATCTTGAACTGACCGGTGGTCATGTCACCGAATGTACGGGTGGCGCGAGAGGACTCACGGACGCAGATCTGAAGCGAGCTTACCGAACCCAGGTGGACCCGCGTTTGAACTATGAGCAGGCCATGGAAGTCGCTATGCGCATTGCCGGATATCACACCTGAGCCGATGGTCGGTTGTTCCTCATGGCAAGGGGAATACTCGGGCTTTAGCACGGACTGTACCCGTTGCAGGCGTTTGGCTGATTTTCTGGAGAGCGTCAGACGCCAGCACCCCAACTACTACGCAAGGCCCGTACCGGATTTTGGTTCAGATACAGCCAGCCTGCTGATCGTCGGCCTGGCACCGGGCATGCACGGTGCCAATGCGACCGGACGTCCTTTTACCGGCGACTTTGCCGGAATCCTCCTGTACCAGACATTGTACAAGTTCGGTTTTGCCAGCAAAGCTGAAAGTAGTTCAGCAGACGATGGCCTGGAGTTAATTAACTGTCGAATTACCAATGCTGTGCGCTGTTTACCCCCCGCAAACAAGCCTCTGACCGAGGAAGTAAACGCGTGTAACCCATACCTTGTCGAAGAGCTGACCCGGCAGAACAAACCTCAAATCGCGGTTGCCCTGGGTGGGTTGGCGCATCGCGCCATGCTAAAAGCGCTGGGGCTTCGCCAGGCGGCATTCAAATTTGGTCACGCTGCCGAACACCAGGTAACAGAGGAGTTACTGTTGATCGACTCATACCATTGCAGCCGGTATAACACTCAGACCAGAAGGTTGACGACGCCAATGTTCGAGGAGGTTTTTCAGCAGGTTCGCGGGCACCTGGGTAGCTAGGCGCGGAGTGCCGGAATGCACGAAGATTTCGACCACAAAAACTTCCTCGCCTCACTGAGCCATCGTCCCGGTGTATACCGAATGCTCGATGCAGATGAGAGCGTTCTGTACGTTGGCAAGGCTCGGGACATAAAAAAACGGGTATCGAGTTATTTTGGGAAAAAACTGGTTCATCCGAAAACACAGGCATTGATGAGCTTTGCAAGCTCAATAGAAATCACAGTAACCGGTACCGAGCAGGAGGCATTGTTACTTGAATACAACCTGATCAAAAAGCATGCACCAAGGTTCAATGTTCTGCTGCGGGACGGAAAAAGCTTTCCCTATATATATGTGTCAGCACAGCAGGATTTTCCGCGTTTCGAATTCCATCGGGGCAGTCGGTCTGCTCCCGGCCAGTTTTTTGGGCCATTCCCGAGTGCCGGGGCGGTTCGTGAGACGCTGACCCAGATTCAGAAGCTGTTTAGCGTTCGCCAGTGCAAGGAATCCTACTTTGCCAACCGAAGTCGCCCCTGTCTTCAGCATCAGATCAAACGCTGTTCCGCGCCGTGCGTGCGGTTAATCGACAGCGATGCATACCGGCGGGATGTAGAAAATGCCATATTATTTTTACAGGGAAAAAATAACCCGGTGCTCAGTAATCTGGTAAGCAGAATGGATCTGGCAGCTGGCAGGCATGAATATGAGCAGGCGGCCCGGTACCGTGATCAGATTGCTGCCATCAAGACTGTTCAGGCTCGGCAGATTATTTCCGGGTCGCGTATTACCGATACGGATGTAGTCGCTGTGCACCACGAAGGCGGATTGTTTTGTGTGTCCTCCATGATCATCCGCGGTGGCCGGATTCTGGGCAGCCGCAACATATTCCCAAAGACCACAGCCAATACGGAAGTGCCTGAAGTGCTGAATGCGTTTTTGATGCAGCATTATTTTGTGCAGGTGGCACCAGCGGAAATCCTGATCAGCAGCGCAGTTATCGATCAATCTGTCCTGGAGCAGGTATTCGGCAATAAAACCGGACACAAAGTGGCAATCAAGCACAACGTTCGTGGCCAGCGCCGCAGGTGGCTGGAAATGGCAATGACCAATGCCCGGCAGGGTGTCGTCATGCGGCAGGCCGCCAATTCCAGCGTCAGGAAACAGCTTGATATCTTAGGTGACACTTTGGGGCTGGATGGCGCACCTGAGCGTATTGAATGTTTCGACATCAGCCATACCAGTGGGGAGTCTACCGTTGCATCCTGTGTCGTTTTTGGTATTGAGGGGGCTATCAAGTCGGACTATCGCCGATTCAATATCCGTGACGTCGCACAGGGAGATGATCCCGGGGCAATCGCTCAAGCCGTAAAAAGACGTTACACCCGGGTGAAGAAGGGTGAGGCGCCGGTGCCGGATTTAATATTGATTGACGGGGGAAGAGGGCAACTCACAGCAGCTTGTGAAGTTATGGAAGAATTGCAATTTGAGGATATTCCGATCGTTGCAGTCGCGAAAGGTATGAACCGAAAAGCGGGGCGGGAGAAATTATTTCTGCCGGGTCACATGCACGCAAGGTCTATGGATCCGGAATCACCTGCATTGCGCCTGATACAGCAAATTCGCGACGAGGCACATCGTTTTGCGATCACAGGTCATCGGCAACAGCGTAGTCTCGCCAGAAAAACCTCCAGTCTTGAAGCCATTGAAGGCCTTGGGCCGGTCAAGCGCCGGGAATTACTCAAACAATTTGGTGGGCTTCAGGGTATCAAGCAAGCGGGACCTGAGGATTTGCGATTAATACACGGGATCGGTCCGCGGCTGGCCCGGCAAATCTACGACTATTTTCACGGTGGTCCTGACTGATCAAAACTCCAACCTGAGCCGGTTCCGCGTTAGAATAGACACTGGTTCCTGTTTTTTCATTCATACACGCTACCTGGAATAAGATGGCACGTCGCTTCAATATCGCCACCGCAGTCACCTGGTTTAGAATCGCAGCTATTCCGCTGATTGTTCTGGTGTTCTATGCTCCATTTCCATGGGCGCGGCCAGCCGCCGCCGTGCTTTTCACGCTCGCAGGGTTTAGTGATTGGCTGGATGGGTATCTTGCCCGCCGGTTAAATCTGACTTCCCAGTTTGGTGCCTTTCTCGACCCCGTGGCAGACAAGCTAATGGTAGCAACCGTTCTGGTGCTGATATTGCAGGCTCATCCAACGTGGTGGATGGCATTATTAGCGGCAATCATTATCGGCCGGGAAATTACCATTTCGGCACTTCGGGAATGGATGGCAGAGCTGGGTGCCCGCAGCCAGATTGCCGTTTCGGGTTTCGGCAAGCTGAAAACGATCCTGCAAATGGTAGGTTTGGGTGCGATGCTTTTTTTGAACCCGATATTCAATATCCCGGTTTATGAAATCGGAGCGACTTTGCTGATTATTGCAGCCGGCCTGACACTCTGGTCGATGTTTGTCTATATTCAGACCGCTTGGCCAAGATTGACTGAATCGGAATAAGGCCGCTTGACAGAATCCGCGGGCTCTATACCATAGACGACCCCTTGCGGCTGTAGCTCAGTTGGTAGAGCGGCACGTTGCCAACGTGCAGGTCGTCGGTTCGAACCCGATCAGCCGCTCCATCTCTGCTTCCAGTTTGGCGACCTGTTCGGTATGCCGTGCCAGGCAATGACGGCTCTCCGCGACAGTCAGCGCTTAGTGCAGTACTTGGGTTACAATCGTTTCTTGGCATACTACGGAGTGGCGCATCAATGGGAACCTTTGGCAAAGTTTTTCTCGGGATCGTGGCAGCCTGTATTGTGGCTGTGATTGTCGGCACTGTGCTGCTTGTATCTAACCTCGACAGCGTTGTTGCGAGCCTTATTGAAGAGATCGGAACCGAGGTTACCGGAACAGATGTTTCTGTAGACAGCGTAGAAATCTCGCTTCAGGAAGGTGCTGCGTCTATTCATGGTTTGCGCATCGCCAATCCCGCGGGCTACCCGGCAGGGTACGCTCTGGAGATAGGGCTGGCGGCTGTGGCTATTAATATTGATGAAACAGTGGCTGAGCTGGTGGTGATCAGGTCAATTCTGATTGATGGGGCCAAACTATCGTATCTGCAGCAGGGGCGCTCCAGCAATTTACAGACCATCCAGAGTAATCTTGGGGGGCAAACATCCGGGGCTACGGTTGATACGGGTGGAGACAATTCGGATGGCCGGATTATTGTGGATGATTTCCGATTTCTCAATGCCGGGGCCTATTTTTCCAGCCCCGCGCTTGGTGTGGAAAAGACCATTACAATCCCGAATATTACGCTCAGCGGAGTAGGGCGGAAGTCCAGTGGGGTCACGGCCTCGGAGGCAGCCCGGCAGATCCTGAAACCGATCATTCAAGAAGCAATGCAGGCTGCGGTTGATAGCTCGGTTGATGACCTGAAACAGCAGGGAAGGGAAAAACTCGAGGAAAAGGCTGCTGAGAAACTGAAGAGCTTTTTTGACTGATTTTCTAGCGGGCAACGAGTATTCACTAAAGATCACGATTTTTCAGCCCGGCTGTGATAGATTCGCCGCTCGCAGTATCCCATACAGGCTAGGTGGCAGAGTGGTTATGCAGCGCCCGGCAAAGACGCGGACCTCGTTTCGATTCCGGGCCTAGCCTCCATTACACGTCTCAGGACTTCCAGTAACTTCAAAGAAAGTCCGGTAAGTTCTTGTAATACCTGATTACGCA
>JAJRUG010000080.1 GCA_024277915.1 Gammaproteobacteria bacterium
CCACACAAACTCGCCAATGGCGTTTGCACGGTTGTTGTCTTCTGCTTCGCTTAAGAACATCAACACCTCGTTGCTTATTACTTTCGCAGCTCCATACCTAGCCCATGGTCTCCCCTGTCAACACTTCACCTCTGTCCTCACGGAAAACCGCGCATGACTCGGGGCCGGAGCGGCTGGCTCGGCCTTACTCCGTGCGGGACTTCCACCCGTTATTCTTTGCCAGCTTTGCCTGGCGTACTAAGCGCAAAACAAACGACGCCCTATTGATTTGACCCATTTCTTTGCAAGCTGTGCTGTTGCAAGGTCAGCGGAGCGAAGCAATGGATGAATCAGCAGGATCAGCACTAACGGAAGATCAGCGCAAATGGCTGGGGCGGCTGCGGGCGTGTGGGGCGTCGGGGAAGAGCTTTACTGCGTATGCCTCGGAGCATGGTTTCCCGGTTCGAGCACTGTACGATGCAAAGAAGACGTTGGTCAAAAAGGGTGTGTTGCCGCGAACGCAGCGGAACCGGTTTCAACGCGTGCAGACAGTGACGGTACCGGCCGAGCCCCAGTGGCGTATCCGGTTACCGAACGGTGTATCGGTGGAGTTTTCCGGCACGGTTGATGGCGGCTCATTGTCATCGGTTCTGAACACGGTGGCGCATCTCGAATGATGCGTCCCTCGAACGATTGTCCGGCGGTGCATCTGTGCCGGGATGTCGTTGACTTCAGGAAGGGCATCAACGGGCTTGCGATCGTGGTTTAGGAAAGCTTGCAGCGCGATCCATTTTCCGAGCAGTTGTTTGTGTTCTGCAACCGCCGTCGGGACAAGGTGAAGATCCTGTACTGGGAAAGAAGCGGCTTTTGCATGTGGCAAAAGCGCCTGGAGAAGGCACGTTTTAAATGGCCATGCAAGGTTGCTGATGATGTCATCATCCTGACCGGACAACAACTGAACTGGTTACTGGACGGTTACGATGTGATGCGTTTTAAGCCGCACGAGCGATTGCATTTTTCCAGTGTTTTATAAAGCCTTGAAGTGACGCATCCGTTATAATGTAATGCATGCCGATTGCACTGCATCAACTACCCGATGACATTGATGCACTGAAGTCTCTGCTTACTGAGCAGGCGACAAGGCTCGATCAATTTGTTGTTCGCAACGAGCAACTCACCACCGAGAACAATCGTTACAAAGTCCAGGTCCTCACCCTGACCGAGCAACTGAACCTTGCATTGGCACGTCGCTATGCGGCGAGCAGCGAGCAGCTGTCGCCCGATCAGATCTGCCTGTTCGATGAAGCAGAACTCGACAGCGAAATGGAGCCCGACACCTCGAGCGACGACGAAGAGGTCACGGTGGCGGCGCACCAGCGCAAGAAGCGCGGTCGCAAGCCCTTGCCAGATCATCTGCCACGGGTCGATATCGTTCACGAACTGGCTGATGATGAACGCCGCTGCGATCATGACGGCAAGTTGCTCACCGAGATCGGTGAGGTGATCTCGGAGCAACTGGATATTATCCCGGCGAAGATCCAGGTCACCCGGCATATCCGCAAGAAATATGCCTGTGACTGCGGTCAATGTATCAAGACTGCGCCGTTGCCGGCACAACCGATCCCCAAGAGCATGGCTTCGCCGGGCTTGCTGGCGCACATCACGGTATCGAAATACCAGGATGCCTTGCCGCTGTACCGGCAGGAGACCATTTTACAGCGCATCGGCGTGGAACTACCGCGTGCGACACTGGCGAACTGGATGATCAAGGCCGGTTGCCTGGTTCAACCGCTGATTAACCTGATGCACGACCAATTGCTGAGTTACGACATCCTGCAGATGGACGAGACCACGGTGCAGGTGCTTAAAGAATCTGGCAGGAAGGCACAATCGAAATCTTATCTGTGGCTGCAACGCGGTGGACCGCCCGATCAACCGGTGGTGCTGTATCACTACGATCCGGGGCGCGGGGCCGGCGTCGCGAAGCGCTTGCTGGAAGGCTTCACGGGACATTTACAAACAGATGGATACGATGGCTACAACGCAGTCGTGGCAAGCAACAACCTGATACACGTCGGCTGCATGGCGCATGCTCGCCGCCGCTTCAGTGAGGCGGTCAAGGCACAGGGGCGCAACAAGAAACGCGGCAAAGCGCATCGGGGACTGACGTTGATTCAGAAGTTGTACCGGGTGGAGAAACAGGCGCGCAAACTGACGCCTGAAAAACGCTTTGAGCATCGTCAACGCCATGCAAAGCTGGTGCTTGATGAGATGCGAGCCTGGCTGGATCAAAGCTTGCCGCAGGTACCGCCAACGAGTGCCACCGGCAAGGCATTGCATTACCTGCACAACGAATGGGACAAGTTGATCCGCTATCTGGACGACGGCAGGCTTGAGATCGACAATAACGCGGCCGAGAATGCGATCCGTCCGTTTGTTGTCGGAAGAAAAAATTGGCTTTTTAGTGACTCGGTCAAGGGCGTGACAGCCAGTGCCAATCTGTACTCGTTAATCGAGACCGCTAAAGCGAATGGACTGGAACCCTACGCTTATCTCCGATATCTGTTCGCGGAACTGCCGAAGGCAGACACTGTTGATGCCATCGAAGCACTGCTGCCGGGTAATCTCAACAAAGATCAGATCAGGATCGGCTAAGCAAGTACGCGGTTGGTTGATCGCTTACGATGTACCAGATAGAGTCGTGCGATTCGCATTGATATTCTGCTTCGCATTGATATTCTGCAGTGTAGGCCTGACCAGAGTTGTGATACCCCTGAGCACCAAAACAGTTGCCCAGACCGGCAGGATTAGCCATATCGCTCCCTTCAGGTTTGCAGTCTCACCTTTAGGCCAGATGAAGAAAAACCTCAACACGATGACCACGAACGTGAGCATCACCCAATAACTACTGGTCTTCAGATAACGATTATAGCAAACAGCCATCACTGCACCGATCAGAAACATCGCGACAACCCCACCCACGAAGTGAAAGTTCACGTACATCTCGCCGAGCACGGTGGGCGGCACACCCCCTGATGTGTCATACCAGCTGCGCGTCATATCCACCACCGATAGAAACGGACTCAGCTCAGTAAATCCTTGCGTCCAACTCAACAACGTCCTGCCATATTGGATATTGTCCAAATCCCAGTACGCCATTATGCTCATCATCGTCGATATATCCGGAACATTCCCTTTGCCGAACGTCAGATGCAGCAACGATTCAGCACCCAAGCGAGCAGCTTCAGCATAGTCCAGATTTACTAACGCATCAGGATTGTTCAGCAATAGCACGCTGGTAACGCGGACCACGTACATCAGGATACCCACACCTAGCAATGCGGGAATGCCAAGAAAAAAATACCTATTCTTATTCCGGGAGTCGGAGGTCAAATAGAACAGGCCAGCCACGACCAGCAAATAGGATATCGTTTGATATACTCGGCCTTGGCTGCCAAGAATCAGCATTGAGCTGAACAATGCCAGTGCGAACAGGACGCGCTCCGTACGCGAAATCTTCGAGCGCCGGCGGAGCACAAAAATCCAGGTCAATACAGCAGAATAGGCCAGATTGAAACCGAGCGTTGTAACGCTGCTCTCGAACAGCTCGAGACGGCTGGATCTGAACCCAGCCTGCAACAGATAGCCCATGATACCATCTGGATATTGGTTCGCGACATAGACAAAATTCAGCCCGGCGATTACAAGACTGGCAGCAATTGCCAAATAAATAAGTCCGTCGGGGAGCTGAGCGCTCGATCCATAGTCGATCGATGCCGGAGTCTCGGAGCTTCGTACCAAAAAATAGCCGATGGCCGTCGCTATGAACCCGATAACCGAATAGGCCAAGGCAATCGTCAGCCATCTGGACCGATCATCAATAGTTTCGATGATAAGATGTGGCGAAGTTTCAAAGTTGGTAAAAATAAAGTAAAAAGCATCGGGAACAAGAATCAGATACATAAACGCGAACCAGTAGATAGGCTCCATCAAATTCAGGCGTTTGCTGAATACGAGTACCGATGGCACAACTAAGCCTAGAAATACCGCAATCATGAATGGTAGCTGGTATTCAGGGCGCGGAATCTTCGGCAGCAGCCAAACTGCGGTCACGAGCATCAGCAGCGCGTAACCAATGAAAATATTCAGTCTTGGACGAGAGATCTCCATCGCCAGGCTAGTCTCGCACCTGCGATACGCTAATCATTAACGTTCGCGTCCATCCTGAACGAAATACAAGGCCTCATGAGTTCGCCGTTTCAGATATATAGGCGTCGGCAATGTCTCTGCCCGAGTACCAACCCTGTTGCAAAACCCGCGCCGGTGCACCCCCATAGATTGCGTCGCTTTTCAGCACGCCGCGGACGACCGCTCCGGCAGCAACAACCACATTATCCTCGACACGGCTGCCAGGAAGAATACAAACATTGGCTCCGATAAAAACGTTGTTACCGATGCAGATATCCTCGCAAACGTGAGAATGGGTGACCCTCTGACCGATCTCGTAGTGGTTGGAATAAACTATAATCTTCACGCCCGGACCTATCGCCACATAATCACCGATGGTCAGCCGGCCGTGATTGGCATTCACATAGGTATTGGCACCGAGATGGGATCCCCTGCCCATCGATACATATCCATGGGAATTCAGAATGTAGCAGCCGTGGTACAACGCGCACCCGTTGCCGGCTGCGAAGTTTCGTACACTACGGACGTAGACGTTTGTGTCAACTTTGCAGTCAATACCCATGATTAACCTGCGCAGGTGCCCGGCAAATCGGGAATCATTGCCCCTGACCAAGGACAAGGCCAAGTGCTGAACGAAGCGAAACAGGTCACCAATTACAATCCGCATCAAACTACTCGTGTTCCAGCAGACAAGGAAAGTTGATACAGCGCTGAACCGCCTCATCCGCACGTGGACATCCGGGCACGCGCCCCATATTCGGGTGCAGATTGCCTAGAAACCACAGACCGACACTAATGCCAAGCTCATCCAGTGCCCAGCTGGTTTTCGTTTTCATCTCCGGAGAAACCATGACTGGATAGCGCAGGAAAACAGGTACGGAATTCTCGATGACTGTCGGCTTCACATACCCGTGCCTATCACACCAATCCTCCCAGCGGCATGCGGTGACCCGTCGCTGCTCATTCATGTCATCGACCTTCGCCAGCTGATTGATGCCCAGCCGTGCAATTGCTGGAGACATTCGACGCATATAATCCGTTGGCTTCCGCTGCTCCTGCTCCATCAATGAAGTCGAAAGCATCTTGCTGCGACCATATTTGAGCTCAGCAACATCACCACGCCACCATTTTTCCGCACATCGATGTCGATAGTAATTCAGGATCACACTATGCAGCTGCCGCTCAACGAATAACTCCTCTGAAACTGGAATCCGATCAGCTTCCCTGCCCAGACGGTTGGCAATCTCCGGATTGTTCGCTACTGCAATACCTCCCCGACTCGTGCTGAACACCTTGGACTGCTCCGAGCTGTAGAAAGCGATGTCACCAAAGTTTCCGACCTTTACCCCACGATATGTGGCGCCGGTGGAATGGGCGCAATCCTCAATAACTCGCAAACCCTTTTTTCGAGCTAATGTAAGCAAATCATCAAAGTCACGACAAACCAGCCCATACAAATGATGCAATAAGATTGCACGAGTCTTCACCGTGATCCTCTGTCTTACCGAATCGATATCCAGCCCATAGGTTTGCTGCTCGATATCCGCGTAAACCGGCTTGAGACCCGCAAACCGCAGCGCGTTGTCCACGACTACACACGTGTAGCCGGGTAGAATCACCTCGTCGCCCGGCTGTAGCTCAAGGGCGACAAATGCCGCACTCAGGGCAACACGACCGTCCTGAAAGGCGAAGGCGCAATATGATCCATTCCATGCAGCAAATTTACGCTCATATTGTTCGCGGTAATCGGACCAATCCCACTCTGCGCGGTTCGCAAGCAGGTACTGGGCCAGTTCGATGTCATCGCGGCCAAGAGTCATCGAACCCAGAGACGGTACTACGACTGCCTGCCCGCGCAGTAGTCGGCTGAGGTTGCGAGCTTGATTACGGACTACTCTAAGCAACGGCTTCAACGGTTCGACACCTCTCTATGCCCGACAATCAGCGATGACAACTGGACTTCGATAAAGTAAACCGGAGCGCTGAGTGCATGATCCTTCAGTCTTGACGCTGTAATCAACCCCATACTGAGGCATTACATATCGCATCGGGAGGATCCGGCATGCGTCCGCCGACTTGCACGAATCAATCCCAGACCACAGCCCAGAACGCCGCCAAACATTCCGCCGACAAATACGATGACCACCTTGTTCGGGCGTACAGGATCATCGGGATCCGATGGTGCGGCCGGATCGATCACACGGAACGCGTACTGATCCTGCACATTAGCCAGCATGATGGTTTTGATCTCGCCGGCTAAGAGGCTGTAGGCGGCCTGTTTCAACTCGACGATCGATGTCTTGCTCAATTCCCTGTTCAGGAACTCGATGCTTTTTTCAGCCTCGAAGATAGCCTGTCGTCGGATCTTCTCGTTCACCGACGCAATAAGGTTGTTTGCCCACTCCGAAGCCAGTTCGGGATCCGTCCATTCGATCGAAACCGTCAGCAGTCCTGACTTCGTATCTCGATAAATCCCGCGCACGTTAAGCGCAAACCGCTTACGAGCATCCTCCAGTGAGGGTATACCCTGTTGGCCATCAACGAGCCATTCCATATTCTCAGCATCCCAGATTTCGTGGAATAATACAGGGATGAGATTCTGCTCTTCGATAAATTCCTTGGTAAATGAACGCGACTCCAGGATGGCGATACTCTCCTCCAAGTTGCCTCGACTACCTATATCGACGCCACCCACCAACGATGCAAGACCGCCGAAACGCTCGGCAAGCGAAGACAAACCGCCGGACGAGCCCTCATCGCGTACCGGAGAGATCACGATCTCGGATCGATAAATCGGCATCGTGAGCATGGCAATTAAAACCGCCGCCGCGGTCGCGACGAATGTCACCAGTACAATAATCAGCTTCTCTTGCCAGAGAATCTGAATAAGTCCGGAAAGGGTAAGATCACCCGGATCTGATGCCTCAACTACCATTGATACCGTACCTGCAGAAAAACATGTTTTGACCCAATCACGCCTCACACCTAATTAGTCCAGCGAAGCGATATTTGGCGGCCTGATTCCACCGCTGTGAAATCCGGTAATGGTGCATTGTAGCTTATCCAAACCTGCTTTAAACGCCCCCCAGCGAGAACGAGTTCCCTGATGATCGTGGGCAGACTCAGCGGAGGGTCGAACAAGCACTTTCGACAGCACCCTTGACTGCATCCACCACGTCCTCGACATCGGCATCGCTAACAGCGGCCGACAGTGGCAAACTAACTGTCTCACGACCCGCTTTCATCGAATTCGGGTAATCCTCGGGTCGCCAGCCGAAACGCGACTGATAGAACTTATGCTCGGGAATACTCATATAATGCACGCCCGCCCCGATTTTCCGGCTGGCCAGGAACTCCAAGAACGCGTTCCGCGAGATACCGGCACACGTTTCATCGACGAGGATGGTGTACAGATGTCGGGCGTGCCGTGCCCAGGGCTCTACCTCGGCCGGCAGAGTCAAAGGCAGATCACGGAAATATTCATCATATTGACACCAGACTTCGCCCCTGCGCAGCCAGTTCATCTCAACCCGTTTCAGTTGTTGAATCCCGATAACGGCCTGCAAATCCATCATGTTGTATTTGTAACCAGCATCGACGACTTCGTAGTGCTTAAATCCTTCGCCGCCAAAACGCTTCCAAGCGTCTCTCGACATGCCATGCAGGCTTAGCATTCGCACGCGTGCGGCTCGTTCCGCATCCGTAGTTAATACCATGCCGCCCTCCCCGGTCACAACATTCTTGGTAACGTAGAAACTAAAACATCCGAAGTCGCCAATCGTCCCGGCTGGTTTGTTCTTGTATTCCGTTTCTACGGCGTGTGCGCAGTCTTCGATGACTATGAGACCATGGCGTTCGGCAATTGCACAGATGGCGTCCATATCACATGGCCGGCCAGCGAAATGAACCGGCATGATTGCGCGCGTCCGTTCCGTCACCGCCACTTCTATGGCCCGCGGGTCAATATTCAAGCTGATGGGATCAATATCCGCCAGGACTGGCGTCGCGCCTGTGTGGATGATCGTGTTGACAGTCGCACAGAAGGTCATCGCCGTCGTGATAACTTCATCACCGGGACCAATACCCCCTGCCAGCAAACCGAGATGAAGCGCTGCCGTACATGAGTTAACTGCAACAGCATGCTCAGCGCGCTTATACTCAGCAAAACGATTCTCGAACTCCGTCACCTTGGGACCCGTTCCCAGCCACCCGGATTCGAGGACACCTACTACATCGTCGATCTCGGTCTGGTGAATCTGTGGTGAACCAAATATCAGGAAGTCGTCTCTCAAAAGCTGAGGTACCTCCGCTCCTGCTGCACGAGTCTCGTAAGATACTCCGCGTATTCAGTGGCCGCCATCGCGTGTGCGAGATGCAGCAACTGCTCCTCGTCGATCAGGCCAAGCCGGTACGCTATCTCTTCCGGACAGGCTATTTTCAGTCCCTGTCGGTGCTCGATTGTCGCGACAAAATTACTGGCATCCAGTAAAGCCTTATGTGTGCCGGTATCGAGCCAGGCAATACCACGACCGAACACCTCTACGCGAAGCTGTCCGGCGTCGAGATACACATTGTTAACAGACGTAATCTCCAACTCACCCCGGGCCGACGGCTCCAGATCCTTGACGATATCGCAAACCTGGGAATCATAGAAATACAGCCCCGTAACAGCATACGACGACTTGGGAACCTTTGGCTTTTCCTCAAGGTTCAACACCCGGCCATCGGTATCGAAGTCGACCACACCATAGCGCTCCGGATCATTGACATAGTACGCGAACACACAGGCACCATCAGCTTGTTCGGACGGCTGACGGATGATCTGGCGCAGCCCTTCACCGTAGAAAATGTTGTCGCCGAGAATCAGAGCCACCGGATCGCCATCGACAAACTTCTCACCCACGATGAACGCGTCAGCCAAACCACGCGGCTGATCCTGAATCGCGTAGACGATCGAAAGTCCCCAGTGGCTGCCATCGCCCAGCAGACGCTTGAACAGCTCGCTCTCATCCGGTCGGGTAATAATCAAGAACTCGGTCACTCCCGCCATCATCAGTGTAGTGAGCGGATAATAGACCATAGGCTTGTCGTAAACGCCCAGCAATTGCTTGCTGATACTACGCGTTACCGGGTACAAGCGTGTGCTATGTCCGCCTGCGAGAATAATACCTTTCATTGTGCTTTTTCCAATCCCAGGCGCTGACCACCGTACCTGCCAGCAGCCCGGTCACACCACTCCGTGTTATCGAGATACCAGGTAACAGTACGCCGAAGGCCTGTGGCGAAAGTCTCCTCCGGCTTCCAGCCGAGTTCGCGCTGAATCTTAGTACAGTCGATTGCGTAGTGGCGGTCATGACCAGGGCGATCCTCGACGAAGCTGATCTGATCACGGTAACTGACCTGATTTTTCCGAGGCTGCACCTCATCCAGCAAATCACAAATGCCGTGGACAACATCGATATTTTTCATCTCGTTGCCCCCGCCCACATTATACATCTCGCCAGGAACACCCTGTCTTAGTGCGAGCACCAGCGCATGGCAATGATCGTCCACGAATAACCAGTCCCTGGTGTTCTGACCATCGCCATAGACGGGCAATTTCTTGCCGGAGAGCGCGGATAGAATCATCAACGGAATCAACTTCTCTGGAAATTGATATGGCCCGTAGTTATTTGAACAGTTCGTCACAATGACGGGAAGCCCATAAGTGTGGTGCCAACTGCGCACGAGATGATCGGATGCCGCCTTACTGGCCGCATACGGTGAATTGGGCTGGTACGGATAATTTTCGGTAAAGTAATCCCCGGGATCTGCCGAACCGAACACCTCGTCCGTGGACACGTGGTGGAACCGGAACTTGGCCTGCCGCGCCGCGGAAAGTGCTTGCCAATACTCCAGAGCACAGTCGAGTAGCGTATACGTGCCTACGATATTCGTGTTTACGAATTCGGCCGGACCCTCGATTGACCGATCTACATGCGACTCGGCGGCCAGGTGAATGATGGCGTCCGGGCTGTGCTTTCGCAGTATTTTAGCCATTTGGCTCCGGTTGCAGATATCTCCC
>JAJRUG010000081.1 GCA_024277915.1 Gammaproteobacteria bacterium
TGCATAGCGATGCAGTATGTACTGAACAATGGCAACTGATTCCGACATCGTCACCGCGCCGTCAACCAGGACAGGCACCTTGCCGAATGGAGTGATCGCCAGGAAATCGGCTGACTGTATTGATGCTGGATCAAATGACATTTTTTCCACTTTGTAGTCGAGCCCGAGCTCCTCGAGCAACCATAGAACCCGGGTGGAACGGGCTTGTGCACAGTGATAAACCTTCATTTTTTGTCGGATTCCTTTTTTTGGTGGAGCCGAGGAGGATCGAACTCCCGACCTCTGCGTTGCGAATGCGGAAATAGAATGTAGTGATCGTTTTTACTTGTTTGAGTTTGGTGTCCGTCCGTTGGTAAATACTGACTTGATGATAGCCGGAAATAGCTGACCTCTACAATATTTCTACGCTCTTCGATCCGTTACCAGACCGGCCAGAAATTGTGTCAACGGTTCAATATCCTGATCCGTGCTGGCTGCTTACCCCCTATGCTCAGGGAACAAGCCGGGCATCCAGCGTGAGGCCAGTTTGGCGGGAAAGATGATGTGCAGTGGTGCTTTTGATGATGCTGCTGTGACCACGCCGTGATCGATCAATCCTGCAACGACGCGGCTTGCGGTGCGCGTGCTCGCGCTCAGCAGGGTTGCAACTTCGCTGCGGGGGAGTTCACTTCTGTACAGGATCGCATCGAGGACGAGGCCGGACTTCTCATGCAGTTCGCCGGTCTCGATCAGCTCATCGCCCCATAGTTTGATGCGTACACGCAGTTTTTCCGGCTGCACCAGCTCCTCCATGACTTTCACCTGATCGAGGCAGGTTTCGAGGAAGAAGTATGTGAATTCCGCGAGCGCTTCCTCGCTGAGATGGCCCCTGCCATCAAGATCATTGCGCCTTTGCATGTCACAATTTGCAAGGTGCTTCTTGTATTCTTCGACATTGTGGGCAAGGCCGCGTGCGATTGACCAGATACCGCCCGTATCGAGAATGTCTAGCAACGTTGCGTGGGACATCAGCCTGATCATGCGACCATTGCCGTCAAGGAAAGGGTGTATCCAGGCCAGGCGGTGATGGGCGGCAGCAGCGGCAAGGATTGTCTCCGATTTGCGGAGCTGGCTATAAACCTCTTCGAACCGTGTGAAGAAACGGGGTACGGCCCCCGGACTGACCGGGACATGCGCCCTGGCTTCAAGCTGAAGATTACGCTGCTCGGGATCGTCACTGTAGTTCTTTTTGAGGGCGCGTTCGATTTACTACCGGATCGAGGGGGAGAACGTGGAAATCATCAGGTTGCTAAAGAACCAGGATCCAGAAAAGCAGCTCTGAAATCGTGTCCGAAAACCGGGACCACTCACACAGTGCACAAATGCATGACTTCTTAGCGGATCTATCCATTTGCAACTTTTGTAAGTGCCCCGGACGATTTTGGCATCAGGCGTGCAAAGCCGTGTCACTGTTGGGGTCGCGTGGCGCAAGTTGCAGGCTGATTTCGGTTTCCCGATCGAGCTTGTTGTTGAGTCGTACCAGACGATCAACGGAAAACCGACCAAGATCACCATTGCGAATACGGGAAAAATCAGCGGCGGCAATTCCGGTTTTACGCTGTGCTTTACGAATGGATAAACCCTCTTCATTCAGAATTTCAATGATCCGTGCTGCCAGGATGGCTTTCATTTGCTGTACATCGGCGTCCGGGTCGCTCTGGTCGCGAAAGACGTTGCCACTACCGCGTACCAGTTCTAATTCATCTTTTTGCTTGCTCATCGCAATATCTCCACAGTCTTTGCTGAAGTGGGTACCAAATATTGATTCGCTAGTTACACTGCTTTACGCCGTATCCAGCCAAGCAGCCCAAGCGCGGAACCGAATAGCCAAACTGCGGCGGGAACCGGTACTGGATGTTGAGAATTGTGGGGGAAACTTCCGCACTGCAGCAAATTGCCTGCTTTTCAACGACCTTTCAATATTATTGCCATATACAGCCTGAAATAACATCTCAGGGTTGTAATATTAAATGTAACGCGTTACGGTTAATAGCATGAATAACCCCGCAAAACGTGGCAGGCCACGAAAGGAACATCCCATGACGCCGGCTGAGCGTATGCGCGCCTATCGGCGCCGAAAGCATGCGGCGGGCTATAAAGTGGTGAGCAAATGGCAGCCGGCGGGTGCCGACAATCAGGCTACTTACTCAGATCATCGGGTTCTCGATGCCAGAAGCCTGGCAATGCATTGTAGAATCTCACGCAAGATAGACCAGAATACGGAATTACTCGAGAGGGCTCGGCGAAACCTGCGGCGTTGGAGTGAAACGGTGTCAGAACCATTACCGGAATATATAAAGGAGTGGCAAGAGATTCTGGATCAACCTTGGCCGGATATTGCAGTATTCATAACCAGCTTTTCGGACGAAGCTGTGCGCCTGAGGCAATCTTCTCCATTCGCGGGGGTACTCACTCCCAGGGAACGAAAGCAGATTTATGACGCGTTCAGAACTTGAGCATCTCATTCGTGCCAGCGGCGCGATTGCCGATGATAACGAATTAATCATCATAGGCAGCCAGTCGATCCTGGCTCAGTTCCCGCAAGCTCCGGCCACACTCCGTGTCTCTATGGAAACCGACCTGTACCCCAGGAACAAACCCGAACTGGCGGATCTGGTAGATGGTTCGATTGGTGAAGGATCGTTTTTCCATGAACAGTTTGGCTATTACGCCCAGGGAGTCGGTCCGAAGACTGCGGTTCTACCGGCAGGGTGGGAAGACCGTCTTGCTCGCATCGATAATGAAAACACGAACGGGGTTGCCGGACTTTGCCTGGACATACATGACCTGGCGATATCAAAATATGTTGCGAGTCGACCGAAGGATCGGGAATTTACTCGAGAACTTGCCAGGCAAACTATGACAAAACATCAGACGCTCAAGCGCCGCCTGAATAAAACCGATTTACCATCTGCAGAACAAACAAGGATCCTCTCCATCATCGACGCAGATTTTCTGCAAGTGGCAAACTCAAAATAGGAATTCGCACCCCGCACTCCGCCTGTGGCATAAATTTGTGGTGCAGGCCGGCAAAAAGTAATTGCCATTGCATGATTTTTGCCACTTATGCATTTCCAGCTAAGCCAGTAGCTAATTGAGATATAAGAACTGGTGGAGCCGAGGAGGATCGAACTCCCGACCTCTGCATTGCGAACGCAGCGCTCTCCCAGCTGAGCTACGGCCCCGTGTTCAATTTACGTATCAGTTTGGGCGCTAAGTGTAGCATTCTCGCGGGGAAGATCTCCAGGTGTTGATTTTGGGCGCGTGCTGTCTTGGCAGTCTTTATTCTTTTGTTGACTGTTTCATTTTTTCAACGATGTCATGCACCTGTTTGTTGCTGACACTGGGTGGCGTGGCGTCTGATGTTTTGCCAATCGTTTTGACGGTGAGCTTGAGTTGGTCGACATATCGGCGACAGTGTACGCACATGGCAAGGTGCATCCAGTACCCGGGACGTTTCCACCA
>JAJRUG010000082.1 GCA_024277915.1 Gammaproteobacteria bacterium
GACATCCAGGGTGATTTGATATGCTCAAAACCGGCGATGCAATTGTGCTCATAGCCGCTCGTGAATTTCCCACTCTAGCTTGGATACGTAGTGACAGTAGTAGTAGAACCAATAATCAACTAAGGAGCTAGCATCCATACTTTCATCTATGTGGTTGCGTTGTACAGTATGGGCAGGTAACAGATGGTGATAGAATTTCTGAAATCCGCGCTGAAAGATCACCCCACCAATCGCGATATCCTGTTTTCCCTGATCCAGTATCACCGGGATCTGAGGCACCACGACAGGGTGAATGTTCTCGCTGCGCGCTTCCTGAAACCTGGTCCAACGACCCGAGAGCCGGCAGTTGAGGGCAGGATTCTGACCGAGCCTGATGTGCAGTTTGTACAGCGGGCTTGACGATGATTATTGACGTCTTTATTCCGGCGATCGTTGTGCTGCTGATGCTCCTGGTGGGTACGGGACTCCAGCTCGCGCAGTTCAAGGCCATGTTGCGATCACCACGGCTGGTTATCACTGGCATGCTCGCGCAAATACTTTTGCTTCCGGCAGGTGCCTTGTTGATCATTTTTCTGGTGCAGCCGGAACCGGAGCTGGCCGCAGGACTCCTGTTAGTGGCGGCCTGTCCCGGTGGTGCCCTGTCAAACACCTACTGTTATCTGGGGGGGTTGAATGTTGCGCTCTCTGTCATGCTCACGGCGGCATCCACTCTGCTGTCCTTTGTCGCCTTACCGCTGATTCTCGGTGTCACGTTTCTCGCCATTGCGCCGGGCTGGGCGATGGAAATACCGGTGCGTGAACTGGCACTGCGGCTGCTGCTGTTTCTGTTGTTCCCGGTCGGTGCAGGGATGTTGATCAGGGCCCGCTTTCACCCATGGCTAAAAAGCAAAATCAGCCGCCTGCGTATCACCAGTCTGGGTTTGCTGTTGGCGCTGTTAGTGCTCATCGTGGTCGACCAGTGGGAAACGGTGCGGGTCAGCTATGTCGAGTCGGCCGTTTTGGCCGTGCTGTTCACCGGCTTTGCGGCCCTGGTGGCGCGCGGAGTCGGTGGGATTCTGGGGATGGTGCGGGGCGAATACTACGTCTTCGCTATTGAATTCGCCATTCGAAATATCGGAGCTGCCGCCCTGGTGGCCGCATCAACGCTGGGGCGTCCGGAGTTCGTGGCTTTTGGTGCGCTGTTTGTGGTATTCCAGTTCCCCCTGATCGTAGTGATGCTGTACCGCTACCGGAGTGGTCCTGGCGCCATAGCCAGGCAATGACTTATGTTTGCCTGGGGAACCACTGTTTCATCAGCGCACGGTTATGCTTGATTTTTTCTTTTTCGATGTCTCTGACCAGTTGCATATAGGCCTGGGTGGCGGGGGTAAGGAGGCGCTGGCGGAGGTAGATGAAACCGTATTCAAGCCTCAGCCAGGGTGCCTTGTAGGGCAGGATTTCGAACTCCCCGCTGCGCAACCATGGTTCGATCTGTAGCGGTGTCATGGTACCAAAGGCATCGCTCTCCAGGATGGCGGCGCGCGCGGTTGACAGCTCGTCCACCTCCAGGGAAGGGATCATGTCACCGGTGTCGGGGTCTATTTTTCCCTTGCCGGGAAAGCGCTTCGCAATGCGCGGCGGTATGCGAATCAGGGTGAGCGGATACTGATCCAGGGCTGCTTTCGATACCTTCTTGCGTCCGAGGAGGGGATGGCCCCGGCGGCAGAACAGTATCAGCGCATGCTCGCCGACTAATTCGACTTGCAGGTCTTCGATGTCCTGGCTGACACTGATCTCCGCGATACCGAGATCAACGGCACGCGACAGAACTAGCCCCGCCACATCGCGCCAGTTTGTCAGTCTCGCATGGCAATGCAGACCCGGATGTCGTTCGATCAGTCTTCCCAAGGCCTGGTTGGCGGAGATTTCTGCTGCGTAAATGCCCATGGCCACGGAAAAATTTCCCGTATCCAGTCCTTTGAGCAGCTGGATCTCACGCTCCAGCTCCTGTGCCTGGGTAAATATGCTGTCGCGCGGCGAAGCAGAGCATCCCCATAGATTGTCGGTGTAACGTGCGACGTCAGGCGGTCGAACAGGGCAACCTCGAGCGTGTCTTCCAGGCTACGAATACTCCTCGAAAATGCCGGCTGGGAAATGTTTTCCGCGATGGCTGCACGGTGGAAATTACCGTACTTTGCCAGAGCGCGCGCGTGTCGGAGTTGCTTGAGCTTTATCATGATGCAAAAAGAGTATCATTGTTGGTATAAAAATGCATTTTACTTGGTTCGTTAAGAGAGGGTAGATTAAGTATTTAGTTGGATATGGCTGCTGTCTGCGTGCTGGTGGAGTGTGGCACTGCGGACAGGAGTGTTGCTGCCTTACAAGGGTTATTGAAAGGTGATCTTGTGCGGAGGGGCTCCTATTAGACTTGCCAAAGATTTTGCTGATACAGTAAGTACCCAATGCAGCGTAGATTAGTGGCGACGTATATCGCTATGCATCGCATATCAAACGCAGTGTTTTTTTGTGTCAGATCTTTCATCTTCATCACGCAAGCCGATGTTACGGTTTCCATGTTCCCCAGAATTTGGGCGGTAATATTTAAGGAAGCTCTGATTAATCCGTCATTCCGGGCGGAGCTTCGCGGAGACCCGGAATCTAGTGCTTACGAATCAGGACGTTGCTGGATTCCGGCTTGCGCCGGAATGACAACAAACAAATTAATCAGAGCTTCCTTAATAATGTAGCTGCTCCGTCAGATCTTGTAAAAAAAGAGGTTTATCAGGATGATGCAGGGAGATAGCGGTGAGGCCAACACATTGGTCAGCCTATTTGATCCCGACTACGACTGGAAGAATGATAATGCACCGCAGAAAGCAGCTGAAATATAAATGCTTAATATCTAAGGAGCCTCTGATTAATTCGTCATTCCGGGCGGGGCTGGCAAGAGGCGCAAATCATATCAGCAATCGATGAAAAAAGGGGAATACCTGTGGACGAAGGAGTTAGTAACACACCTGTATTACTCTGACCCGAGTAATAAAGTA
>JAJRUG010000083.1 GCA_024277915.1 Gammaproteobacteria bacterium
GACTGTAAAATGATGATGAATGCTCGGATGAAACAAACGCTTCGGCACGGCCCATTCAAAATCGCGGCTTGTCTTGCTCGCACAAACGTCTCAGTGTGCGTTATTCAACGCAAATATGACCATTTTTCAACAGGCTGCTAGCCTTTTTATGGTGCTATCCACGTTTTGCATTGAATTTTGAGCTATGGCAGGTTGCCGGCCTGTTTGCTCTCTATATTGCAGCGACTGTTGCCAGCTCGCAGGTCCCGGTTAGCCTGAACGGCTCGGAAATGTATTTTCCGGCAATTCTGATGATGGGGCTGTACGCTGTACTCGCTGCGCGCAGGGGGGTCACCGGATGGCCATTGCTGATGATCGGGTCAGTCTTGTTCGCGGTATCCCTCACGGCAAGAACTGTTGATGAATGGTTGTGCGCCGGCTGGCCTCTGGGAACACATTTTATCTGGCATACGCTGAATGGTGTTGTGCTCTACCTGAGTTGGCTGAGCCTGGATCGTGGTCATCGTAGCGGGTAGCGAATCCGGCGGATATACTGTGAATCCTGATCAGGATCAGTTTTTCGAAGGCTGCGGGATTTACCTAAAGTATTCCACCAGATTCGCGTATATCTGCGTATTTTCAAATGCTTGTCAGACAGGCAGAATGCGCGGGCTAAAGGAGTAACGTGTGCAACGAATAGGTCGGGCAGAGTTCCTCAGGGGTGACTGGGTGGGTCGAAATCGCGCGACTCCACTGCCGTGGACCATCCCCACTCCTCAATTTTTTGATGCCTGCACTCGCTGCGATGCCTGTATTGATGCTTGTCCGCAGGCCATTGTTGAGCGCGGAAGGGACGGCTATCCGCGACTGAATTTCTCCGGCAATTCCTGCACCTTTTGTGGTGAATGTGTACAGTCCTGCGACCATGGAGCCTTCCATGTAATCAGTGCGGACACACAACTCGAGCAGCAGCCGACCATGCTGCGGGCTGTTATTCACAAGGAGTGTTTTGCCTACGCCAATATCCTTTGTCGAGCCTGTGAAGAAACCTGTGATGCAGAGGCGATATCGTTTCGTCCGACATTGCAGAAAGTGCCACAGCCCGAAGTCGACACTTCTCTATGCAATGGCTGCGGTGAGTGTTATCGGTTTTGCCCGGCGGATGCCATCCGGATGAGTCTTGCCAGGCCAGAGATCAAGAGGTTACCAGCATGAGTCAGCTTAACGTCAGTGGTGTACTGGTTCACGCGAAGCTGGACGAGCTGGCTCAGGTGTGTGCCCGGCTGGAGGCAATCGATGGCGTTGATATCCAGGCGACAACCGATGACGGGCGTATCGTGATGCTTGTCGAAACCGAAGACCCGGCCAACACAGTCGATTGTTTTACCCAGGTTCAGAATCTGGAAGGCGTGCTTTCTGCCTCCCTTGTTTATCATTACAACGAACAACAGGATCCTGCTAAAGAGGAGATCTCATCATGAAACTGACGCGGCGAAATTTCGTCAGAGCCAATGCTGCTGCTGCAACTGCGGCTGCTGCCGGCATTACCCTCCCGGCATCGGCATTTGCTGCGGTAACCAGTGACAAGATTCGCTGGGACAAAGCGCCCTGCCGATTTTGTGGCACCGGGTGCAGTGTGTTGGTTGGCGTCAAGGAAGGTCGCATAGTAGCGACACAGGGCGACCCTGATTCACCCGTCAACAGGGGCTTGAATTGCGTCAAGGGCTATTTTCTGTCGAAGGTTCAGTACGGTAGCGACCGTCTGACCCGGCCGTTACTGCGCATGACCGATGGTGAGTATGACAAGGAAGGTGAATTCACGCCGGTCAGCTGGGACAAGGCTTTCGATGTGATGGCGGACAAGTTCAAGAAGGCCCTCAAGGAAAAGGGGCCCACCTCGGTCGGTATGTTTGGCTCAGGCCAATGGACTGTCTGGGAAGGCTATGCAGCAGCCAAGCTGTACAAGGCCGGGTTCCGCAGCAATAACATCGATCCTAATGCGCGGCACTGCATGGCATCTGCGGTTGCTGGATTTATCCGCACATTTGGTGCTGACGAGCCCATGGGTTGCTACGACGATCTGGAGCATGCTGATACTTTTGTGCTCTGGGGCGCCAATATGGCGGAGATGCACCCGATTTTGTGGTCGCGATTGACGGATCGGCGGCTCACTCATGATAAGTGCCGGGTTGCAGTACTATCGACGTTCAAGAACCGGAATTTTGATCTTGCTGATATCCCGATGGTCTTTGCGCCACAAACTGATCTGGCGATCCTCAACTACATCGCGCACCATATTATTGAGTCCGGTGCGGTGAACAAAACCTTTTTGGATCGTCATGTCAATCTGCGAAAAGGTAACACCGATATTGGCTACGGGCTCAGGCCGGCACACGCCCTTGAGCAGGCGGCTGAGAACAGCGGCAAGGCGGGTGGCTCAGCGCCGATGACATTCGAGGAATACGCCGGATTTGTCTCGAAATATGATCTGGACTATACCTCCGAGCTGAGCGGCGTATCGAAAGAACACCTTAAAGCACTCGCAGAGTTGTATGCCGACCCGGATCGAAAGGTGATGTCTCTGTGGACCATGGGGTTCAATCAGCACACTCGTGGCACCTGGTGCAATAATCTGATTTATAACATTCATTTGTTGACCGGCAAGATATCGGAGCCGGGCAACGGCCCGTTCTCATTGACAGGTCAACCTTCGGCCTGTGGCACTGCCCGGGAAGTGGGTACCTTTGCGCACCGGTTGCCGGCGGATCTGGTGGTGAAGAACGAGAAACATCGCGATTTCTCTGAAAAAGTCTGGAAGCTGCCCAAAGGTACAATACCAGCGAAGCCCGGCTACCATGCCGTACTCCAGAACAGGATGCTCAAAGACGGCAAACTCAATGCTTACTGGGTGATGTGCAACAACAATATGCAAGCCGCACCCAATATGAATGAGGAAACCTTTCCTGGCTACCGGAATCCCGACAATTTCATTGTTGTATCGGATCCCTATCCTACCGTCACAGCGATGGCGGCAGATCTTATTCTGCCGACTGCAATGTGGGTAGAGAAAGAGGGTGCCTATGGCAATGCGGAGCGCCGGACGCAGTTCTGGCGCCAGCAAGTCGATGCACCAGGGGAATCGCAGTCGGATCTGTGGCAAGTGGTTGAGTTCTCAAAACGATTCAAGGTGGAGGAGGTATGGCCTGAAGAGTTGATCTCACAGATGCCCGAGTATCGGGGCAAGACACTCTACGATGTGTTGTATGCCAATGGGCAGGTCGACAAGTATCCAAAGCAGGTCGTGACAGACGAGCGAGGCAACAAATACCGCAATCACGAAATGGATGCATTTGGCTTTTACCTGCAGAAAGGCCTGTACGAGGAGTACCGGATTTTTGGTGCCAAGGGGCCGAAAATAGGACACGACCTTGGCTCCTTTGATCAGTACCACGCATCGCGTGGCATGCGTTGGCCGGTTGTTGATGGCAAGGAAACTCTGTGGCGTTACCGGGAGGGGTATGACCCCTTTGTTAAAAAAGGCGAAGAGGTATCCTTCTATGGCAAGCCTGATGGCAAGGCAGTGATATTTTCGCTGCCCTATGAGCCTGCGGCAGAGGCGCCGGATGAAGAATTCGATCTGTGGCTGTGTACCGGCCGGGTGCTGGAACATTGGCATACCGGGTCGATGACCCAGCGCGTTCCCGAGTTATACCGTGCGGTTCCGGATGCCATGGTATTCATGCATCCGGATGATGCGAAAGACCGGGGCCTGAAACGTGGTATGGCAGCCGCGCTTGAGACACGGCGTGGTGTAGTCACGGCCCAGGTGGAAACACGAGGGCGCAATCGTCCCCCGCGAGGACTGGTGTTCATGCCTTTTTTCGATGCGCGTCGGTTGGTCAACAAGCTGACATTGGATGCGACATGCCCGATTTCCAAGGAAACTGACTTCAAAAAATGCGCGGTAAAAATTACCCGTGCCTGAGGTTGATCATGATTCCAGAAACATTTTCGGTTGCAACGCGAGTGACCTGTCACGTGCGCACCGGGTTTTGAAAACAAAGGAGATTCAGCCATGAAACGATCACTGGCTCTGACCTGCACCCTTGCTGCAAGTATCATGCTGTCATTACCAACCGTGGTGATGGCGGACGATGTGAAGTCTTTGCGCGGTACTGCCGGTATTGACGCTGCTTCTGCTGCACCGGTTATCAAGCAATGGGCGCCGGATCAGGAGCCCATCGAACGGGACTATGTCCAGCAGCCACCCCTGGTGCCACATGCGGTCGAAGGTTACAAGATGAATCGCAAAGTGAACAAGTGCCTGTCTTGCCATGGCTGGACCAAGTACAAAGAGGCAGGCGCTACCAAGATCAGTCAAACGCATTTTGCTGACCGCGACGAAAATGTGCTGGCCAATATTGCACCGCGCAGGTACTTCTGTGATGGCTGTCACGTGCCACAAAGGAATGCGAAACCGCTGGTTAGCAATACCTTCACACCAGTGCCTGCCATACACCAGCCCTAATCGCATAGGCAATCATCATGAATGACAAGAACAGACAGGATGGAGACTCAGGCAGCCAGGCAAGAGGCTGGCGGGAGTTCTTCTTGCGACCCACGGCACGTTACTCGGTTGCTTCACTGCTTGTGCTGGGAGGGGCAGTCGGTATTTTGTTCTGGGGTGGGTTTAACTGGGCTATGGAGCTGAGCAATACCGAGGACTTTTGTATCTCATGCCACGAGATGAGGGTGAATGTATACGAAGAGTACAAGGATACAATTCACTACAACAACCGCACCGGGGTTCGGGCAACCTGCTCGGATTGTCATGTGCCTAAAGAGTGGCAGCACAAGGTGGTTCGGAAAATTGTGGCCACCAATGAACTGTTGCACAAGGTTCTGGGATCAATCGACACGCCAGAAAAATTTGAGGCGAAACGACTGAAACTGGCCCGTATCGTTTGGCGAACCATGGAGAGAACAGACTCCCGCGAATGCCGCAATTGTCACGACTATGAATCGATGGAATACATGGCTCAAAGCCGTCGGGCTGTTGACCGGCATATCAAGGGGTTTGACGAGGGCAAGACCTGCATTGATTGCCACAAGGGCATTGCCCACTCCTTGCCGGATATGCACGAAGAAGATCCGAGCATCGTCGTTGGTGTTGTTGAGGAATAACCGCAGCATTGGTTAGCCTGCTGATGTCTACTTTATGTGAAAGGCTCACGGGTTAATCGAATATATTTCCCGAAATCTTGACGGGGTTCCTGTGAATATCATGGTGACCGCGTAGTGTGTTGTGAGCATGCAAAACATCAATCAGAAAATATAATTAATAATAAAAACAATAAGTTAACATAACTATCTAAAGTATTTTATCCTGGGTATTACCTGAATTCCCCGTGCGGAGCTGCCAGGACAGTCATCTGGCAGGATCCGAACATCCCATGGGAGACAGATTTGCCCAATGGGGCATTGGCAGACATCGAGATGAAAATATGACATCTGGCGACCGGCAAGACCTGAACAAAACTCTGAACGAGCCTGATACCAGTGAGCGCAGGAGCAATCATCGTCGCAGCCATTCAGCCTGGTCATTTCTCTATGGTGGATTTCGGCCACGAAGGCGCAGTGGTCGCCGCCACAACGATAAGGCACAGATATTCCTGGACTGGCATGAGCCTCGCTTTTTGTACCTTGCGTTGGGCATCATGCTCATGAGTTGTACCGATGCATTGCTCACGCTGAACTTGTTAGCGGTAGGAGCGGAAGAACTCAACGTGCTTATGGACGGTTTGATTACCAGGGATATCGGTGATTTCCTGATGGTGAAGCTGGGGCTGACCGCAGTCAGCGTCGTATTACTCGTGGTCGCCGCCAATCGCAAGTTTCTCGGCCGGATTCAGGTATTCAGGATCCTGGAGTTCTTTTGCGCGGGCTATGCGTTGTTGATTGTCTATGAACTTTACCTCATCAATCTGTACCTGAGCGACATCTTCCCCAGTCCCTGGGCCGCATTCGTGTCCATTTTTGGTCGATAGAGGAGTTGCCTGCTGGCCGGCTATTCCTGCGATCAAAATCCAACCTGTCGCAACGGATACTAAATCACCGGAGCTTCCGCTACACTGCGCGCCCTTGATTGAAGGGCTATACCGACTATCATCGCCCTGTTAGCATTTTTCCTGCCGCTGCGCAGGTTGTTGGGTGCATGAGCCAGTCTCTGAAAAAGCGATATGAAAACTCTCCTTTATATGGGGCTAACGCCCCCTATGTAGAGGATCTCTATGAGGCATTTCAGCAGGACCCAGCCTCTGTGCCTGATCAATGGCAGGTATTTTTCTCCGGGCTGGGGCGTGATGCCGGTTTCGATCCTGCTGCATCCAAATGCACGGCTGCAGTAACCACCAAGCAACGGGCCAGCCGAGCGTTCACATCAGTCCGCCCCGGCACGGCCGGTTCCGGCGCGACAGGAGTTGTAGAGAAACAGGCCGCGGTATCCAGGCTGATTCAGGTATTCGGCTTACGAGGCCACCAGATTGCGGATCTCGATCCCCTGCGGCTCGAGCAGCGGCGAATGCCGGTCGTTTTGAAGCCGGATTATCTTGGTCTGGTCGACAGCGATATGGATACGGAGTTTTTCACCGGCGGGCTGATGGCGCCCGGGCAGCGCAAAATGCCCCTCCGGGAGATTCTTGACGTATTGAAGTATGTCTACTGCAGAAAAATCGGGGCGGATTTTGCGCATCTGTCGAGAGGCCGGGAACGTCGATGGATTCGCTCCTATATGGAGCAGGGGCTGCTGGGTGATCCTTTCAGCGACGAAGATCGCCGCAATATTTTGAAGCAATTGAATGCTGCTGAAGGCATCGAACGTTACCTGCACACCCGTTACGTTGGGCAAAAAAGATTTTCTCTGGAAGGTGCTGATAGCATGATTCCAATGCTGGATGACCTGATTCAGCAAGGCGGCGCGAGGGGGGTCCAGGAAATCGTTATCGGCATGGCGCACCGGGGCAGGATCAATGTACTGGTGAATGTGCTGGGGAAGTCTCCTGATGAGCTGTTCTCGGAATTTGAGGGCAAATATGATCCCGATGAGCTCAGCGGTTCGGGAGACGTGAAATACCACAAGGGGTTTTCATCTGATATCAGTACACCCGGCGGCAGTGTTCATGTCACGCTGGCATTCAACCCCTCGCACCTCGAAATAGTCAGCCCGGTTGTCCAGGGCTCGGTGCGGGCACGCCAGGAGCGCAGAGCGGACTATTCGGGGGATGAGATCCTCCCGGTGATTATTCACGGTGATGCAGCTTTTGCCGGACAAGGCGTTGTTGAGGAGACTTTTCAGATGTCTCAGGCAAGAGGGTTTTTCACCGGTGGTACTGTGCATATTATTTGCAACAACCAGATCGGGTTCACTTTAAGTGACCCGCGAGATGCGCGGTCTACACCCTATTGCAGCGACGTGGCCAGGATGATCGAAGCACCGGTTTTTCATGTTAACGGGGATGATCCCGAGGCGGTGGTGTTTGTGACCCGCATGGCACTGGAGTATCGGCAGATATTCAACAAGGATGTCGTGATTGACCTGGTGTGTTATCGGCGTCATGGCCACAACGAAGCGGATGAGCCTTCTGCAACTCAGCCGCGTATGTATCACGCGATCAAAAAACACCCGACGGTCAGGCAAATCTATTCTCAGAAGATGGTGGCGCAGGGCGCGCTGGATGCAACAGAACCGGCCAGCCTGATGGAAGACTACCGGCAGCGTCTCGATCATGGGGATCCGTTACCGCAGGCAGTGCTTGGAATGATTGGTAATGAATACACTGTTGACTGGAGCAGTCATCTGAACGCCCGATGGGACGAACCGGTGACTACGGCGATTGATGCGGCCGAAACCAGGTTGCTTGCAGAGGAAATCATTCGCCAGCCCAAGGGTTTCAGATTACACCCGAGAGTGGCCAGGATCATCGATGATCGCGCCCGAATGGCTGCCGGGGAGATCCCGATGGACTGGGGGTTTGCGGAATTGATGGCCTACGGCAGCCTGTTAAAGGCAGGCTTTCGGGTACGTTTGACCGGGCAGGACAGTCGCCGTGGCACTTTTTTTCACCGCCATGCAGCACTCTACGATCAAGCGACCGGTCGATCGCATATTCCACTTGAGGATATCGACAACCGACGCGGGTCGTTCACAGTCATTGATTCACTGTTATCAGAAGAAGCAGTGCTGGGATTCGAATACGGGTTTGCGACAACAGATCCTGACACGCTGGTTATCTGGGAAGCGCAGTTCGGCGACTTTTGCAATGGCGCCCAGGTGGTGATCGACCAGTTTATCAGTTCGGGTGAATCGAAGTGGGGACGTTTGTGCGGATTGGTGTTGTTTCTTCCCCATGGTTATGAAGGGCAGGGGCCGGAGCATTCTTCTGCACGCCTGGAACGGTTCCTGCAACTCTGCGCGGAAGACAATATGCAGGTCTGCATACCTTCTACACCGGCACAGATGTTTCATCTGCTGCGACGACAAATGCTGCGCAGTATACGAAAACCGTTGATTATCATGACACCAAAAAGCCTGTTGCGACACCGGCTGTCCAGCTCGCCGGTGGCTGAGCTGTCTGATGGTCGTTTCAATCTTGTTTTGCCCGAGACGGATGAAATAAAAGTTCCAGACGTCAATCGCATCATCTTTTGCAGCGGTAAGGTCTATTTTGACCTGCTTGAAGCACGGCGTGCCAGCGATATGCACAACATCGCTATTGTCAGGGTCGAGCAGCTCTACCCGTTTCCCCATGATGAGTATTCCGGTCTTGTGGCAAGCTATCCCAATGCCAGGAAAATCGTGTGGTGTCAGGAAGAACCCCAGAATCAGGGAGCATGGTACCGGATTCGCCATAGCCTTCAGGAGGGGCTCGGCGATCAGCATGAGCTTTCGTATGCAGGTCGGCCAGGTGCAGCAGCTCCGGCATCCGGAATTTATCAACTTCATGTGCAGCAGCAACAGAGCCTTGTCGCCGCTGCACTCAAACTCAGTACATCCGAATAGCATGGACACAGTTCGTGGCCGGAAGTCAGATTACAGGTAAAACAGTATGAGTATTGAAGTCAAAGTACCGCAACTTCCGGAATCAGTATCCGATGCGACACTTGTTTCGTGGCGCAAGATGCCGGGTGACTCTGTGCAACGGGATGAAACACTGGTCGATCTGGAGACCGACAAGGTTGTGCTCGAGGTTCCGGCGCCGGTCAGTGGTGTGATCAGGGAGATCCTGATCGCAGACGGTGTCACGGTGATCAGCGGTCAGTTGCTGGCAGTGATCGAGGAAGGGGAAGGGGGAGAAAAAACGGCAGTACCACCGGTCATGCCGATGCCGGATTCAACACCTGATAATGTGCCGGACAGTGGGAATGCTGCCGAGACAAGCAATGCAGGCAAGCTTAGTCCCGCTGTTCGCCGGCTTTTGAACGAGAATGATATAGACCCGGAACAAATTACCGGCTCTGGTCGGGGTGGCAGAATACTAAAAGCAGATGTGTTGAGTTTTCTGGAACAGACAGTGCATCTGGAAGAGCAGCTTGAGGTAGCGGAAGGCGATGAAATGCCGGATCAACCGGATACCTCACCACTGACAGCGACAAGTGCTCCATCGCAGCGTGTGGATGAGCGGGTACCTATGTCACGGCTCCGGGCAAGAATCGCAGAACGTATGGTAGAGGCTCAGCAGACCTCGGCAATGCTGACAACATTCAATGAAGTCGACATGAGCAGTGTGATCAGCCTGCGCAAAAAGCACAAGGAAGCCTTTTCCGAAAAACATGGTGTTGGTCTTGGATTCATGTCCTTCTTCGTCAAGGCGATCGTTGATGCTTTGGGCAAGTTCCCTGCGGTTAACGCATCGATTGAAGGTACTGATATCGTTTATCACAACTATTTTGATATCGGTATCGCCGTCTCCTCTGATCGTGGGCTGATTGTTCCGGTTGTTCGAGATGCGGATATGCTGGGCTTTGCCGGAATCGAAGCAACAATTCGTGAATATGGCGCAAAGGCACGTGAGGGCAAGATTTCGATGGAAGAACTGACCGGCGGCACCTTTACCATCACCAATGGCGGTGTGTTCGGTTCAATGCTGTCGACACCCATTCTCAACCCGCCGCAAAGCGGAATCCTCGGTATGCACAATATTCAGGAACGTGCGATGGTGGTTGATGGAGAGATTGTTGTGCGGCCTGTCATGTACGTCGCGCTGACCTATGATCATCGTATTATCGACGGGCGCGAGGCAGTCCAGTTCCTGGTGTCGGTAAAAGAGTCTTTGGAAAACCCCGGCCGGCTTTTATTACAGATATGATTTTTCAGCCGGTTTGGTGCGGAGTACCTGATGAATAACAAGTTTGACGTGGTCGTGATCGGGGCGGGCCCCGCGGGATATGTGGCAGCCATCAGGGCGGCACAACATGGTCTGAGTACAGCCTGTATCGATGCCTGGGTTTCGCAGGATGGACAAGTTTCTTTTGGGGGTACCTGCCTGAATGCCGGCTGTATTCCCTCCAAAGCGCTGCTTGAGTCTTCAGAACTCTATCATCGTGCCAAGGTGGATTTCGGCAAGCACGGGATTAGCGTTGGCGAGTTGTCACTGGATCTTGCAACGATGCAGGCCAGGAAGTCCGGTATCGTCAAGCAGTTGTGTCGTGGTATAGGGGCTTTGTTCAAAGCGAATGGAATCTCGGGCCTGGGGGGGAGAGGACGCCTGTTACCGGATAACAAGGTTGAATACACGCCGCATGGTGGTGAACCGGAGCTCATAGAAGCGGAGCATGTGATCCTTGCGACCGGGTCTGAGCCGGTTGAATTACCCTCGGTTCCTTTCGACGGCAAGATTGTGGTCGATTCATCCGGGGCGCTTGCGTTCGATATGGTTCCTGAGCGGTTGGGAGTCATCGGTGCGGGTGTGATCGGCCTGGAGCTGGGTAGCGTCTGGCAACGACTCGGTGCAGAAGTCACGATACTTGAGGCAATGGATCAGTTCCTGTTTATGGCCGATGACCAGATTGCCAAAGAAGCCCAGCGGCAATTCAAGCGCCAGGGGCTGGATATTCGGCTGGGTGCACGGGTTCAGGCGCTGGAGATGACAAAATCCGGTGCTCGACTGGCCTATGAAGATACCCAGGGTGGTCATGATATTTCAGTAGATCGCGTGGTTGTTGCCGTGGGTCGCCGCCCCTGCACCGACGGCCTGCTGGATCCGCTGGCCGGTGTGGATGTGGATGCACGAGGATTTATTGATGTTGACAGTGTTTGTCGCACTACTGCAGCTAACGTCTGGGCTGTTGGTGATGTCGTGCGGGGCCCGATGCTCGCCCACAAGGGTTCTGAAGAAGGTGTGATGGTTGCTGATCTGATCGCCGGTGAAGTCGCCGAGATGAACTACGATATCATTCCTTCGATTGTGTATACCTCACCAGAGATTGCCTGGGTCGGGAAAACGGAAGCAGAACTCAAAACAGCCGGCACAGCATACAAGACCGGGACATTTAATTTTTCTGCCAGTGGTCGGGCGCAGGCAATGGATCAGGGGGCCGGGTTGGTCAAGGTCATTTCATCCTCTGAGACGGATCAGATTCTCGGCGTACATATTGTCGGGCCGATGGCCGGAGAGTTGATCGGGGAAGCAGTCGTCGCGCTGGAGTTTCAGGCGAGTACCGAGGATTTACAGCGCACGATTCATGGTCACCCTACACTGACAGAAGCCCTGCATGAGGCGGCTTTATCGGTGGACAAGCGGGCAATTCACGCGATCAATCACTAACCGTAGTATTTGAATGAAGGATCTGATTTCCTGAGGCGCCTGAATAGCATTTTCTAATGCCTGCCGCCGAGTGAGATATCCATCTTGCAGGATGCTACAGAGCAATTTTCGGTTATCATAGCGGTGTTGTTGTCAATGGAGAGTACGGAAATGAAGATTTTCCTGTCTTTGGTGGGGGTTCTGCTGTGTGCGCAGCTATTTGCGGATGAGATCAATGTGAGCATCAACTCCGATGCCGCGCGGCTGGGGTACAAGCATGACTTCAGAGCCAACGACCTGCAGCTTGGCGGTGGTTGGTTATATGATCAGGACAAGGGCAGTGTGGGTCATATCGACCTGAACCTGGTCAGCGAGGCTTCAGAGGGCAACACGCCGGTCAAAGCCGGGCTGGGTGGTCGATTCAGCTATTTTGACGGTGATCTGAACAACCAGTCAGGCACAGCGCTTGGGATCGGCGGGTTTGCTCGCTATACATTGCCACGCTACAACCGGATCAGCATCGGTGGGCACCTGTATTTCGCTCCCGATGTACTCAGCTTTGGAGACGGGGAGCAATTGATTGATGCGGAAGTTCGCGTCAGCTACAACGTTCTGCGACAGGCGGATGTATTTCTTGGTGCACGATACGTTCAGGGCGAATACAAGAATGCTGCGGATGTAAAATTCGATTCCGGTGTGCATATTGGTATCAATCTGAGGTTTTAGGCCCGGCATGGCAGGTCATAGCAAGTGGGCGAATATCCAGCATCGCAAGGGTGCCCAGGACAAGAAACGCAGCAAGCTTTTTACCAAGCTCGCGCGCGAGATTACCGTCTCGGCGAAAGAAAGCGGTGGAGATCCGGCAGCCAATCCCCGCTTGCGGCTCGCGATTGACAAAGCCAAAGCGCAGAGCATGCCCAAGGACAACATCGAGCGGGCAGTCAAACGCGGGAGCGGCGAGCTCGAAGGTGCCAATTATGAAGCAATAACCTACGAAGGCTATGGGCCAGGCGGTGCAGCGGTGATGGTCGAGTGCTTGACCGACAACCGTAACAGAACCGTTTCCGAGGTACGCCATGCTTTCAGCAAGTACGGTGGTAATCTGGGTGCTGATGGATCAGTGGCGTATCTGTTCAGCGAGGTTGGTCTGATCAGTTTTGACAGTAATGTTGATGAAGACCGTGTGATGGAGGCTGCAATCGATGCAGGGGCAGAGGATGTGGTCACCAATGATGATGGCAGTATCGATGTGCTGACGGATCCGGCTGAGTTTACCACGGTCCATGAGGCTTTGATGGCAGCGAACTTGCAGCCGGAGTTGGCGGAGGTGACCAAGCGTTCATCGGTCACAGCGGAATTGAATGAGAAAGAAGCTGCCAGCATGATCAACATGCTGGAAGTGCTGGAGGATCTTGACGATGTGCAAGAGGTTAGCTCCAATGCGGAAATTTCCGCAGAAATACTGGCTGCGCTGTAGCGCCCGTACTGGATTGCTCTGAGACAGGTTTGGCAGACTGGACACGCATTCTTGGTATTGATCCCGGATCCCGAATTACCGGTTACGGGGTGATCGATACCAATGGAATCAAAACCCGCTATGTCAGCAGCGGTTGTATTCGGATGGCTGATGCTCCATTGCCCAGACGATTGAGACAGATATATGCAGGCGTTCGTGCGATCGTGACGGAGTTCAAACCGGAACAGGTTGCTGTTGAACTGGTGTTCATGCACAGAAATGCCGACAGTGCACTGAAACTGGGCCAGGCGCGGGCGGCTGCGATCTGCGCAACATTCGAGGAAGATATCGAGTGTTTCGAATATGCCGCGCGAGCAGTCAAGCAGTCAGTGGTCGGCCGTGGTGGTGCTGACAAGTTTCAGGTTCAACACATGGTGAAAACCTTGTTATGCCTGAATGCTGTGCCGATGCCGGATGAAGCAGACGCATTAGCTGTTGCGCTTTGTCATGCTCATCATCAGCCTCTGGCTGACCGGATCGCAAGTTCACTTCAGCAGCCAGGGGGTGCCCGATGATCGGTTTTGTTCGCGGTGTCCTTGTTTACAAGGAGCCACCGCTGCTGCTGGTGGATGTCAATGGTGTGGGTTACGAGCTTGAGGCGCCGCTATCTACCTGTCTCCAGTTACCTGCTCTTGGTTCAGAAGTGCAACTTCGAACCCATTTGCTGGTCAGAGAAGATCAGCATACTTTGTACGGTTTCGGATCCGAGCTGGAGCGCAGTCTGTTTCGAAGCCTGTTGAAGGTGAGTGGTGTTGGTGCAAAACTGGCCATCACTATTTTATCCGGGATCAGCGTGGATGATTTTGCGCAGGCCGTTCAGACTGAAGATACGGCGACGCTGGTGCGCATGCCGGGTGTCGGTCGCAAGACGGCAGAACGGTTGATTGTTGAGATGCGGGATCGGATTGACAAGATTTCGGACAGTGTTTCGATCGGCGTAAAATTGCCGTCAGGAGGGGCTGCAAGTGCACGGACGGAAGCATTTAATGCGCTGATTACTCTTGGTTACAAGCAGGTCGAAGTTCGACGCATGCTGGAAAGAGCTGAAACTGAATCTGCTTCAACGGAAGAAATTCTGCGCGAAGTCCTGAAATCTGCGGCACCGGTCAGCTGAGCAGATTAAAATGGCCTGTGAGCAGTGCATAAGTGAACAAAGGCGAGGGTTGCGTGAGAGAAGATGAACGAATAGTCACTATGGCGCCGCGGCCTGAGGATGAAGCCGTCGAAAACGCAATCCGGCCGCACCGGCTTGTTGATTATATCGGGCAGACCGCCGTCAAGCGGCAAATGCGAGTGTTTATCTCGGCTGCCAAAAAGCGGGCGGAGGCACTGGATCATGTCCTGATATTCGGCCCGCCAGGCCTGGGCAAGACGACACTGGCGCATATCATCGCCAACGAGATGGGTGTCAATATGCGCCATACCTCGGGGCCGGTACTTGAACGGCCCGGAGACCTCGCCGCGATGCTGACCAATCTTGAGCCTCATGATGTGCTTTTTGTCGATGAAATACACCGCCTGAGCCCGGTTGTTGAAGAAGTTTTATACCCTGCTATGGAGGACTTTCAGCTGGATATCATGATTGGTGAGGGGCCTGCGGCAAGGTCTATCAAGCTGGATGTACCACCGTTCACCCTGGTAGGTGCGACGACCCGGGCCGGACTGCTGACCTCACCCTTAAGAGATCGTTTTGGCATCGTGCAACGACTGGAGTTCTATTCAGAGAGTGAGCTGCATGATATTACAACGCGTTCCGCCCGGATTATCGGCGTACCCATCGAAGACGCCGGAGCCCTGAAGATCGCGAGGCGCGCACGGGGAACCCCGAGAATTGCTAACAGGTTGCTGCGGCGGGTGCGTGATTACGCGGAAGTAGAGGGCGCGGGGAAAATTGATGACAGCACAGCTGACAGTGCAATGGATATGCTGGAAGTAGACAAGCATGGCTTTGACGTCATGGATCGGAAATTGTTACTGGCGATCATTGAACGATTTGATGGTGGGCCGGTGGGTATCGAATCGCTGGCAGCCGCGATCGGTGAGGAGCGGGGTACGATTGAAGACGTGCTGGAGCCTTTCCTGATTCAGCAGGGATTTATGATGCGCACCGCGCGCGGCAGGGTGGCAATGCGTCGCGCCTATTTGCATTTTGGGCTAAAGGCACCGGAAGGCTCCGAGGATACGACCATGCCGCTATTTGATAAGGGATCTGTCTGATGGGCAATACTTCCATTCTCCAACTGGTGCTGGAAGCCAGTATTATTGTACAGGCGGTGCTGTTGGTGCTGCTGGCCGCATCAGTTGCCTCCTGGGCGATTATCGTCCGCAAGCGCAAAATCCTTCGGCTGGCTGTGTCAGGATCGGATGCATTCGAATCCGAGTTTTGGTCGGGTGGGGATCTCTCCACGATTTATCGCGACGTATCGAAGGGCAAAACCCCATCTGACATGTCGGGTTTGTTCGAATCAGGCTTCCGTGAGTTCCGGCGGCTGAATCAGCAGTCTGGAATGACGGCAGGTGAGATCGTTGAAGGTGCTCAGCGGGCGATGCGGGTCAGCCTGATGCGTGAAATGGATCGGCTGGAGCACAACCTCGCGACGTTGGCCACAATCGGCTCTACCAGCCCCTACGTCGGCCTGTTCGGAACAGTCTGGGGCATCATGAATTCTTTTCAGGCACTGGGCAACGTCCAGTCCGCCACTTTGGCCATGGTTGCCCCGGGTATCGCAGAAGCGCTGGTCGCAACTGCCATGGGGCTGTTTGCTGCGATACCTGCTGTGATTGCCTATAACCGCTATGCGGATCAGGTCATGCGCCTGGAAGTTCGGTACGACACTTTTATAGAGGAATTTTCCGCAATCCTTCAACGGCATGCCCGGGCGAAGCAGTCTGGCAGTGCAGAGCAGGCCAAGTAGCTGATGGCACGGGTTCGTAAAAGGCGGTTGATGGCAGAGATTAATGTGGTGCCTTATATCGATGTCATGCTGGTTTTGCTGATCATCTTTATGGTGACGGCACCGTTGCTGACCCAGGGCATCAAGGTGGACTTGCCGGATGCTGCGGCAGAGCCTCTTGATCCCGAACTTACCAGGAACAATGATCCGCTGATTCTTTCAGTGGATGGAGCGGGTCTTTTATATCTGAATGTCGGGGACAATGAAGACAGGCCCAGAGAACCTCGCGAAATCCTCGCTCTCGCGTCAGCCGTGTTGCGACAAAAACCCCAAACTGCTGTATTGGTCAAAGCTGATCAGAGTGTTCCCTACGGCAGAGTTGTCACCGCGATGGTATTACTGCAAAGAGCCGGAGCGGAAAAACTGGGTTTTCTGACTGATCCGGTGGAACTACAGGACCTGGAATCGCTCTGAACCCATTGTGGATGAGTGATTGATACGCCATGTCGTCTGTTTATCGCGAATACGCCAGCAGTTTCGGTGTTTCCATGGCGGCTCATGGAGTACTGCTTGTTGTTATGCTGACAACAGTCGCGATCATACCGAGCCACACGCAGCAACCGATGGAAATCGCAGTGGAGGCGACACTGATCGATTTGTCCGAGATCAGGCGGTGGGAGGAGGAACAGGATCGACTGCGCCAGGCGGAACTGGACCGGCAGCGTAGAGTCGAACAGGAACAACGTCGCTTGAAAGAGGAGCAGCAGCTAGCCGCGCGGCGAAAGACAGAACAGCAAAAGAGAGAAAAAGAAGCGGCTTTGGCAGCAGAAAAAAAGCGTGAGGAAGAGGCTATAAAAGTACAGCAGGCTCGCGAGGAGCGTGAACGCAGGGAGAAAATCGCTGCTCAAGAGCGCCTGGAGAAGGAACGTAAAGCGGCCGAAGAGGCCAAAGAGAAAGCACGATTGGCAGCGGCTGAGAAACAGCGCCAGGAAGCGCTGGAGTCAGATATGCGACGCCAGCTGGAAGTGGAGGAAAAGCGGCTGGCAGCCCGAGCATCGGGGTTAATGGCCCAATATGAGGCGATTATCAGGCAGAAGATCCAGCGAAACTGGGTGCCACCGGCCAGCGTTGCAAGCGACCTCGTCTGCGAGGTACATGTCACCCAGGTACCCGGTGGTGAGGTGGTCGGCGTACGAATCGGGCAATGTAACGGCGATGCGGCCGTCAAACGATCAATTGATGCGGCTGTATTCAGGGCCTCGCCGTTTCCTGAGCCTCCGGATCCATCGTTGTTTGAAAGGCAAATCAGGTTTACATTTGTACCGCCGCAATAGCCGGTGTTTCAGATTACAGGGATAGTGAGTATGACAAGGAAGTTCTGCATGCTGGCAGCATGCCTGTTGGCATGGGCAATACCAACCGCCAATGCCGAGTTGCGTATTGAGATCAATCAGGGTGTTCACAAGCCGGTGCCGATTGCGATTGTGCCGTTCGGATGGCAGGGGCGTAATGGCCAGGCACCATTTGATGTCAGCAGTTTGATTGCGGCTGATCTTGGCAACAGCGGTCGTTTTGCACCCATGAGCAGCAACGATATGCTGCAAAAGCCTGTCAGCGGCAGGCAGATCGACTTTGGTGATTGGCGCATATTGGGTGTTGAGGTCATTGTTGTTGGTCAGTTGATCCCCATGGGGGAGGCCAACTATTCCATCCAGTTTCAGGTATTTGATGTATTTCGGGGTGAGCAGCTGCTTGGTTACCGCATGTCATCGACCGAGGCTTCGCTGCGGCTCAATGCGCATCAGGCCGCTGACATGATCTACGAAAAGTTGACGGGTATCCGGGGTGTCTTTACCACACGATTGGCTTATGTCACGGTCACCCGGGTTGCCGGTAAAGAACTCTACCGGCTGATCGTAGCGGATTCCGATGGTGAAAATCCCAGGATCATGGTGGAGTCTTCGGAACCCATTATGTCGCCCAGTTGGTCGCCGGACGGGCGCAAGATGGCCTATGTCTCTTTTGAAAGCGGACGGTCGGAGATTTGGGTACAGACCCTCCGGTCACAAGCGCGTCAGCGGGTGTCAGCCCGAGCCGGGGTTAACGGTGCGCCGGCCTGGTCGCCGGACGGTCGCAAACTGGCGCTCACGCTATCGAAGTCCGATGGAAACCTTGATATATATGCGCTGGATTTAGAGACACAGGTGCTGAAACGATTGACTGATCTCTCCTCGATCGATACGGAGCCGGCCTGGTCGCCGGACGGCAGGGACATCTATTTCACCTCTGACCGGGCTGGAGGACCTCAGATATACAGGGTTCCGTCGGCAGGTGGCAGGCAGCAGCGGGTTACCTATGAGGGTAACTACAACGCCCGGCCAAGAATATCGCCGGATGGAAAGCAGCTTGCGGTAGTGCACAATGACCGTGGGAGTTATAAAATCGCCATAGTGGATAGGGAGAGATCCTACCTGCAGGTTTTGACCAAAGGACCGCTGGACGAATCTCCGAGTTTCGCACCCAATGGAGAGACACTGATATATGCGACACGGGTCGGGCGGCGAGGTGTCCTGGCGATGACCTCGACAGATGGCCGCATCCACCGGCGCATATCGTCTGTGGAGGGTGATGTACGCGAACCCGCATGGTCCCCGTACCCGGTAAACTAATGCATATAGTAAGTTATAGGGTATTGGTAAAGTTAATTCGACTCTTCTGTCAGGAGTGAAATGACGTGAAAATATTGAGACTGTTCATGATCGTAGTACTGGTCGGCTTTGTTGCAGCCTGTAAGGGGCCGGGTAGCACGGCTGTTGATGATGGTATGTATGATGGTTCCGTAGCGGCTGGCGAGTCCGGTGAGGCGACTGCATCCGGGGTAGACTCGGGCTCGCTCGGAACAGGTGGTGAGTTTTCTGAAGACATGGGGATGGGCGAGCATTCCGACCAGCCTGATAGCCGAATCGTCTATTTCGAGTTCGATAAAAGTGAAGTGGCACCTGGCTATGCTGCCATGCTGGAAACCCACGCACGGCACCTGGTGGATAACCCCTCCTGGAGCTTGCGACTTGAAGGCCACGCTGACGAGAAGGGCAGCCGTGAATACAACATCGGTCTCGGGGAGCGGCGGGCTCAGGCAGTCAGACGAATCATGATGCTGCAGGGTGTTCGTGCAGATCAGCTTGCCACGGTGTCATACGGGGAGGAGCGCCCTGCCGCGGATGGCAGCGACGAAGAGTCCTGGTCGTTGAATCGACGTGTCGAACTCGTATCCGGCATGTAATTACCCCGGAGAGGGATGCGCATGAGTACCGTTTCGAAGTGTTGTATCTGGCTGGTGCCTGTTTTCATGGTCGCTGGTTGTGAGTTGATGGGGCCTCTGGAAGAGGATCCTGTTTACATCAAGGTGAATCAGGTTGATGCCCGGCTTGAGCGGGTAGAGCGTATTCTTGAAAACCAAAGCCTGATGTCGCTGGTTTCCGAACTGGAGCAGCTTCGGCAAGCGACGCAGGAGTTGCGGAATGATGTTGAGACTCTCCAGCATAGCGTCGAACAGGGCAGCCAGCGACAACGGGCGCTGTATCAGGATATTGATCAGCGTCTGCAGGCGGTAGAGAAGCGTAACGCTCAGATTAACGTGATGGATGGTGGATCGCTGAATCCTGGACAACTGCCGTTGCCCGGTGGCAGTGAC
>JAJRUG010000006.1 GCA_024277915.1 Gammaproteobacteria bacterium
AGGATCACCAAGGTAGTCGCTGGTATCAAGATACATTGTCGAAGCGGGACATTGCGCACAGGGTACACCGCCCCAGATGACAGCGACGATCGCTGCTTCAAAGGTCAGTGAGCCCGAGACTGAAACTATATCCTGTGGGCTGTTTTGGTCACCTAACGGATCGAAATGCAGGAAAAAACTGTTAATGGTGGTCCCGGATGTGATCGTGCCGGCGGTACCGCTGGACATCAATTGATCGACCATCAAATCACTGGCCAGGGTAACATTCTGCTGCTCGGCAAAAGCCCAGGCAGTTGTGGAACTTTCGAGTGCGCCAGGCAGTACAGATGTTGGCGGTGCAATGAGTGTGAAGTCTCCGGAAACCGAAACAGGGACTGCATGAACCATGCTGGTCGTCAACAAGATGCTCATTGCCGATACCGCGAGTTTGATCAGTCCGTTGTGCATAATTATTCTCCCGTGAAACACAGATAGACTATTGGTCTATCTGGCTTATCGCACCAAAACATCTTTAAAAAAGGTGCAACAATGATGCCAAAAAAATAAAAACCTGATTTTTCAGCACTATACGGCTATTCAGCAAATGTCAGCCATGCTTGGCAGAAGCAAATTGTAAAAAAAACCGACAGGCATGGTCATGGTGCTGGCACTGATCCTTCAATCAGCTCGCTGATGGCTCTTGCCCCTGTGCGCAGGAAATTTGCAAGATGAAGGGTTTTTGTGAATTGGTGGGCCGTGCTGGATTCGAACCAGCGACCAATTGGTTAAAAGCCAACTGCTCTACCAACTGAGCTAACGGCCCGTACTATGGATCCTGCCTCATGCGAGGCAGCCGGGATGATACCCGACCACCCGGAAATGACAAGCAAAACCGGGTTCAATATCCTGATGATTATTCGGAGCAGGAAGAAGCTGCAACGATCAGCCCTGGTATTGTGTGGGATCAACAACACCAGCTGATTCAAACCCGGCCCGCCGTAAGCGGCAGGCATCGCAACGACCGCAGGCCGCACCTTGTTCATCAGCTTGATAACAGGAAATCGTCATCGAAAAATCAACGCCAAGATCCATTCCCCGGCGGATAATCTCCGCTTTGCCCAGTTCCAGCAAAGGAGCCCGTATTTCCAGGTTTCCACCCTCGACACAGCGCCTGGTGGCAAGCTTTGCCATCAGTTGAAAAGCTCGCAGGTATTCGGGGCGGCAGTCCGGGTATCCTGAGTAGTCAATCGCATTGATCCCAAGATAAATACTATCTGCATCCAGTACTTCCGCCCAAGCCAGTGCATAGGAGAGAAATATGGTATTGCGCGCAGGCACATAGGTCGCAGGAATCCCCTCTCCTGGTTGTTCCGGAACATCAATGGATTTATCAGTCAGTGCGGATCCGCCAAGCTGGCCGAGATCGATTTTGAGTGTTCGGTGCTGCAGCACCCCCATCCGCTCCGCTATACGCCGCGCCGCCTGCAGTTCGATATCGTGCCTTTGCCCGTAGTCGAAGCTCAGCGCATAGCATTCGTTGCCGGTTTCAAGTGCAATCGCGAGGCAGGTTGCGGAATCCATGCCACCCGATAAAAGTGTCACCGCCCTACCCATGGTGAGAATTACCTCGTTGACAAAGCGCGTTGTTCGACAGAATACCCATCAATGACCCGGCTGATCGCCCCACAGATGCTTGTGCAACTGAATCTGAAACCGGACATCCAGCCGATCCTCAAGAATCCACTCAGCGAGCTCTCGCTCGGAAAGCTGCCCCCAGGCAGGAGACAACAGCACACTGCATATTGCCGTGAGCTGATGCCGTACCAGAATTCCTTTGACCCATTCATAATCGTCGCGACTGCACAGCACAAACTTGATCTGGTCATTTTCCTTCAACTTGTCAAGATTCTCCCAACGGTTCCGACCTTCCTCTCCCGAAGCCGGTGTTTTTATATCCATGACCACAGACACCCGGTTATCAACCTCGGAAATATCAACGGCCCCGCTCGTTTCAAGTAATACCGCGAGGTCGAGATCACACAGTTGCGACAAAAGGTGCAGGCACCCGGGCTGGGCCAGCGGTTCTCCTCCGGTGACGCAGACATTCCTGGTGTCGTAGCCTGTGACCTCGTCAACGATCACGCTGACATCCATTTGCTTGCCCCCGGAGAATGCATACGCCGTGTCGCAGTATTGGCACCGCAGCGGGCATCCGGTCAGGCGGACAAAAACAGTAGGGCATCCCTAAGGCCGGGATTCACCCTGCAACGAGTGGAATATTTCAGTAATGCGCAACCGGGGCACCAGCCTGCGCGCTCGGGGATCGCTGTCGTTCATCGGCCAGGTTCCCAGCAGCTATTAGTGCCCTTCGCTTGCCATACGGTCAATGCGTTGGTCAGCAAGACGTGCGGCAGTTGTTTCCGGGTAGTCGGTGGTCACTGAACGCAGGGCCTTTTTTGCTTCGTCCCACTCGCCCAGTTCGTAGTTACAATAGCCTATCTTCAGCAGCGCATCCGGAATCTTGTGGGAATCAGGGTATTGGTTCAGGACTTTCAGAAACTCCGGTAATGCCTGTTCAAACCGTTGGGAAACATAGTGAGTCTCGGCCAGCCAGTACTGTGCGTTATCCGAAAGCGCACTGCCGGGAAACGCCACCAGAAATTGCTCCAGTGCGAGTCCGGCCTGATCGTAGCGACCCTGTTTCAATAATTCGAATGCTGCCTGATAATTACTCCGGTCACTGCCACCGGGCAACG
>JAJRUG010000084.1 GCA_024277915.1 Gammaproteobacteria bacterium
ACGCGCCTGCGCGACGGCTTTGCCTTCATCCATCATCGCGCGCACCAGGTGTCCCAGATCCGTATCAGATTCTGTCGCGGCGTACGCACTAACATGCGGTAAATCAGTCACTGCAGATACACTGTTCACGACAGAATTAAAAATCAGTTTCGACCATTGGGCCGGCAACAAACTCTGGAACGCCTTCGCCTTCAGGCCTGACCTTTGGATCAGCTCTGCAACCTGCTGCACGCTTTCATAGTCGGCGCTACCCTGTGCCCATGGCCCCATCCAGGTTTCAGTATCCAGCTCGTACTCCACGTGAACGTCGGAATGCCGAAGCCCACTCATGAAAGTGACTGCCGAGATGATCGGCCAGTCACCATGACGAGCCACCAGCGCTTCGCAGCCCAACCCGTTCTGCACGGTCATCATCATTGCTTGCGGGAAATATCCTGCCAGCCCTGCGGCAATTCCCTCGACGGCATTTGCCTTGGTCGCAATAATCACCAGATCGGCATCAGCAAGGACGGCAGGTTCGGTTGATGCGGTGATATCAACCTGCAGCTTCGCCTTGCCACTGACCCGCAAACCTTCTTTGTTGAGTTGCTCGGCATGCTCTTGCCGACGAACTAATACCGACGTCTTCATGATCGTGCCGAGATGGCCCGCAAACAGACTGCCGATCGCCCCGGCTCCTACTATGCATACACTGCTGACCGGCTTCATACAATTCCTGTCCTGCCGTTCCTCTCGGCATCCGGAACCCGCTCTGAAGCATGATCCCCCATGGTCTTTGTGATGCTGTGAATGGCCATTGCTCTGCTAATTTAGCCTAATGATCTGCCGATGATATGACAGTTCGAGCACCCTTCTTTCCCATTTGGTCGTTCCCCGGTCTTCAGGCTGGCTCCGGGCGGCAGAAGGTTCTAGACTGACAGATGTCAGCTGATATCGGCTATCGATGTGGTTCGAAAAATGGCGATGACAGCTGGCCGTACCCGGAGAACAAGTCCGGAAAAACCGCTCAAGGAGAGGCCACGATGAACGACCCTCAGCCCGTGCAAAACTCACTCAAGTCCGGTCGCTGGATACGCTCTACCTGCAAAATGTGTCTGCACTCATGTGGCACTGTTATTCACATTACTGACGACGGCATCATCAACAAGATTGAAGGTGACCCCGAAAATCTATCGAACAACGGCAAGCTTTGCCCGAAGGGTAATGCGGCCATCATGCGCCACTACGATCCGAACCGTTTCAAACAGCCGATGAAGCGCACCAACCCGAAAAAAGGGCCCAGCGAGGATCCGATGTGGGAACCGATCAGCTGGGATGAAGCATTTGAAATCACAGCGCGTGAAATCAAAAAATCGCTCGACGAAGATCCGAGAAAAATCCTGCCCTCTCTGGAGGATTTCCAGAAATTCAATATCTGGGTCTGGCCGCTTGCCTTTGGCAATTTCAACTGTTTCCAGTCCGGTGGCACGATGTGCGGCGGTGCCTACCACCCGACCAACGGCTATATTCATTCGGCATTCGCAGCTGCCAACGATGTCAAACATTGCAACTACTGGATCAACAACGGTACCGGTGACGGGTTTTCTTCACATTTGCATGCAGCCGCACAGTCCAACTGGGTTGCCAATGCCCGCATCGACCGTGGCATGCGGTGCGTTACCGTTGAGCCCAGACTTTCCACTTCTGCGGCGAAGTCGGAAGAATGGGTGCCCATACGGCCGGCCACCGACCGGCATTTCGCGCTAGGGCTTTGTCATGTCATGGTCGAAGAGAACCTTGTTGACTACAAGTTTCTCAGGAAGGATACCAACGCGCCTTATCTGGTCGGTCCCGACGGCTATTTCGTGCGTAACGCTGAAGAAAAGATCTACGTCTGGGATTCGGTTGAAAACCGAGCCAAGCTCTGGGACGACCCGACCATTCAGAAACTGGCACTTGAAGGTACCTTTGAGGTGGACGGCAAGGAATGCAAACCGGCATTCCAGCGCTTCAGGGACATTCTTGATGAATGCTCGCCGGAAGAGATGGAAAAAATTACTACCGTGCCTGCCGAAACAACCCGGCGGATCGCCCGGGAATTCTTCGCAGCGGCTGACATAGGTGCAACCATCGAAATCGATGGCAGGACCATGCCGTTGCGACCGGCTGCCTACAACTACTACCGGGGCGCCCAGGGCCGGAAAATGGGCTTCCAAGCCAATCATGCTTTCAAGATGGTGAATTTTCTGGTGGGCAATATCGATGCGCCCGGTGGGCACATGGGAGTCACGCTGGATGACCAGTGGGTCGACAAGAGCCACGTAGCACCAGGTGAAAACGGCATGATGATGCCCAATCCGCACCAGCTCGGACCGGTACCACCATTTGCCTATCCACCCAATACCTATCACCTGATGGACTACTTCCCGGTCGGCGTCCATCCCCCGCACCTGAATCTGGAGGTGTTTCTGAATCCGGGAAAATACGGCGTTGAATTTGAACCCGACGTCATGGTGATCTGCCACTCGAATCCTCTGTGGGCCATGCAGGGTCCCAGAGAGGGGTGGTTCAAATTCATGGCCAGTATGCGGTTCATCGTGGTCTCGGATATTATTCCCACCGAGACGACCCAGTGGGCGGATATCATCCTGCCTTCCCATGGGGCGCTGGAGTCGTGGAACATGACCATGATCGAGCCCCCGCATACTGAAGGGATGTGCATGCGACAACCGGCAACAGAACCCCTGCATGACACCAAAAGCGAGGAGGATATTTTCTACGAGCTATCCGAACGGCTCGGCATCCTTGAGGCCTATAACGGCGTGCTGAACATGGCACAGGGACTGGACCACAAGCCTGAGCTGATGCTCGAACCGGACAAAAAATATACCGATAAAGAGATAGCAGACCGTAAGGGCCGCCTGTGGAATGACAAGGGTATCGACTGGTACAAGGACAACTGTGCAGTCACCGAGCGGCGCTCCGACAAGTGGTACCGGCCCTGGGAGGGCATGCGCCTGCACTTCTATATCGAGGACATGCTGCACCAGCGCGATCAGCTGAAGAAAAAGATGGAAGAGCACAACGTACCCTTCCGCAATGAATGGCACTGGGATGATTACTCACCCCTGCCGACAACCAGACTGGATCCGGTGCATGAGGAACCCGAGGAATACAATCTTTTCGGCATGTTTTTCAAGGATATCCAGCTGAACTTCGGTGAAAGCATCGGCAACCCGTGGATCAATGACATCGTCTACCGCGATCCGGTGCATATCGCCTTGATGCTCAATCCGAAGACTGCTGCCAGCGAGGGGCTTAAAGCCGGCGACATCGTCAGGGTTGAGTCACCCTATGGCAAGATCTACGGGCGGATCGGTACATCGGAAGGCTGGCACCCTGATGCCCTGGGCGTATCCAACTCACTTTCCCGTGTGAACATCCAGCACAAGGGTGTTCCGCACGCGGGCGGGCACTTCAACGATATGCTGCCTTATGATCTGAGAAACACCGATGCTGTAACAGGGCAACCGGAAACTGTCTGCAGAGTAAAGATCACCAAACTGGACGACTGGCCGGCGGGACTGAAAGAAGGACTCACCGTCTACGATCTGGTTGATGATATTCAAAAACCGGGCAAAGGGGGGCGTCACTGATGGCCAGATACGGCATGGTCTTCGACCTTCGGCGTTGCATCGGATGCAATGCCTGTGTGATCGGATGCAAACAGGAAAACTCGTTGCCGGACGGGATGTTCTTTACCCGGACGCTGAGTGAAGAATACGGCGTCTACCCTGCTGTCGGCCGGGTTTATATCCCGACACTCTGCAATCAATGCGAGGATGCTCCCTGCGAGAAAGTCTGCCCCAGCGGTGCTACCTATACCCGTGATGACGGTATTGTGATGGTCGATGCCGACCTGTGCATCGGTTGCAGTTCATGCGCTGTCGCCTGCCCCTATGATCAGCGATCCCAGGTCGACAAGGATCTGTTCGAACACGGACTGTTCGGCACGGATGAACTGACACCCTTCGAAAAAGACGGTTACCAGCGGTTTGTACCGGGCACTATCGTCAAGTGTGATTTCTGCAGCGAGCGTGTCGATGCAGGACTGGATCCTGCCTGTGTTGTCACCTGCCCTACCGATGCACGTATTTTTGGTGATCTGGATGATCCGGACAGCAAAGTAAGTGAATTGATACGTGAGCGGAACGGTAAACCACCGATGCCGGAACTGAAAACCAGGCCGAAGGTCTTCTACATCGACTGAACAGAACCGCAAGCAAACCACTGGCAACATCAGAGCAACAGGCGGAATTGAAAATGGCAATGCAAGATACAAAAATCATTGGTGACAGCTTTGAGGTTGGCGCTCGTTTCCAGCGTTACTGGGATACCTCGATGGCCAATGCATTTTTCTGCGGAGAACTCGGCGCCGGGCTGTTTTTTGTATCCTTTTTATTCGATTTTGTGCCGGGCATGGTCACCGGCATGCTGATCACCGGGATATTCAAGTCCTTTTTCCATATCACTCATATGGGTGTACCTATGAAATCCTGGCGGGCTATTCTGCGACCGGACAGATCGTGGATCAGCCGTGGCCTGATAGGTATTGTGTTTTATCTGCTGTTCGGCACCCTGCATTCGCTGAACATGACATTCGATCTCCAGGCATCTCTGGGCCTGGGAACAGCCGCCGGAAACCTGATACAGTTTTTTGCAGCGTGTGCAGCGCTGGTTGTCATGACCTATCAGGGATTCGCCATGTCTCATTCAACGGCGATCTCTTTGTGGAATACTCTATTGATGCCCCTTTCAAGCCTGCTCTATGCATTAACCGGTGGCGCTGTATTGACCATCCTGATGGGCTGGAACAGCCTGTTCGCAATGACGACATCTGGCCAGAAACACCTGACCAGCGAAACACTGTTGTTACTGCTGATCAGCGCAATCGTGGTTGCGAGTATCTTGTACTCGGCCAACAACCGGTCCAGGGGTGGCAAGGTTTCGGTACGATTGCTTTTGACAGGCTCCTTCCGGCAGCCATTCTGGTATCTGGTCACCGGTGCCGGGTTTATTTTGCCGGCACTGCTGCTGTGGGTTGCACCAGGTAACTTCATCGCTGTTCTGGTTGCCGCCACCGGGATACTGGTTGGCTACTACAGCTACCGGGTATTAATTTTCAAATCCGGTGTCTATGAGCCAATGTCGGGCTTCAGATAGGGATATGATCGCCATACCCTGTCAAGACATCAGGCAAGACATCAGGCAACACACCTGGAGCACATGGTGAGAGCGCTGGATCCGATGGACCTTTTGGATACGAGGTCTTTATTGAGCGATGAGGAACTCATGGTCGAGGAATCCGTATCGCGATTCGTCGATGAGCGGGTACTGCCCATTATCGGTGAGTGTTTTGATACGGGCCGGATGCCATCGGAACTGATCCCCGAAATTGCCGAGCTGGGTCTGCTTGGCATCAGCATTGAGGGCTACGGGTGTGCAGGTCTGAACAGCGTCTGCTATGGGCTGGCATGCCAGCAACTTGAGCGAGGCGATAGCGGCTTGCGCAGTTTTGTATCCGTCCAAAGCAGTCTGTGCATGTATCCTATCCATACCTATGGATCTGAAGATCAAAAAAACCGGTGGCTGCCTGCAATGGCCCGTGGAGAAGCGATTGGTTGTTTCGGGCTGACAGAATCGCATGGCGGTTCCGATCCGGGCAATATGAAAACTCATGCAAAACGTGATGGCAGCGACTGGGTATTAAACGGATCAAAAATGTGGATCACCAATGGCAGCATCGCAGATATTGCCATTATCTGGGCAATGACCGATGACGGTGTCTGTGGATTTCTGGTCGAGAAAGACACACAGGGTTTTGCGGCTACGGACATCAAACACAAGATGTCTTTGCGCGCCTCCATCACATCATCTTTGTTTCTTGATAACGTGCGGGTTCCGGATGAGAACCGGCTACCGGGCGTCACTAGCCTCAAAGGGCCCTTGAGCTGTCTGACACAGGCCCGTTATGGCATTTCATGGGGACCAATCGGTGCAGCACAGGCATGCCTTCAGGAGTTGATCGACTACACCGCCACCAGAAAACTGTTCGGCCGGCCCCTGTCACATACCCAGTCCATACAGGAGCGCCTGGCAGACATGGCGCGCCGCATCACCACAGCCCAGTTGCTCGCGTTGCAACTGGGGAGACTGAAAGATGCCGGCACACTCCATCCGAACCAGGTGTCCCTTGCCAAATGGAATAACGTCCGCATGGCACTGGATGTCGCACGTGACTGCCGCGATATGCTCGGAGCAAGCGGTATCTCCACTGAATTTTCACCTATCCGGCACATGCTGAACCTTGAAAGCGTCATCACCTACGAGGGTACGGAGAATGTCCACAAACTGATTATCGGCAAGGAATTGACCGGATTTAACGCGTTTTAGCAAACGGCTCAAAGAACAGAACGCCTAGCCAGCAGCCGCTTTTCTCCAGTACTATAAGAGGATGATTGAACATCCTGGTTCCGACCCTCACATGATAGCAAGCTGGGCTGTTGCGGTAGCCCAGGCGCTGGATGCCAGAGAACTGGATAGTCACGGCATTTTTGAAGAGGCAGGCATTGATCTGGTCACCGCGAGAGATCCGAATATGCGATTTCCTGCGGCCAAGATGACCCGGGTATACGATCTCGCCGAAAAAATCGGCGAAGACCCTGCATTCGGGCTTTCTATTGCACAGTTTGTTCATCCCACCTCACTGCACGCACTCGGGTATTCGCTGTTTGCGAGTCGAACCCTGGAAACATTCTGCCGCAGGATTGTCCGGTATTTCCGCCTGGTGACCACCAACGCAATCAATCGACTTGAAGAAACCGATGCTGATTTCAGACTGATCATGATGCCGGCAATGGGCAAAGCCTCGTTCGTTCCGCAAGATGCCTGGCTCGCAACAATCGTGCGTTTTGGCCGCCATATCTATCGACCCGATTTCGCTCCGGTCAGAGTCGGCCTGCGGCGACCGGAACCGAAAAAAAACAGGGCAGCATTCACGGATTATTTCCAGGCTCCGGTTGAGTTCGGATGTGACACCAACATGCTGGTATTTGACAAACAGGATATGCAGATCCAGCTGCCGGCTGCCAATGCCGAATTGGCACGGCAGAATGATCAGGTAGTGCTGTCTCTTCTTGCGCGTATGGATCGCGAGGATGTCATCACACAGGTGCGCGCATCGGTTGTTGATTTATTACCATCGGGTGACTGCTCCAAGGAAAAAATCGCTGAACGACTGAACATGAGCGAGCGTACATTGCAGGGTCGCCTTGCTGTAAAAAATACCAGCTACCGCGATCTGCTCAATGAGACCCGTAAGGAACTTGCCGAGCAATACATCAGTCAGGGGTTACGTTCATTCAGTGAAGTCACCTACCTGCTGGGTTTCTCCGATATCAGCAGCTTTTCACGCGCTTTCCGAAGCTGGACAGGCCGGTCGCCAAGCGTATACCGGGGTCAATACCTGACCGACCACCAAACGGACAGTGAATAAACACGCAACAACCAGCCAGAGCAGCATTACCAGGGTTCCGGTGAAAAGAGCCGGGAACAGTCAGTACACTGACGATAGTGACTGGCTGGTAATCGAAGAGCCGCTGGAAATCCGGCTGACTGAAAGCACTAACGACACCAAACAGACACACAACGTTTCTGTCACCATGCGAACACCCGGTGCTGATTTTGATCTGGCTACCGGTTTTCTGCTCACAGAGGGGATCATCCGTGGATCATCGGATATCCAGAGTATCGAGTATGCGACAGATCAACACACCGGAAAACTATCGAAAAATATCGTAATTGTCGAACTCGTGCCTGAAGTTGATCTTGATATCGGCAAACTGCAACGAAACTTCTATGCCACATCATCATGTGGTATTTGCGGCAAGGCTTCTCTCGAAGCGCTGTCTTCCGAGTCTTTTTTTGAAGTCAACGGTGATCAGCTACTGATCGACCAGGCAGCCCTGACCACCCTTCCTGACCAGCTGGCAAGCCGGCAGACTGCCTTTGCCAGAACCGGTGGTCTGCACGCTGCGGCGGTATTCGATGCAACAGGCCGGCTACTCGAAGTACGAGAGGATGTGGGTCGCCACAATGCTGTCGACAAACTGATCGGCGCGAGGTGCCGGTCGAACGACCTGCCACTATGGAACCTGGGTATTCTAACCAGTGGCCGTACCAGTTTCGAGATTCTTCAGAAAGCCCGCATGGCCGGCTGTCCAATGGTAGCTGCAGTGGGTGCGCCATCCAGTCTTGCTGCAGAACTTGCCTGGGAGTTTGATATGACACTGGTCGGTTTCTTGCGTGACAGGCGATTCAACATCTATGCCGGGCCGGCACGTATCAGCCCCGCTGCCCCATGATCATGCAGATCAGGGAATATCCATATTTCGCATCAGCAATGGTTTTCGGTATCATTTCCTTGCGATAGCACAAATAAATAATTTCCGGACCTTATCCAGGCACCGGACATCAATCCGGAGTCTTTGAATATGTCTGCAACGATCAAATACCTGCTTGATGAAGAGCAGATGCCCAGGTCCTGGTACAACATTCAGGCCGACCTTCCGGAACCATTGCCACCGACACTTCACCCGGGTACCGGTGAGCCCATTGGTCCTGCAGACCTTGAGCCATTATTTCCAATGGCACTGATCGAACAGGAGGTCAGTACCGAACGATACATCGACATCCCGGAACCGGTCCGGGACATCTACCGCAGCTGGCGCCCGAGCCCTTTGTATCGTGCCCGTGGCCTGGAAGCCAGACTGGATACACCGGCCCGGATTTACTACAAGTATGAGGGTGTCAGCCCTGCAGGCAGCCACAAGGTCAATACCTCGGTGCCTCAGGCTTTCTACAGCAAGGAAGCCGGCATCAAGCGGATTGCCACCGAGACCGGTGCCGGCCAATGGGGTTCGGCAATGGCCTATGCCGGAGCACTGTTCGATCTGGTGATCAAAGTCTATATGGTCAAAGTCAGTTTCAATCAAAAGCCATACCGGCGAGCAATGATGGAAACCTTCGGTGCCGAATGTGTTGCCAGCCCCAGCATGGATACGGAAGCCGGCAGAGCCATACTTGCGGAAACACCAGATACCACCGGTAGTCTGGGCATTGCAATCAGCGAAGCAGTTGAAGATGCAGTGGGTCGCGATGACACCAAGTATGCATTGGGCAGCGTGCTGAATCATGTACTGCTGCACCAGACAATTATCGGCATGGAGTCTGAACTGCAAATGGAAATGGCAGATGACTACCCCGATATCATCATTGGCTGTACCGGCGGGGGCAGTAATTTTGCCGGAATCGCATTTCCATTTATCGGAAAACAGCTCGGCGGCGGCTCAAAGGTCGAGGTACTGGCCATCGAGCCCAGGGCCTGCCCGACACTCACCCGTGGCGAGTACGCCTATGATTTCGGTGACACGGCGCACCTGACACCGCTGGTCAAAATGCATACCCTGGGTTCAACTTTTGTCCCGCTTGGCTTCCACGCAGGTGGCCTGCGCTATCACGGCATGGCGCCGTTGGTCAGCCACCTGCAGGAGCTGGGATTGATGAAATCGCGCGCCTATGACCAGCTGGAGTGCTTCGAAGCAGCGGTTCTGTTCGCCCGCACTGAAGGAATCATTCCGGCGCCCGAGGCCAGCCATGCGATCAAGGGCGGTATCGATGAAGCCCTGCGATGCAAGCAGGAAGGCACATCGCGGTCGATTCTGATCAATCTGTCAGGGCACGGACACTTTGATATGCAGGCATATACCGATTACTTCGGCGGAAAACTCAAGGATGGCATCTACGATGAAAAAGAACTGGCGATGGCACTGTCTGGTCTGCCGTCGGTCGGTTAACCGGATCGGGCCACACTTCCATGTTTTCATCAATCAACGACCTCGAAGAGCAGTTTTCAGAACAAGGATATATCGCTGATCACTTGCTGCTGACCAGCATCTACCTCTCGACCTCTCTTGGAAAACCCATCTTTCTGGAAGGAGAACCCGGTGTCGGCAAGACCGAAGTAGCCAAGGTACTGGCAGCGGTACTCGATACAGAACTCATTCGTCTGCAGTGCTATGAGGGGCTTGATACCTATACGGCGCTATACGAGTGGAACTACCCGCGTCAAATGCTGGAACTCCGCATGGAAGAAGCTCGCAGTGACGACAAAGCAAGCATTGGCAAGGATATCTTCCGTGAGGAGTTCTTGCTGAAGCGCCCGCTGCTGCGTGCGATTCAAACCCCGGGTGACAAGCCACCGGTACTATTGATCGATGAAATCGACCGTTCAGACCACGAATTCGAGGCATTCCTGCTGGAGATACTGTCAGATTTCCAGATTACCATCCCCGAGATCGGCACCATCCGCGCAGTACATCCACCCATTGTCGTACTGACTTCAAATCGTACCCGGGAAATACACGATGCTTTGAAGCGGCGCTGCCTTTATCACTGGATCGACTACCCGACTCTCGAAAAAGAACTCCGGATCGTCAAATCAAGGGTTCCGGGCATTGAACAACAGCTGTCCCGGCAAATTTGCCATTTCATGCAAACAATCAGGAGTCAGGATTTCTTCAAGCGCCCGGGTGTTGCCGAAACTATCGACTGGGCACATGCATTACTGGCGCTGGGGATCGAGGAATTGACCGAAGATACCGTCAACGCAACCCTTGGCTGCATCCTGAAATACAAAGACGATATCGAGAAACTTCAACACGAAGATCTGTCACGCTTCATCATGGATACCGGCAACCCGCAGTCCTGATTCAGGTTCAGACCAGTGATACAAGCTGCTCCAACCATTCACGAATCACCAAATACAAGTCTGCTGACCCGCATGGTTCAGTTTTCCAGAGCACTGGGTGCTGCAGGGATTTCCATCGACACTGCGAACGTGATCGACCTGTGCCGCTGCTTCTCTTATATTGATATCCGCCGCAAGCACGAATTCTATGCTGCCGCAAAAACCAATCTTGTTTCCAGGCATAAAGACTTCTCCCGCTTCGATCAGGTATTTGAAACCTTCTGGCAAAAAACACTCAGCAGACCCGTCACTGAAACAGACAATGACGATGTAGCTGATGAGGATTCAGTACGCAAAATAGCCAAAGAACAGAAACGCATGATGGACAGTAGTGATGAGGACCTGACACCCGGGGAACAACAATCATCACATATCGAGTACAGCCCTGATGAAATTCTGTCGAGAAGGGATCTGGGCAGCCTGAATGCGGAAGAATTGAAACAGGCGCGGCGACTCATGGCAAAACTGATCGCTGCCATCGCAAACTACAAGAGCCGGCGACGCACTCCCGCTCGCAGTGGCCGGGATCTCAATTTTCGCCGCATGCTTCGGCGTACGGCACTCGACGGGCAAGATCCCTGCAAACTGTTATACCGGCGACGCCGCATCCGAAAGACAAAGCTGATATTGCTCTGCGATGTCAGCGGTTCGATGGAACGTTACAGCCGGTTCCTGATCCAGTTTATCTGCGCATTGCGGCACGAACTGCCTGACGTCGAGGTAGCCGTATTCTCCACCCGCCTGACCGTCATCACCCCGTTGCTGGCCAGCCAGGGTACTGAAGAAACCCTGCGCCACTTCTCTGATCGAATACCTGACTGGGCCGGCGGCACTGATATCGGCCAGTGTATCAGCGATTTCAACCGGCATTTTGCCTCGCAAATGTTACGTTTGCGAACCATTGCCGTGGTACTGAGCGACGGCTGGGACCGGGGCGATGCTGATCAGATGCGCACCGCTATACAAGGCCTGCGTCGCAATGTTCAGAAACTGATCTGGCTGAACCCCCTGCTTGGAGATAAAAACTATCAGCCCTTGTGTCGTGGCATTGAGACTGCCCTGCCCCACCTGGATTATTTCCTGCCGGCACATAATCTTGAAAGCCTTGAAAAGCTGGCGGAACTGCTACGGGAAATCTGGCGATAAGCCAGCTCGAATATTGCTCGCCATCCGGAACTGTGGGAAAAAACAGCCGAGACATAAATCTTGCCCTCAGTATCCAACAATACTCTCCGGAAACCTGACATACGGTTGATGCCCGAGGATACGTGCCGGTTACCCTTTCCAGCGGAGTAAAGCGGACCGCAGGGAGCCATCCGCAGGAAAGGGTAACCGGCACGTATCCTCGGGAGTGAACCACCTGCTTTAACGTTTCCGCCAGTCTTTCTTCGGTTGAATCCTCGCGCCAATCGTCCGGCATCACCTGCCCGATCCCTTTTTGACGGGATGGCTCCCTGCGGTCCGCTTTATTCCCTTCAAAAAGGGATCGGGCAGGTAATGCCTTGGTTTGCTGCCGGGTTTCCGGGATCAGGGACTCGTTAGCTTATTCAAGCCGCTCAGTTATCGAGAAGACTGGTATCAGGGTAAAACGTGCTCCAGACAAACCAGAATACTTCGTTGGCCATCACGGCACGCTCCAGTTGTCCGCTTTCTGTCATCCCGTAGGGATCTATTGCAGTCACATCGATCACCTCACCATCAATGCTTCGATAGAAAGCATCGGCGTAACCAAAGTTATCGAACCAGGCCAGAACAATCGGCGTACCACCCACCTCGATATTGATAACCCCACCCTGTTTCCTGATGTAGTCAGGAGTCACGGCAAGCTGCTGCCCGCCAAACCGCAGCCCGTAGACATAGGCTTTGTTCGGCAAGCGGGTATCAAATTGTTCGATGGTCGGGAATACCGGCGCTTCAATCGCATGCTGATAACTCACTACCGTATAGACCATCCACCGAACCAGTTTGTCCCAGGGGTTAAATGCGGGATTAAAAAGCACCAGCCCGTCAGGATACAACTCACGGAACGCAGCAAATGACATGATGCGGGTCGGCCATTCTTTCATCCGCTCCTGTTCACCTTCGAAACGGGCCCAGATCTGCTGGATCGGTTTTTCTGTGACTGCGTCGAACATCACGAGGTTATTCTGCAGCTGGGTCATCAGTCTCAGTTTCAGCTTCTCTCCGTTTAACTCGGGGGTTACCGCCATGCCCAGATGACTCAGGCTACAATAGGTCAGAGCCACTTCTTCTCCACCGATAATATCGCCGGCAATATGTGGTCGCATCATCCATTCCAGTGGATAGGCTCTTGCATCACCGTTGATCTCGACAACGAACATCTCATCGGTATCACTTAAAGCGACCACCGGAGAATTGCTGATGGCTTCAATGGAGACAAACCGTGCGCTGTACTGCTGCGACGGAAACATGAAATAGGTTGCATTCAGATAGCCGGAGACGAACAGAAAAATGAAAATGCCTGCCCACCAGTTCAGGAATCGCCTGGAGAAAAACTGGCTCCTGCGTGCTATCCAGTACCCGGCCACCATCATGACGATGCCCGTAAACATCAACTCAAAGCGTATTCCGAAGGTCACAATGGTGACCCGGCGGGGCACCTGGATAATCCACTGGCTCAGGTCAGCAAGAATACTGAACCCGGCGAGTGCAATGATCATCGCCAATAACAGACAGATGGCGGCAAATCTTCTGGATAGCAGCCAATTCAGACCAATGCTCATACTTGCTCCCCCCGGTGCTCGTAAATGATGAGGCTTGAGATTTCCTTATGGTAAGAATCGCGGCTGGATGCCGCTCCTAC
>JAJRUG010000085.1 GCA_024277915.1 Gammaproteobacteria bacterium
AAACTGGGCGCTGATGAAAGTGTTGGTGATGCCCTGATAGTCCAGGCCCAGCACAGCGCTGAATTCGCCGGACCTGATCACTCCATCGCTGTCTGCCGGATCCACGGTCAGGTAAAAACGATCGGTGGAATAGCCCAACTCGCCACGTAGCACCCAGTCACCAAGGGCCTTGTTGAAACTGCTGCCCAGCAGATGGCTGCGTTCGTACCCGGGCCTTATACGGATACCTGCCGGGGCCACATTCCGGCGCAGTACGGGGCGATCAAAATAGTGATAAAAATAATTCAGGGACAATTCCCAGCCGCCGACAAAGGTGCTGATGCGGGCACCGATATCCGAATCGGCGAAGAAACGATTCGGCATGTCAGCGGCCTCGATGGAAACCGCGGTGCCAGGTGGCAATGAGGGGACCAGTTCCGGTGAAGTGAAGGCGTAAGCCGCCTGCCGGGCCGGACTGTCGTCATAGCTCTGATCCGGGATCCAGATCAGTTGTGCCGTTGATTACCCGCCCATGGCGATCTCGACATTGGCTGTCCACAGAGGGATACGGGAATCCTCAAAGTCCGCCAGAATAAACTCACGGAATGATTGGGGGTTGAGCACATCCAGCACCTTCAGACCGTCCGCTTCTCCCCAGACCACCTGTTGTTTGCCGAGACGCAGATAGACCCTGTCCAGATCAATATCGGCATAGAATTCCCTGAGCTCCAGATCCAGTGCCGTACCGGCAAACAGTCTTCTGTTCATGACGCCCCGGGTGTTTTCATCAGGTCGGCCGGGTTCCAGTTTGTCGCTGGCATCACCGCGAATTCTGACAATGCCGGTCAACTGGACATGGTCATCAAGTTGAAAATGCAGTTCCGGGGTATAGATGGCTTCTGACTGTTGCAGATCGGCATGGTTGATCGGCATGGCCAGCCTGAATTCAAGAATGGAACTGAAGCCCAGCCGTTCGCGCCAGTGTTCCTGTGCGGGCGTGGCACCGGGTGCCGGCAGGACGAGCAGGGCGGCAGTGGCAATGACGATGCAATGAGAAGCGGATGGCAACATCACATGCCACGTTTCAGCGTACGGGTCTTGAAGACCTTGTCCCTGACTTCGCTGCGGTAATCGATATCAGTGAAGGTGAAACGGGTTCTGTGACCGGTTTTATGATTTTCAGCCGTGATGCTGTGCACCGACCAGATCCCGTCCACCATGCGTATGTCCTGAAAATGCAGGGTTTTCAGCGGGTGACCGCCGATGTCCCACATCTCGGCTTTGCGTGAGATCCAGATATCGGGATCGATACGTGACAGCACACGGCTGTAGCCCAGTTCTTTGGCGATGGCCGCATTGACGGGTATGCCTTCGACGACATACGTGGCATGACCGTCAACGTCTTCGCGTCCGAGCGTCCTGAAACGATAGTCTTCCAGCGCAATCTTGTTTTCTTTTTTTATGTCTTCATAGGAAAAGTCCGTGCCCAGGAAGTAATCGCCGCGATCAGAGGCGGAGATACGCCGGACTTTGCGCAGTGCCGGCAGGTAGAGCCACTGGTCGTCATCGCGCCCGGCTTCAGCATAGTCGTAGACGAGAAAGCCGGTGCCTTTTACATTTGCAGGTGAGAGATAGAAAATAACCGTCCTTTTTTCTCTGCCGTAGTAACGGCGATAGCCCCTGGTTTCCCGTATCCGTGTTTTCCCTCTGCGGTCGGTCATTTCCATACGCAACTTTCTGGAGACCCATTCGCCTTCGTCGCGGTCAAGGACATGCTGCATAATCTCCCGTCCCTCGGGCAGGGTCCCGGCCCGGCTGTTGGCAGAAAGCAGCATTGGGAAGACTGCGATCAGCAGTACAGTGATGACATTTACTCTGTCGGCCTTCGCGGAGGCAGCGAGTGCCGACGAAGTATTCCCTGCCTGTTGCGGCCAGATAAAAGACGGCTGCAGCAATTTCACCAGGGCCGGTAAAGCGGCAATGCTGGCAATAAAAGCGGCGGAGATGGCGATGACGACCAGGATGCCGAATTTGATCAATGCCGGGACTTCACTGCTGATCAGCACCAGGAAGCCACAGGCAATCGCGGCGAAGTTGAAAAACAATGCCCGCCCGGTGGAAACAAAATAGGGTGTAATACGTTCATCGAATGTGCCGGTTCGGGTCGTGACCAGCGTCCTCATCCGGTCAATGGTGTGAATGGCGAAATCAATACCGAGGCCGATGGCGATGGCCGCAAACATGGACGTGCCGATGCCCAGCCAAATCCCGCTGAAACCCATCACGGCATAAATCAGCAACAACGACATCAGCACCGGAACAAGTGAAAATGCGCCCGCGACGAAGGAGCGAAACACAAACGAGGCCATTAAGCAGACCAGCACCAGGGAAATGATCAGACTGCGGACATGATTTTTGCCGATGGTTTTCAGAAACTGATGATTGACAAAAACCCGTCCGGAAAGATTCGCTGTAATGCCATCTGTATTGAACTCCCTGGCAATGTAGTGCTGGAGTGCTTCGACGACCTCGCGATTATTGCGGTAAAAACCGGTATTTAGCTGTAATCGCACGTTGGCGCGCTGATAGTCATAATCAATTTCTTCTTCGAAATCAGCAGGGTTGCCGGAGCTTGAATACAACAGAAACAACTGGGCGATGAGGAAGTCATCATCGGGTATGGAATAGTGACTCTGCCGGTTCTCGTTGACTGCCCGGTGCATTTGCTTGATGTAATCCACCACGGAAGTCGAGCCCTGAACACCGGGCAACGTTGCGGCATAGGCTTGCAGCGCTTCGATTTTGTGTAGATTGGCCGGTTTGAACAGCGCCTCCGGCGCACTCGTCTCGATGACGACGTCAAGATAGTTGGTGCCGTCAAAGGCGGCATTAATCGCAGTGTCTGCCAGGTAGATGGCTTCGTCGGACTGGAAGTTTTCAATCTGTGCTTCTTCCACGATCACTCGCGATGTACCGACGGCACCGACAATGGCGACAGCGAACACTGTCGCCAGGACGGTCCGGGGGTGGCGCAGAACACCTCGTCCGAAGCGCTCCATGATGCGGGTAAAAATATCAATACCAACGCCGCGCACAAAGGCTCTGCTGGGTTTTATCCTGAACAGTGTCACGGCAGCGGGCAGAAAGAAAATACTGTAAAACCAGGCGGTCGCCACGCCGATGGAGGCAAACAGACCGAAGTACTTCATCGGTGGCATGTCAGCGCCCAGGTAAAGTCCGGAAAAACCGGCAATGGTGGTGACACTGGTCAGGGTAATCGGTCGCCACATGTCAGACATCGCTTTGGTAATACGTTCACGTGAGGACCATTCGGGATGTGCTGTTGTCAATTCGTAGTATTCGCTGAGAATATGAATGGAGTCGGCGACCGCGATACCGATCAGTATCGGCAGCAAACCATTGGTGATCACAAAAAACGGAACGCCGGCACCGGCCATCAGACTGAAGGCAGCGACGGCGGTTGCGGCGACAATAAGGTTGGGCAGGACAGTGCCCGCGACGGTACGGAAAGCGATAATCAGTATCAGCGTTATGACCAGTGCCGACAAGGGGTTCAAGCGAGTGGCGTCATCGTCTATGTAGGTGCCGAGATAGGCGGAAACCGCACCTTCACCCGCGACGTGTACGGTCGCTGATGCCGGTATGGCCGTGTTTTCCACCAATGCCATTATGGCATCGTAGGTGGATTGTCCAAGTGCGTTGTCAAGCATCTCGGCAATGATCAGGGTCGCCGAGCCGTCTTTCGCCACCAGGCTGCCCTGATAAAGCGGAAAGTTCCTGATGGCTTTTTCAATAGCCTCTGGAACGGGGTGGCCGGCATCTCCCAGCGCGTAAAAGTCCTCGACTTCCATACCGTCGCCTGTGCCGGTGATATTACTTTCTGTAAACAGACTCGTGACTCTGTCAGGATCGATATTGTCCAGGTTCTGCACGGCCTCGCTGAGAGTCTTGACCAGGGCGAGGGCTTCCAGGTTATAGATCCCTTCAGGCCGGCTGTCGACGATGGCAATGACAAAGGGATCATCCAGCCCGAATATTTCTCTTGCCTTGTCGCGATAGACAATGGCCGGGTTGTCGTCGGCGATGAACGCATCGAGTGAAGTATCTTTCTCCAGCCGTGGCACGACAGTCGCTGCTGCGATGATGATAAGTAAACCCGCCATCACCGACAGCAGGGGGCGCCGGGTCACCGTCCAGAAGAAACGTTCGGCAGTGCTGATTGGCTGGTACATGGCATTGTCTCCGCGTATTGAATAAAACTGTGGTATCAGGCAAAAACCGGGTGCGACTTTGCTGTGTAGCGCACCCGTTCACCGGTCTAGCCGGTGGCCGGGTATTAATTGATATCGGTCTGCGCAATCTTGCCTGTCACGGACCATGACCGTTCAGGTCCGAGCACCTGCAGGTACAGCGGCGTGTAAGTAAAGTTGCGGGCGGGGCCGGCAGTTTCTTCTGAGACAAGATGTTTAACCGACGCTGTGACCTGATCATAAAGTGGCGTATAGTGCGTCTCTGCAACTTCGCTGCTTACCTGTCGGCCTGATTGCGGAGTACTGCCAGCAACAGCTTGATAAAATCCATCTGCAATTGCGGTACTACTTAACAGAACCAACAGGGCAGTTGATATAAAATTTCTCATTTTCGTTCTCCAGTTGAAGCTTGAATTGATGTGGCGGGATGCAGTGTGCCGGTGCGGCGGGAATGCAGTAAGTATCAAACGGTAAGTAACCTTTTTTGGTTACAAGTTGTTGATAAACAAGGTAATTAAAAATTTGATCTCATCTCGCGACAAGTTCGGAGATCGGAAAGGTGATACAGTACAAATGTTTTCGATAACTTCTCTGTCATGACCGGCATCGAGCCGGGTCGCGAGTGGATAAAAACAGCGTGAAGCATGGTGAGGGCCT
>JAJRUG010000086.1 GCA_024277915.1 Gammaproteobacteria bacterium
GACCGCCGTAATCAGGCAAGTCTAACCCCGTTATGCAGACCTGACAAATAACTGTTTTTGTTATGTTTTCCAGATATTCTTGCTGATCCTGCCCGATGGTTCATGGTATGAGATAATTTTTCTCATCAGCGACCAGTAATCGCTTTCTTTTCGTCTAATACCCATGACCAGAACACACACTCAACCGCTGTACCTCCATGACCGATCTCAGGTCAAAGCTCTTCTTGCAGGTGATGAAGATGCATTTACCCGGTTTTTTGAGGAAAATTACTCGCGGCTTTATCGATTCGCCTTGCCTCGCCTCCATGGGGAGCAGGATGCCGCAGAGGATATTGCCCAGCAGACACTGGCTACCGCTCTGCAAAAGCTGAGCATGTACCGCGGTGAGGCTCAGCTCTATACATGGCTTTGCTCAATATGTCGAAATCTGGTGACTGACTGGTTACGAAAACAGGGCAGATACCGGAGTCGTGTTGTGTTGATCGAAGATTACCCGGAAATTCAAGCTGCTGTGGACTCATTTTCTGCCCCGGCAGCGGACGACCCGATGGCGAACCTGCACCGGACTGAATTGGCACGACTGATTCAGGTTGCGCTGGATCAACTTTCGCCGAAGTACGGAGATGTACTGGAATGGAAGTACCTCCTCGGGTATTCCGTACAGGAAATCGCCGATCGACTGAACACCAGTATAGATGCGACACAATCTTTACTCACCCGGGCCAAGAAAGCTTTCACTGCTGTATACGGACCACTTACAGACACCCTGGTCGCCCCATCACATCAAAGTTAGTGCCATGAATCACGATAAAACCAACAGATCCTCAGAGCAAAGTGACCCGTTCACTGAGCTTTTTGAACATGCCGCCCCGAGGCCAGAACCCCGGAGCGACGCAAAGGCATTTGCCCTTGCATCGCTCCGGGCGCAATGGACAGCTGATGTAAATCGCCGAACAAAAAGACGAAATATCATCCAATGGGGAATTGCCGCATCACTGTTGCTCGGAGTGACGAGCCTGTTCATGCAAATCAACGACAATAGCGTGCCTGAAATCATGCCCGTTGCATCGGTCGCACTCAGCTCGGGGGAAAACATCACTGTCACAACAACGACAACAGGCAGCTACCAGGTGAGCAACAGCATGTCATCGCTGAATACCGGTGACATATTATCAACCGGGCAGAATTCCCGGCTTGCCCTGCAGTGGAACTCAGGAGGATCATTAAGAATTAATGCCAACACCACGCTGGAATTTATTTCGCCACAAGCCATCCAGCTGATTTCCGGCACCGTATACTTTGATTCAGAATCTTCTGGCAAGGCGCCCGACCAGCCTGCGGTGCTATCGATCATAACGCCGGCCGGAAGCGCATCCCATATTGGAACACAATTCATGACGCAGGTTATGGGCAACAATGTCACCATAAGCGTCCGCGAGGGTCGGGTGAAGATCGAGGGACGGAAATCCAGACTGTTCGTCAATGCAGGTGACCGTATGGATGTTAATGCAAATGGTGCAACATCCAGAAAGCAAATTGCTCCATATGGCGAGACCTGGGGGTGGGTAGAAAATATTGCCCCTGGATTTGATCCGGATGGCCGGCCCGTTAGCGATCTTCTGAACTGGATAGGCAGAGAGACCGGTCGTAGTATTCACTACCGTTCGCTGGCTGCCGAGCAAGAGGCGGGCGAAGTCCTGCATGGTTTCAAGGATCTCCACCCCGTTGACGCACTCGAAGTTCTGTCCAGCGCGACTGACCTGAGCTATCGTTTTATTGACGGACGCATCGAGATCCGTATGGTAGAATAAATCAAGCGCAAGATTCTCCTCGCTACGGCTTTACCGCGTGCAAACCGGAACAACTCCGCTTGCGTTGCACCATTTCACCGGGCGGCTTGTTTTTGCAATGGAGTCTTTATTCCATATCTCAACTCGTGGGTCATAGACTGCAACTAACAAACCGCTGGATCCTGATAATCCTCTTCTGGCTCACGCCTGCGCTTTCTTCACACGGAGCGGCAAATGATGGCTGGATCAGCGCCGATGCCGGTGAGTTAATCAGTGAAATCATTGACAGGTTACGCGGTAATGGTTTTCCCATCGCTTACAGCACTGCGCTTGTACCTGCTGATCTGCTGGTACTGGAACAAGCCGAAGCTGCCGAGCCACTGGCTCTGGTCGAAAAAATTCTGCAGCCTCACGGGCTTACCCTTCGCGCTACAGCGACACTGCATATAGTCACACGGGCCTCGCGGGATCCCTCACCGGTCACTACAAAATCTGCTCTGGCAGAAGTCACTGCCGATGGCCCGTCACCACAGGCGATACCTCTGCCTGAAGTAATAGTTTCGGGCAGTCGCTACCAGATACTCCGGGAGCTTCTGGGGGCGTCTTCGCTCATCACTCAGCGCACTATTCAACAATTACCGGATTTTGGTGAAGACCCGATCCGGGCAGTGCAACGGTTGCCCGGTACTGCAGCCGGCGGCATATCGGCTAAATCCTACATTCGGGGCGGAGAACAAAATGAGACTGATATTATATTGAACGGGCAACGTCTCCTTGACCCGTTCCATGTACGCGACTTTCAAAGTCCGTTCAGCGCAATCGACGCACGTGCAATTGATGGCATCGAAGTATTTACCGGCGGATTTCCTGTCAAATACGGAGATCGCATGGGTGGCATGATTCTGATAGACACGCTGACGCCCAGTAAACCCCTGCAAACCGAGATTGGAGTCAGCGTGTTCAACACTTCCTTGCTGTCAGCCGGCACGGCAGCGGATGGTGATGTGGAATGGGTGCTATCAGCGCGCCGAGGCAACCTCGACCTCATACTCAACAAAAACCTCGGCAAGCCATCCTATTATGACATCTTTGCTGAAATCGAACTGGACCTCTCGCCCCGCACCAGGCTGTCCGCCAATGGATTGCTAATCGAGGACAGAGTCCTTGTGGTAACAGAAAGCGACCTGTCAGAGCGGGAAGAATCCAAAAATGAAACGCAAAATGCCTACTTCTGGATAAACTGGGATCAGCAATGGACAAACTGGCTGCAAAGCAATACAACGTTGTCAACGAATTCTTTCAGCAGCGAACGCACCGGCCAGATTAACGATCCCGTGAGTATCATTGGCCAGGTTGACGATCAACGCAGTGTGAATATTGCCGGAATTCGCCAGGACTGGATCTACGATGTCACAGAGAATCATCGGCTCCTCTTTGGAGCAGAATTCCGTTCACTGGATGCAAATTACAACTACTCTTCCGCTGTTGACTACTTTGGGTTGATTCGTTCATTTGCGACTGCCCCCCCATCCAACGAACGCGACCTGGCTATACATGTCGACGGCCGCTCCATCGCACTCTATTTTTCAGACCGGTGGCAACTTGCCAGAAAAACTGTGGCCGAAGCGGGCATCCGATGGGATAAGCAAACCTATACGAATACAGCCCGTGAGACCCAGGTCAGCCCGCGGTTCAGCATTCTTCATGCCCTTGGGCGCAACACAACCCTCCGGGCCAGCTGGGGCAGATTCTACCAGTCACAGGGCATTTACGAGTTGCAGATTGAAGATGGCATCACAGAGTTCTTTCCTGCGCAGCGCTCCGATCAAACAATTCTGGGTCTGCAGCACCGGTTTCGAGATCACTATTCTTTTCGTATAGAGGCATATTGGAAATCAATGAGCCAGCTGCGCCCGAGGTTTGAGAACCTGTTCGACCCGCTGGCAGTGATGCCGGAAATCAAGCCGGATCGAGTACGCATCTCGCCTGAAAAAGCCTATGCCCGGGGTCTGGAATTTTCTCTGGCCTATGAAACCGACGAAGCATTCAGCTGGTGGGCCACCTACACGCGGGCGGAGGTAGAAGATCAGATAAACGGTGTGGAAGTTCCCCGGAGCTGGGATCAAAAATACGCCATGCAGGTCGGCCTGGCATGGTCAAATGATCGTTGGGATATAGGGCTTGCGATGAATCACCGCAGTGGCTGGCCCAAGACCAGTGTCAGCATTGATACAGCGTCAGATCCATTGCTGCCCACGGTAACTGCAGGGGAGCGAAATACCGAGCGGTTCGGCAGGTTTACGACGATTGATATGCGGATCAGCTACAAGAAACCCGTAGCAATCGGAACCCTGAGTATGTATTTTGAATTGTCCAACGCGCTTAATCGCTCCAATCCCTGTTGTATCGATTTCGAATTGATCGAAGATAATCAGGGAAATGTGACCATTGAGCAAGAAGACGATTCCTGGTTTCCACGGCTGCCCGCGATTGGTTTCCTGTGGGAGTTTTAGGCCGGCACGGGGTGAGCCCGGCATCACTCTTTGCAAATAATCTCATTTATTTTCGAAGGATTATTCTCGCATGTTCGTCTGAAAGTATATTTCAGATAAATTGTACGAGGATATCTGCTGTCATGCTGCACCCTGCCTGTCTTTCGACCAACCAAACATCAAATGAAAATCTTTGTTATTAGCCTCGCGGACTCCAGCGCAAGGAGAAAGAGCGCTGCAGCCCAATTCCGCAAGTTCGGTATCGAATTCACGTTCTTCCCGGCAATATCCGGAAATAATGCAATCGACAGCAATTTTGACAGTTACAACGAGGATCTGTTCTTCAGAAACACCGGCAGAACAGCATGTGCCGGGGAGATCGGCTGTTATGCCAGTCATCTGGCGCTATGGAAACAATGTATCGAGTCAGGTGAGCCCATTGTGATCATGGAGGATGACTTTCTTCTGCTCGAAGGATTCCCCAAAGCACTTCAACAAGCTAACAGAAATGTTGACCAATACGGGTATATCCGCCTGCAAACAGAAACGCGTGCCGGGAAGCACAAGGAAAAAGAATGCGGCGATTTCACACTGTGGCGGTACACCAAGGCACCGCATAGCGCCATGTGCTATGCCATTTCACCAACTGTCGCTGCAGCCTTTGCTGAGCATAGCAACATACTCACTGCTCCAATTGACGTATACGTCAAGAGATTCTGGGAACACAAGCAACCCATGTACGGATTGACACCCTATACAGTCGCTGAAAGTGACCTGGCCTGGAACACTAATATCATGGGGCGAGAAAAATCCAGAAAACCCCTGAAGGTAGAATTGTTGCGAGTTATCACAAAGCTTAACTGGTTTTTTGGCAGGTTACGTTTCAACTTTTCTCAAAACTATTTGAAACACAACAACTCGCACTAATCACCAGTGAAGGAGCGAATGGATCCTGTCTTTAGCCTTACCAGAATTATTCCATTTTCCAGAATCTCATAGGCCAGATCGGTGGTAGCAAGCATCACATCCAGTGCCTCCATGGGCAGCAGATGACGAATATCACCGTACAGAATGATCCTGCCGGCTTCAGTTTCCAGCTCCGGTTGTGCGTATTGAATGCTGCGTCCTGTTGCCCGCGCGACCCACTGCAGTAAAACTGTCACCGGCTGATTATCCACATCCGGAGCGGAAGCCACTGATTCCGCCCAGTTCCACGCGGGATCATCCGGCGCTACCCGCCCTTTTGTAAGCTGTCCTTCTGCATCGATGATTACCTCTTCCCCGGCGACATTGTTCACTTCATCGGAATTCCGAGTCAGATTGACCTGTCCTTTCCGAATCCGCAGCCGGTACACATCATTTATATATTGGATTTCAAATTGAGTGCCCACATCCCGGGCTGTACCTACGACGGTAGCAACAGACAATACGCCATCATCCGAAGCACGTGTATTGAATGACCCATTGCCTGTATCCACGTAGACCTTGCCTGCGAGCAAACGAATACTGGAGCCGGAGTCAAAAACCAGCTCTGTAGAGTGATCCATGTGCAGCGAAGCACCATTGAGCAACAAAATGCCCGCACGACTCCCTGGCCCGGTACGTAGCCAGTTCCCTGTATTTACAAACTGACCAGCGTGAGTTAATACGTTCCAGTCCATGTCATTGGCTACTCGTGTTTCCACAGTGCCGATAATCTGCTCCAGACTTGCAACTTCGGCACTGGGTACAGCGATCCTGTCGACAATAAATACAACAGTTACACCGAGCAGCACCACAACCCCTAGTGCGTTCGCCATCCATCTCCTGGGGCACCGCCATTGAGCCCCGGCCTGCCACGTTGCCATACCGGTATCCAGTGTTTGATCGTAAGCTGCCCGGGGCAAAACTTCACGACAAACGGCCAAGCGTATCAAGCCCCCAAGTGCGTCTGTATAGTTCTTTCTGTTATGATCCATAGCCATTCGGGTCAACTCATTAAACTTAAGCCATGAACCTTAAGACGATCGCCAGCGCCAAATCCTTCGCTGGAGCCGGAACCTGAAGGTTTTTATTCAAAACATTGCCTGTATTCACAACTGCTTCTGCTAACCAACAGCTTCAGCCCGCATCAGGAGTGAGATATGCGTGTTGCACACGTTAACCTGTCGAAGGAGTTTCGAGGTGGTGAGTGCCAAACGCTCGCTTTGGTAGAAGCGATCGAGGAATCAGAATTCAGCAGCAATATTGATCAGGTCGTTGTAGCCCGCCGCAACAGCCGAATGGAGCAGGCCTGCACATCAATCGAAGGAATTGAACTGCGTTCCGTCAAACCAACTATTGCTGCGGCAGCCTGTGCGCTTGCGAATGTTGATCTTGTCCATATTCATGAGGGGCGCAGTACTCCGGTCGGTGCACTCAAGTCGCTGTCAGGTACCCCGTTTATCATCACACGGAGAGTGCCCCGGCGGCCAAAAAACTTTTCCCCAACGCGCTGGTGCTACCGCCGGGCTGCTGAAATTGCCTGCGTCTCTCAAGACGTCGCTAATGTTATGAGTGAATATCTCCCGGATACAAACATTGCGGTGGTAGCTGACTGCGTTAGAAAACTCCCTCGAAGCAAAGCCAGTACACCCACTGTGATACCCGGAAATCTGGTAGTGGGGACAATCGGAGAACTGGATATCGCCTCCAAGGGACAGGACCGGATCATCAACGCTGCCCGTGCGCTGCAGGGCTCACACCCGGATATTCAATTCTGGATTATTGGTGAAGGGAGGGATGAAAGATATCTCAAGGAGCTGGCCGAAGGGCTGGAGAATATCCGGTTCACAGGCTGGGTACCGAATGTAGGAGATTACCTCGCCTGTATCGATATCCTTGCTCACCCGGCCAGAAGCGAAGGACTTGGATCGGTGATGCTGGAAGCCATGGCATCATCGGTACCTGTTGTTGGCTCGGAGGTTGGCGGCATCCCCGAGATAGTTTCTCATGAGTACAATGGCCTGCTATTCGACGCAAATAGTCCTGATGGCCTCACACAGGCGTTGGATAAAATTGCCTCGGATCAGGATTTCCGACAGCGCATGGCCGACAATGCCAAAGCCACTGCCGCGCGATTCTCTCCACAAATTATGGCTCAGCGCTATTACGAAATGTATCTGCATGTCATGGGAATTCAGGGGGGGGCCTGACCAGCAGGGTCAAAAACCTCATCTTCTTGCCGCTGTACGCGTTTTTCATTTCCATTACAATGATCCATAACAGTGGGCGGCTGTACATGCAGGGCTAGAGTCTGCCGGGACAGGAACCTGCTTCAAGAGTTTGTTGGTGTGGCTGCTATTTATCGATCGCCGCCACAAAGCGTCTAACCAGAACTGGAAAAACTTACCCGATGCACCTGGGCGAATCACTATTACTCGGCTTGAAACAATACGGCGCCTCGGAGATCTTCGGTATTCCCGGGGACTTTGCTCTGCCGTTGTTCAAGGTGATAGAGGAATCCGGCATTCTGCCCTTGTATACGCTAAGCCATGAGCCTGCAGTCGGTTTTGCCGCCGACGGGGCAGCACGGGCTCACGGTAAACCATCCGTTGCTGCTGTCACCTATGGTGCAGGCGCATTTAATGTCGTCAACGCAATAGCCGCCGCCTATGCAGAAAAATCGCCGGTGATTCTTTTGTCCGGTGGCCCCGGCGATTCTGACCGTTCTACAGGGCTCCTGGTACACCACCAGGCGAAACAGTTGAATTCGCAATTTCAGATGTACCGGGAAGTCACCTGCGACCAGGTGGTACTCAATGATCCTGGCACCGCCCCTGATCTGATCGCCCGCGCACTGCGCAACTGTATCGCCGAGTCACGCCCGGTCTATATAGAGGTACCGCGGGATCGTGTATTTTCCGAATGTGGGTCAGTTCCGTATATACCAATCGAGGCCACACCCGATCCCGATGCCCTGCAAGCCTGCGTCCAGGAAATCCGGTGGCGTCTGAAAAGTGCAAAATCTCCTGTGCTGATGGTTGGTGTCGAGATTCGTCGATTCGGTCTTGAATCGCAGGTCACACAACTGTGCAGAAACTTCGGCATACCGGTAGTCACTACCTTCATGGGGCGCGGTGTCCTTGCCCGGCAGAAAGTACCGCTGAAAGGTACCTATATGGGTATTGCCGGAAACCGTGAAGTGACCGAACTGGTCGAGAACTCGGATGCGCTGATGCTGCTGGGGGTGCTGCTGTCGGACACCAACTTTGGCGTATCCGAAAAGAAAATTGATTTGCGCAATACTATTCTCGCCTGTGACGGGCAGGTAACGTTGGGCTATCACCAATACACGGACATGCCGCTATCGGCACTGGTGGCCTCGCTGAATGAAAAGGTAGTCCCCTGCCCCAGGGTTCCGCCAGGCAACGAACGGTTATACCCAACAGGTGCCATTGCTGATAACAAGCCGATCACACCAACAGATATAGCAACGGCTGTGAACGACATACTGAACGATCACCCAACCATGCCAATCGCTGCAGATATGGGAGACTGCCTCTTTACGGCGCTGGATATCCAGTACACCGAGCTTGTAGCACCGGGCTACTACGCAACCATGGGATTCGGGGTGCCGGCCGGCCTGGGGGTTCAGGCAGCAACCGGCCGCCGGCCATTGATCCTGGTTGGCGATGGCGCCTTTCAGATGACCGGCTGGGAACTGCTCAACTGCCCGCGGTATGGCTGGAATCCTGTCGTGCTGGTATTCAACAATCGAAGCTGGGAGATGTTGCGAGCCTTCCAGCCTGAATCCACCTTTAACGATCTGGATGATATCAACTACGCTGAAGTGTCACAGAGCCTGGGCGGCAGGGGATACAGGGTGTCCACGCGGGAACAACTGCAATCGGCCCTGAAAAATGCGATCACTGATGAGAGCAAGTTCCAGCTCATTGACATAGTGATGGAGCGTGGAGTGCTTTCCGACACGCTGTCCCGTTTCGTATCCGGTATCAAGAATATGCGGGCAACCAGCCAAGCAGCTGTATAACCGGCTAGTCTCCCTGCAAGGTGATGGTAACTTGTCGTCGGTGCCCGGCGGTTCTGTGCTCCCATAAATAGAGCCCTTGCCAGGTTCCGAGCAACAGACATCCACCACTAACAGGAATAGTGATTGAGGCTTGCGTCAGTACACTTCGAATATGTGCCGCCATATCATCGGGTCCTTCTGATCTGTGTGAGTATGCCGGGTCGCCATCGGGAGCAATGCGGTTCATAAACGACTCAAGATCCTGCCTGACGTCCGGATCCGCATTCTCGCAAAGCATCAGAGAGGCACTGGTATGATGGACGAAAACATTACAGACTCCCGTTGTCATCCCCGCTTCGGCGACAAATATTTTCACCTTGTCGGTGAATTCGACGCTGCCACGGCCAGTCGTCTGAATTGTTATCGTCTGCTGGGTTGTCAAATCGGTTAATCTTCGCTAAATGGAGAGTTCGCATTGTAGCCGAATAGAATGACACCCGAACGATTTCAGAAGCTGAAGAAAATTCTGCAGTTGCGGCAGCCGGATCTGACAATTTTGTCTGAGGATGTGCACAAGACCCACAATATCTCGGCATTGATCCGTACCAGCGATGCAGTCGGGATTGGCGAAATTCATGCGGTATCTCCCGGAGGCGAGTTGCGTCGCCACCATATGGTGGAAGGGGGTAGCCGGAAGTGGGTCAAAATCCATCTGCACCAGAATATTAGCTCCGCGATAAGCCACTTAAAACAGGAGAAATATCAACTTGTTGCCGGGCATATTTCGAATATATCTAAAGACTACAGAGAGATCGATTACACTCGTCCGACGGCTATATTACTGGGTCAGGAACAGGATGGGGTTTCGGCGCTAGCCGCGGAGCTTGCCGACTATCATATTAAAATCCCGACGCGCGGGATGCTCTCCTCATTGGTAGTCAGGAAATGTATGGCACACCATATTTCAGTTGCAGCGTTTTGACCTTCCCAAACCAGGGAATACTCAGCACGTACAAATTATCGTATTCATGCTCCGCTATCGGCGCCAGTTTCTTGCTGCCGTGAAACTCCCGAATGAGCTCTGGAACAGAATCACTGTGACCGACGACCAGAACTACCTTCCCCTTGTACTCAAGAAGAATTCTTTCAGCCAACCCGACAATATCGTTGGCTTCGACAATCTGCACCGGTAGTTGCAAGGCCTTCGCCAACGGATCTGCCGTTTCCTGGGTACGTCTGTACTGAGTCGCAAAAATAGCATCCGGGCCTGCAACTACGTCGAGGTGATCCAGTACTCTCACCAATTCCTGCGCTCTGTGGTGACCGGCGGGACTTAGCCCGGGATTGGGGTCGCCATTCACAGCCCGATCCGCGTGACGAATCACCAGCACCGTAGTCGTTGCCTGCGACTCAAAAAACCATGAGAGCCCGAAAGCAACCAGAAAAAAGGTCAGCCCTGCAATTCCGCGACGGCGCCTGCGCCGTTTGGCTCGTTCTTCACTGCCCATACCAGCCCTTTCAGTGCTTAACGATCTGTGGAATCCGGGTCATCATCTGTTTGCGATGTGCTCACCACAATGTAATCTGTTTCGATTACCTGGTCTTTCGCTTGTGGATCCAGCGCACCGCTACGACGTAACCACCACACCCTGCAATACAGCAACACTGCAGCGATCAGACCCAGACCCAGTATTACCGAAAGCAATATCCCGCCAACCACTATCGCCACGCCCAATACCAGCACACCAACAATAACGGCTGCAACCTGTGCCAAAAGGCCCTGTGGCCGGGAATCGAGGCGTATGGTGCGAAATTGACGGTTCATAGCTCTTATTCTAGCCGTGTGGCTGCGACGGGTATACAGCCATGTGCGTATTTGCCGTCGGGCTGGATTTAGCCCGCCGATAGCATTGCCAACCGTCTGATATCATCCCGACTTAAATTCCCCCCGACTATGCGGATATCAAGGTTAATTTCTATGTATTTCAAGTCCTTCCTGCTCCTCCCCGTGATGCTGATGCTGATCAGTTGCAGCACCAGTCAATCCCCTGCTCCGGATCATACAGACCCCGATATAATCACTCAGGCATCAGCTGACGCCAATACGACCGCCAGACAGGGTATTCCAGCTGGAAAACTGGATCGATCAGTTGAGCCCATACGTTACCGTCTGGAATTAACGATACTCCCCGATCTGGCGAGCTATTCTGGTCGTGTCGAAATTGACCTCAGAATCTCTCAACCACTGGATCAGATCTTTCTCCACGGGAAAGATCTTGATGTGAGCAAGATTGTGCTCACTACCTACGACGACATGGAATATTCCGGGCAATATGAGCAGGTTCATTCCACCGGCGTAGCCGCTATTACCTTCGATGCCCAGATCCCTGCCGGCACCGCCCGATTGCAACTGCGCTACACAGCGAAATTCCCCAGAGGTGCACAGGGGCTCTACCATTCGACGATTGCCGACAAGACTTATGCTTTCACACAGTTTCAGCCGATCGCCGCCCGGCGTCTGTTTCCGGGTTTTGATGAACCAGCATACAAAACGCCTTACGATATTTCCGTGACGACATACAGTGACAACGTAGTCGTTGCCAACACGCCTGTGAAGAAAAGAACCCGGCTTGGAAAAGGCCTCACGCGATTCGATTTCACCACAACAAGACCGTTACCCAGCTATTTGCTGGCGCTCGCCATCGGCCCCCTGGACATCGTTGATTCGCAATCATTACCTGCCAACCAAATTCGAAACCGGTCGATTCCGCTGCGCGGCATTGCTACCAGCGGCAATGGGCCGAAAATGCAGTTTGCACTCGAAAATACGGCACCCATCGTCAGCTATCTGGAAGAGTATTTCGACGTTCCCTTTCCTTATCCAAAACTGGATCTGATATCTTCTCCGGACTTTGGTAGTGCTGACATGGAAAACGCCGGCGCCATTATCTATGGCGATGCACTGATCCTGCTCGCCGAAAACGCATCCCTGCAGCAAATGAGAAAGCTGGGATCCGTACATGCCCATGAACTCGCACATCACTGGTTCGGTGATCTGGTGACACCGAAATGGTGGGATGACATCTGGCTGAATGAGTCATTTGCTACCTGGATGGGCAACAAGGCAGCCGATGCATGGCGACCTGAGCTGAAGATAGGCATGGATTCTCTGGTCGAAGCACTTAATACCATGCGCCTGGACAGCCAGATCTCAGCCCGGCAGATTCGGCAACCAATAGCAGACAGCATGCAGATCGCCAGCTCTTTTGACAGCATCACCTACCGGAAAGGCGCGGGTGTGCTTTCAATGTTTGAAAGCTATCTTGGTGAGAGCGAATTCCGTGAGGGCATCCGTTTGCATATGAAACGCTTTGAGCATGATGTGGCGGATGTGGAGGACTTCATGTCATCTCTGGCAGATGGGTCCGGACGCCCGGATGTAGTGCCGGCTTTCAGGAGTTTTATTGATCAGCCGGGCGTGCCGGTGGTCAGCGTGGCGTTGAATTGCGAAGCGAACCATTCCTCGCTGCTGATCAGCCAGTCTCGCTATTTGCCTGCCGGGTCACAGGGGAGCCCGGATCAGATCTGGCAAATCCCTTTATGCATTCGTTCAGGAGCTAACGGTATTTCCGAAAAGCAATGTACGCTGCTCACTGAAAAGGTTTCAGAAATCCTTCTGGATCAGGATGATTGCCCGGACTTCGTGATGCCGAACGCAAACGGTGCCGGTTACTATCGCTTCGCACTGGAGAAATCGGGCTGGTCGGATCTGGCAGATCATTTCCATGAACTGAACGAAAAAGAAGCGCTGAGTTTTGCCGACAGCCTGTCTGCTGCATATCGCGCTGATCGCATCTCCACGCGAGACTACATCAAGATAATAAGTGTCATTGTTCGCTCTGAGTCACGCCTGGTGGCAATGGCACCGGGCCGCGACCTGGTCATGATTCATGACAATCTGGCTGTGACCACCGACACTCGTGAGAGTGTGCAGAGGTTAATGCGAAACTACTATCAACCCAGGCTGGATGCCCTTGTTGCAGATAGCTCCCGGGAGAAAGGTGCTGACAGCACGGCAGATGATCTCCTGGCGAAGGCAGAGCTGATCAGCTTCCTCGCACTCAAGGCGAACAGTCCGGCAATAAGATCACAACTTGCCGAACAGGCGAAAAGTTACCTGCGTTACGGTCAGGATGGGAATGGACTGGATGAATCAGCCATTGCTCCTTCACTGGTCGATGCAGCACTTCGTTCCGGAATGCTCGAACTTGGCATGCCATTTATGGATATTTTGTCTCAGCGACTGCTGGCCAGTGAAGACAGCCGTTTTCGCAGCCAGGCTTCAACTGCGCTTGGATATACGGATAATGCAGCCGTTGCTGCCCAGGTTCGAACCCTCGCGCTTGATGAACGCCTCCGAGCCCGGGAGATGTCCAATATCATCAATGCGCTTGCCCGGCGCGCAAGTCAGAGACACCAGACATTCGACTGGTTCAAAAACAATGTCGATGCCTACCTGAGCCGCATGCCAGTATTCACTCATCGGTGGCAGTCTGGCCTGGCCCGGGGCTTTTGCACGCAAGAAGACCGTGACAAGGTCATGGAGTTTTTCGAACCACGAACTGGAAAAATACAGGGTGGTAAACAATCGCTGGCAAGTGTCATAGAAGAAATCGAACTGTGCTCAGCATTGTCAGATGCACGCAGCGAAGAAGTCGGCGCGTACTTTGCTGCAGAATTGCGTTAGTATGCAGTAACTTGGTACTTTCCCCCAGAGGGAATGCTCTACAGGATGCACGCCGGACTATTGCGCTACGACCGTCTGCTACCCTTGATCATGCACACTGCCTCGCAGTGCATGTGCTGTGTCGTGACCCTGTCATTTTTGCTGTCAACCACAGCCACTGGTAGCACTGCCGGCACCGAAATATCCGCCCATTCGCAGTCTGCACAGCTCGGTCTGCGCATTGCACTGCTGGACACACTGGCGAAGCAGGCACCAGTGGACTACCAGATCCGCACTACTGATCATTGCGGCAACAATCCGGCAAACAATATCAGTGCCTGCTTCACCCGTCAGGGTCTGGTGCTGGAAACACCAACCGGCCCACTTGGCCTGACCCTCTCGGCCTGGGGCCGCAGGAATAATCTGGAAACAGTCTCTGCTGCCCCCCCGATCATTACAGGCGGCAAGGTGGAGTATGACCGTGACGGGATAACCGAGTGGTATCTGAATATCCCGCAGGGAATTGAACAGGGCTTTACCATCGACCAATCGCCACCAGGTGATGGCGAACTGGTCATCAAGCTCAAATCCAGTCTGGCATTCGACTCTCACCAGAACAGGCTTTCATGGGGGAAGCTTGATTACAGTGGACTGTTCGCCATCGATGCGACCGGACGTGAGCTCGGTACCCGCCTCCGCAGCCGGGGGCGAGAAATCTACCTGGAGATTGATGACCAGGATGCCGTTTACCCGGTCATTGTCGATCCGCTGATACAAGAACAAAAGCTCATCACAACCAGTGGTACGGCGAATGACTGGTTCGGATATTCAGTGGCGCTATCTGGTGACGGTAA
>JAJRUG010000087.1 GCA_024277915.1 Gammaproteobacteria bacterium
GAATTTCGCAATCGTCTGGATGCAATTATTCCGTTCAATCAATTGAGCCGCGAATCTGTTCTGCGAGTTGTTGACAAGCTGTTGCTGGAGCTCGAAGCCAAACTTGAAACCAGCGATGTGACACTCGAACTGGAGCCGGCTGCAAGACAGTGGATCGCCGATCGAGGCTATGATCCGAAAATGGGCGCACGCCCTATGGCTCGCATCATTCAGGAACACATCAAGCAGCCGCTGGCTGAGCAACTGCTATTCGGCGATCTGTCAAAAGGTGGACATCTGCGGATTGTCGTCAGCAAGAAGGACAGTCTTGAGCTGATCTCGACTCAGGATTCGAATAAGTTAGAGCATTTGTCAGAGACGCATTAGCTGCACTAGCCGTTTCTACCGTTCCCGATAGATAATCCGACCTTTGCTTAGATCATAGGGTGTAAGCTCAACAGTAACGCGATCCCCGGTCAGAATCCGGATGTAATGCTTGCGCATTTTCCCCGAGATATGAGCGGTGACCACATGGCCGTTTTCGAGTTCTACCCGAAAAGTAGTATTTGGCAGGGTTTCACTGACCACACCATCCATTTGCAGGGCTTCTTCTTTTGCCATTACTCGCTCAAATCAACAAGGCGGCGGCATTGTGCGGGAGTTTTTGAAGCTGTGCAAGCATTGTGGGCGCTTGTTTCTGGTGATCTGTTCACAATTCGAGCAATAAGCCGGCGGGCTCCTCTGGTCTTTGCCATTCTGCGGCATCCGGTCCACCATATCTGGTCTTTGCAAGCAGTTTCAGAAACTCAGCGCGAGGCAGGAGGCGGCTGCCCAAACTGCTCAGGTGCTGAGAAGGAATCTGGCAATCAATTGCCCGGATATCCATTTCCCGAGCCATGCTTGCAAGCTTGAAAAGGGCGATTTTGGACGCATCGGAGCGAGTACTGAACATGGATTCACCAAAGAACATTCTGCCTGACGCGATTCCGTAGATTCCACCGCATAATTTGTTCTCGTACCAGGTTTCCACAGAATGCGCGTGACCCAGAGAATGAAGATCCTGATAGGCCTGGATCATCTGTGGTGTAATCCAGGTCTGTTCAGGCACGCGGGTTGCGGCACAGGCATTGATCACCTGATCAAAACACTGATCGACAGATACTGAAAAACCACCGCGTCGCAGAGTTTTGCGCAGACTGCGGCTCAGATGAAATTCATCCGGTAACAATACAGCTCTCGGATCCGGACACCACCAAAGAATCGGGTCTCCTTCCTCGTACCACGGAAAAATACCTTTTTGGTAAGCCCCAAGAAGTCTGGTTGGCGAAAGGTCACCGCCAATGGCCAACAAGCCGTTGGGATCGTCAAGCGCCGATTCAGGATCAGGGAAATCCGCAGCAGTAGAAGAGAGGGCGAGCAGTTTGGGTCGCCGGATCAATGTCGGGGTGCTTTCCGATAGGGGATATGATCGGTGGCAATATCTATATATTGATTGATTTGCTTTTTTTCATCCTGCAGGTATTGCCCGATTGCGCTGTGGAATCGAGGATCTGCCAGCCAGTGTGCAGACCATGTCTCGGCGGGGATAAATCCACGACTGATTTTGTGCTCACCCTGGGTGCCGGGTTCAAAACGGTCGATCCGGTTCTCGATGCAATACTCAATACCCTGATAATAGCAAGTCTCGAAATGCAGACTATGGAAATGCTCTGAGCTGCCCCAGTAGCGGCCGTATAATGTGTCATCACTGCAAAAGCAGATCGCGATGGCGACAGTTTGCTGATCTTTTAAAGCCAGTATTACGTGAACATGATCCGGTAGCGCATTGGAAACAGCGGTGAAGAATGCTTCATTCAGATAGGGCTCTCTGCCACGCCGCCAGAACGTCCCGGAATACAGTGGCATGATCTCGCGCCAGAGCTGCTGATCAATCTCAGCCCCGGAAAGATGGCGAAAACGGATTCCCGCCTCATTGATACGGCGTCGTTACCGTCGAATTTTTTTTCGCTTGTTCGAGCTAAGGGTATCGAGAAAATCATCGAAACACCGATAGTCACGGTTTTGCCAGTGAAACTGGCAATCTTTTCGCAACAGCATCCCGCCAGCGGTAGCGAGTTTCGTATCTTCATGTGGCATGAACAACAAGTGCATTGATGAGAGATCCCGCTCTTTTGCGTATTCGAGTGTTGCAGCAATCAATATGCGATGAATCTCGTCAGGATTTTGCCCTGGGCCTATCAGACAACGCGGACTGGTTGCTGGTGTGAATGGCACAGCAGCAACCAGTTTTGGGTAATAATTCAGGCCATGACGCTGATAGGCATCTGACCACGCCCAGTCGAACACGAACTCACCCCAGGAGTGGGTTTTGTGGTACAGCGGCAGAGCACCGCACAATTGCCCCTGATCGTAGAGAGCAAGGTGACAGGGTTTCCAACCGGTTGCCGTACTGACGCACCCGCTGTTCTCAAGTGCGGCAAGAAACTCATGTCGCAGGAACGGATGTTGTGCGCCGGTCAGATTATTCCAGTCGTTTGTTTCGATGTCTGTAACACGATTGACAAAAACGGCGTTCAAGTCCAGCTACTCTATATTGTCCAGAAATTTTTCCGCATCCAGCGCTGCCATACAGCCTGATCCGGCTGATGTAATGGCCTGGCGATAAATCTGGTCGGCCACATCACCAGCGGCAAATACACCGGGTACGCTGGTTGCTGTCGCATTGCCGCTGGTTCCTGATTTGATGACCAGATAGCGTTCATCCATTTCCAGTTGACCCTCGAACATACCGGTATTGGGATCATGTCCAATCGCAATGAATACTCCGGTCACATCAATCTCACTGGTGGCGGACTCATCGGTAGTGCTGCGCATTCTCAGCCCGGTAACGCCCTGCTCATCACCCAGTACTTCATCCAGCGTTTGAGACCAGGCAACTTCGATATTGCCCTTATCACCTGTCTTTTTGAGCAACTGATCCTGCATCATTTTCTCAGCCCGCAATTCGTCCCGTCTGTGGATCAACGTTACCTTCGACGCGATATTAGACAGATACAACGCTTCTTCAACGGCTGTATTGCCGCCGCCGATCACGGCTACCTGCTGGCTGCGAAAGAAAAACCCGTCACAGGTGGCACAGGCGGATACGCCGCGCCCCTTGAAATTTTCTTCACTTTCGAGCCCCAGGTAGCGGGCTGAGGCACCGGTGGCGATGATCAATGCATCGCAGCTGTAATTTCCCTGGTCACCTTCCAGCAGGAAGGGGCGGTTCTTCAGGTTAACCCGGTGAATATGGTCTGAAACCAGTTCTGTATCAAAGCGCTCGGCGTGCTCCTGCAACTGACTCATTAATTCTGCCCCCTGCAGTCCGTCTTTTCCGCCAGGCCAGTTATCTACATCGGTAGTGGTCATCAGTTGCCCCCCTTGCTCTAATCCGGTGATCAATACCGGTTTCAGGTTGGCACGGGCTGCATATACGGCGGCAGAATATCCGGCTGGCCCTGATCCGAGGATCAATAGCCGGCAATGTCTTGGGTCGTTCATAAGGGCTCACTGGTTCTTACAATACGGGGTGGTATGGTGCCTCTCCATGACCAATTCATGCAAGTTTGCTTTTTTTTCACGAATTGCTGGTATGATTAACACGGGTAACTTCTTTCGATTGAAGAAGTTAACATCTGTTGTTGTTGTGCAGTCTTAGGAGCCCCGGATTGATTCGAGGGCGAGCGGCGTTGTGGCTACATTAGCTCGAACCAGAAGATCGACCGGAAACACGCCGGTCGTTGCGCATGCTGTGCGAGAAGCTGCGCTGTGGATAATGGGTGCGCTGGCACTGATCATGTTCGTGGCGCTATTAACCTATGATCCCCGCGACCCTGGTTTTAGCCATACCAGTGATGGTGGCCCGGTATTCAACCAGATCGGTGCAGCAGGCGCCTGGTTTGCCGATGTTGCCTTCAGTTTGTTCGGCATGCCTGCTTTTTTGTTTCCGGCCATGGCGATGCTGGCTGGCTGGCTGGTTTTTTCAGCCCGTGGTGTGGCGGGGCCTCTTGATCGCGTTGTTTTCGGCGTACGTCTGGGCGGCTTCCTTCTGACCCTGGCCACCAGCTGCGGACTGGCGAGTCTGCATTTCTATGATCCGGCCATGCCGCAATCTGCCGGCGGGGCGTTCGGTGAGTTGGTTGCCAGCCTCCAGCTTGGCCTCGGGCCACTTGGTGCTACCTTGTTACTGCTCTCCAGTTGGCTGGGCGGTGTTTCGTTGTTTACCGGTATTTCCTGGCTGGCTGTGATGGATAGAATCGGACACGAAGTATTAGTCGGGTTCGAACAGGCCCGGCTGCATATCCGCAGAATACGCATGCAGATCGCTGCGAGACGGGTGCAGATTCAACGCAAAGAAGTACTGCGTACCGAGAAAACCCGTGTTGCAGGAAAGAAGCCGCCAAAAATCGGCCCTGTGATTCGGGAAGTAGAGCGTAGCGCCCGGGCTGAAAAAGAACGGCAGGTACCCTTATTCGAAGTACCTGGTGCTGGCAAGTTGCCTCCATTGTCACTGTTTGCCCCTCCTCAGGATCATGTTCCGGGTTACTCCACCGAAGCGCTTGAGGCGATGTCCCGGCTTGTTGAGTTGAAGTTGCGGGATTTCGGTATTGGGGTGGAAGTTGCATCCGTACATCCCGGGCCGGTAGTCACCCGGTTTGAACTGAATCCTGATCCTGGCATCAAGAGCAGCCAGATTTCAAATCTTGCGAAAGATCTGGCGAGATCATTGTCTGCTCCAAGCGTAAGGGTCGTAGAGATTATTCCAGGCAAGTCTACGGTTGGCCTTGAGATCCCCAATGAGACTCGTGAGCTCGTGACTCTGGGTGAGATTCTCCACTCGAAAGAGTATGAAGAATTACCCTCACCACTCACACTGGCTCTTGGTAAAAACATCAGCGGTCGCTCGGTGGTTGCTGATTTACAGCGTATGCCGCACCTGATGATTGCCGGAACAACCGGGTCGGGCAAGTCGGTCGGGCTAAACGCCATGGTGATCAGCCTGTTATATAAAGCGACACCAGACCAGGTTCGTTTGATCATGATCGACCCGAAAATGCTCGAGTTGTCGGTCTATGAAGGCATTCCGCATCTGTTATGCCCGGTAGTAACCGATATGAAAGAAGCCGCCAACGCACTGCGCTGGTGCGTTGCCGAAATGGATCGGCGTTACCGGCTGATGGCATCTGTGGGGGTACGAAACCTCGCGGGATACAACCGGAAAGTTCAGGCGGCTATCGATAAAGGTGAGCCCATTCCGGATCCATTGAAAAACCGGGCGACAACTGATGAGTTAACCAGTGAGCAACTGGAAACAGTTTATCTGGAGCATCTGCCTAATATCGTCGTCATCATCGATGAGCTTGCTGATATGATGATGATTGTTGGCAAGAAAGTTGAAGAGTTGATTGCACGTCTGGCGCAGAAAGCACGTGCCGCCGGGATTCATATGGTGGTTGCGACACAGCGACCATCAGTTGATGTGATCACCGGTCTGATCAAAGCCAATATTCCCTGCAGAATTGCTTTTCAGGTATCCGCCAAAGTTGATTCACGCACGATCCTCGATCAGTCTGGTGCTGAAAGTTTGCTGGGCGATGGTGATATGCTGTTTTTGCCTTCCGGAATTTCCGCTCCGCTCAGAGTACATGGCGCATTTATTTCAGATCAGGAAGTTCATCGTGTAGCTGCATACCTGAGAGACACCGGTGCACCCAGTTACCTCGAAGAAGTGACAGAAGGTCCCGAGGCGCCGATCCCTGGTATTTCCGGTGAGCCGGTCGAAGAGGTCGATGGTGAGCAGGATGCACTCTATGATCAGGCGGTGCGTATTGTGACTGAAACACGACGGGCGTCGATATCCGGTGTACAGCGAAGGCTGAAAGTGGGTTATAACCGCGCCGCCCGGATGGTTGAGTCCATGGAGCAGGCCGGCATTGTCGGGTCTTTGCAATCGAATGGCTCCCGAGAGGTGCTGGTTCCGCCGCCACCGGACTCTGATTGATTCATGAGCTGCCGACTTAGCAGCGGCGCGATTCCTGTGCGCCTGCTTATCATATTGATAACTTTATTCGCGAGCCCGGGAGGGATCCCGGCGTTAGCGGAAAATACTGATGATGCCGGACTGGATCGAATACGCGAATTTTTGACCAGCGTCGATTCACTGCAGGCAAATTTCCGCCAGAGGATCACCGATCAAAATCACCAGCTCGTTGAACAAGCAACGGGTACTGTCAGCCTCAAGCGACCCGGTCGGTTTCGCTGGGACTATGCTGCCCCCTATGAGCGGGTAGTGGTGGCTGATGGTGAACGGGTCTGGATGTATGAAGTTGACCTTGAACAGGTCACTGTCAGGCCAATGGGAGCCAGCCTGGGTGAAACTCCTGCGGCTTTATTGGCTGGCGACCCCGCAGTGCTTGATCGTTTCGAGTATCTCGGCTACGAGCGGGTAGACGGAATTATCTGGGTTCAATTACAGCCTGGTTCGGCGGCGGCAGATTTCGAGTACATTCGCCTGGGTTTTGATCAGCAGAATCTGGTTCAATTGGAGTTAGGTGACCGGTTGGGCCGGAGTACCCATATGACATTTAGCGATATTCAGGTGAACGGGGAACTGGACGATGGCCTGTTCCGTCTCGATGTACCTGAGAATGTAGACATCATTGGTGCCGGGGAAGGCTGATATGAGCTTGATTCTGCCCTTGCGTTACCCTCGATTCTGGCTGGGTAGCAGCTTGATGATTCTTATTGCAATCCTGATCATGTCGGCGATTCGCAGCCCTGGAATACTGACATTCAGTTATTCCGACAAATGGACGCATGCGCTGGCCTTTACGTTCCTGATGGTCTGGTTTTCGGGGCTGTTTCGCTTCCGTCTCAGCCCGCTGGTTGCCGCAGGCTTGCTGATATACGGTATCCTTATTGAGGTGCTCCAGACTTTTTTTGTCTACCGGTATTCGGAGCCGGCTGACGTGCTGTTTGATTTGATCGGAATTATTATCGGCTGGGCTCTCTCGGCCGCCGGGCTGCGTTACTGGTGCCAGACAGCGGAAGGCTGGTTGCCGGATAAGTAAACCTGGCAAGTAACAAGGGACTACTGTCGATGTTGGATCCAAAACTCCTGAGAACCGGTCTGGAACAGGTCGTGCAGAACCTTGCCCGGCGCGGTTTTGTGCTGGACTCAGGGCGGTACGGTCGCCTCGAAAATGACAGAAAGGCACTACAGGTAAAAGTTGAGCAGCTTCGCAGTGAGCGTAACGATCGATCCAGAATGATCGGCAAAGCCAAGGCTTCCGGCAAGGATATCCAGCCACTGCTGGATGAAGTGCAGTCCCTTGGTGATAACCTGAAACTGCGTGCTGCCGAGCTTGAGCAATTGCAGGCCGAGCTGGATGGATTCCTGCTGGGGTTACCAAACCTGCTCGACGAGTCAGTGCCACAGGGCAACAGTGAAGAGGATAATCAGGAAGTCCGTAGCTGGGGAACACCGCCAGTATTCGATTTTCCTGCACTGGATCACGTGGATCTCGGTGCAGGTATCGGCGAGCTGGATTTTGAGGCAGCCGCACTGGTGGCGGGTGCCCGTTTTTCTGTCATGCGCGGATCACTCGCGAGACTCCATCGGGCGCTGATCCAGTTCATGCTCAATGAACATGTTGAGCAACATGGCTACGAGGAAATCTATGTTCCTTACCTGGTCAATGCAGCGGCGCTTGAAGGAACCGGCCAGCTACCCAAATTTGGAGATGACCTGTTTGCCGTCAAGGGTGATCAGGAGTTTTATCTTATTCCAACTGCAGAGGTGCCGGTCACCAATCAGGTGCGTGACTCAATACAGTCCCCTGAAGATCTGCCGCTGAAATTTGCCGCACATACGCCTTGTTTTCGTTCCGAAGCCGGGTCTTACGGCAAGGATACTCGGGGCATGATTCGCCAGCATCAATTCGAGAAGGTCGAGCTGGTTCAGATTGTTCGACCCGAGGATTCCGCGGCTGCTCACGAAGAACTGACGGACCATGCAGAACGAATCCTGCAGAAGCTCAAGCTTGCCTACCGGGTTGTTGTATTGTGCTCAGGAGATACCGGCGCGGGTGCTGCCAAGACCTACGACCTTGAAGTGTGGTTGCCGGGGCAGGAGAAATACCGGGAGATCTCATCCTGCAGCAATTGTCGTGATTTTCAGGCTCGGCGGATGGGTGCCCGGTGGCGAAACCCCGCTACCGGCAAGCCTGAATTACTGCATACACTCAACGGATCGGGTGTAGCAGCGGGCAGGGCGTTAGTAGCGGTAATGGAAAATTACCAGCAACAGGACGGTTCTATTCGCATTCCTGAAGTACTGCAGCCCTATATGAATGGCCTGGAAGTCATTTCACTACCAAAGGGGTAATTCCATGATTACATCAATCACTGCAGTTCGATGGAGCGTGCTGCTTTTGTGTGTGCTTTTTGCTGGATTGAGTGGATGTAAACGTGCTGACCAGGCCCGGACCGGGCTCCCGTATCCGGCGACCGCAAGGATTGATCATGTCGATACCTATCATGGTGTGTCGGTATCAGATCCTTACCGATGGCTGGAGGATCTGGATTCTGACGACACCAGGGCGTGGATTACAGCTCAGAATAAACTGACCATGCCTTACCTTGAGGCTCTTCCTGCAAGGAACCGGTTCAGGGAACAAATTAGCGCCCTGGTCGACTACGAGCGATTTGGCTTGCCCGCTTCCCGGTCAGGTGTCTACGTCTACACCTACAATTCCGGAACCCAGGAGCAGAATACGATTTGGGTGACAGACAACCTGGCAGAGCGGGGCAGGGTATTGCTGGATGCCAACCAGCTGCGGGCGGACGGAACCCTGTCTATCGGCAGGTACACGCTGAGTCCGGATGGCAAGAAACTGGCATACAGTCTGTCGGATGGTGGCAGTGACTGGAAAACCTGGCGTATTCGCATGACTGACAGCGGGGAAGATTACCCTGAGGCTCTGGAAGGCCTGAAGTTCAGCAGCGTTTCATGGTCCAGGGACAGTAACAGTTTCTATTACAGTCGTTACCCCGGTGACAGCGCTTCCGGGTACGATGACAGCAAGCAGGTTTCAATCTATCGGCATGAGCTCGGTGCCGGCCAGATTGAGGATCAACACATCTACAGTGTGCCAGATCACCCAACGCGTAACCCCTATCCCTTTGTCACCGAAGACGGCCGCTATTTTGTCATCAAGCTGATGGACGGCTTTCGCACCAATGGCATGTATTACCGGGAGATCACGGATGGTGAGCCCGCAGGTGAGACGGTCCGGTTTCTGGATTACTGGGATGCAAGGTATCGATTATTAGGAAACAAAGGCTCGATTTTCTATTTCAGCACAACCAACGCAGCATCATCAAAGCGAATTATTGCCATGGATCTGAATGATCCGGCGATGGAACAGTGGAAAACAATCGTTCCGGAGAGATCTGCGTCGATCGAAATGGCTTCGATGGTTGGTGATTTCCTGATTGTTCAGTACATCGTCGATGCAACCAGCAAAGTGGAGGTTTTTGATCTGTCTGGCCAATCGGTGCGTCAGGTCAGTTTGCCGGGCAAGGGTAAAACATCGGGCTTCCGGGGTGCGTTGTCAACGAACGAGACATTCTTCAGATACTCGGATTATTCGACCCCTCCCTCTGTTTATCATATGGATACAGGTACCGGCGAGGTTGATATCTGGCAGCGTAGTGCAACAGGTATTGATCCATCTGTCTACGTAACAGAACAAGTGTTCTATGCGAGTAAGGATGGAACCAGGGTGCCCATGTTTATTGTCAGAAAAAAAGACGTGGAAGCCGATGGGCAGCAACCGACTATTCTATATGGCTATGGGGGGTTCAATATTTCCTTGCAACCAGGATACTCCTCTGCAGTGATGGCATGGCTTGAAGCGGGTGGCATCTATGCGGTGGCGAATTTGCGTGGTGGAGGAGAGTATGGGGATGCTTGGCATGAGGCCGGAACCAGGCTTCAGAAACAGAACGTGTTTGACGATTTTATCGCGGCAGCAGAATGGTTGATCCTGAATAACTATACAAATCCGGAGCGGCTGGCGATTCTGGGTCGCAGTAATGGCGGTTTGCTGGTTGGAGCGGTGGCCAACCAGCGCCCCGATCTGTTTGCTGCCGCATTGCCTGGTGTGGGTGTCATGGACATGCTTCGCTATCACATACCCAGCGCCAATGCGCGAGCCTGGTCCAGCGACTACGGATTGAGTGAAAACGAAGAAGAGTTCAAGGCGCTCAATGCCTATTCTCCTTACCACAACATCGTAGCCGGAACCTGCTATCCAGCCACCCTGGTGCTCGCCGATGCGAATGATGACCGGGTTTCATCCTGGCACAGCTATAAATATGCAGCGGCGCTGCAACAGGCGCAGGGGTGTGACAACCCGGTGCTGATTCGCATCGAGGTGCAGTCCGGACATGGTGCGGGTGCCTCAACGAGTAAATCGGTCACCGAAGATGCAGATACCTGGGCTTTTGCTGCCCAGGTGCTTGGGATGGAGCTGCCCTTAGTCGTCGCCACCCATTCCGAACAGCATCAACAGATTGATAAAAATATTGTAAATGCTGACGAATAACGAAACCGTCGCCATGATGTAGTTCTGCTCACCGCCATGAATGATCGCACTGGTCTGATAGAGGATCATGCCGCCCATCAGCAACACAATACCCGCTGATATCGCCATCTGAAATGCGGACAGGTCGACGAAAAAGCTGATCAGGATGACAGCAACCATGCCGATCAGACCGACCAGCAAAAAGCCGCCCATAAAGCTCATGTCTTTCCGGGTGGTAAGCACATAGGTGCTCAAGCCGAAAAACATCAGGCCGGTGGATGCCAGTGCTGTGAAAATCAGTTGCCCACCGTTTGGCATGCTCTGCATATAGAAACTGAGGATTGGCCCCAGGGTCATGCCCATAAACCCGGTCAATGCAAAAACAAATACCAGCCCAAGTGACGAATTACGGAACTTGCTGGTCAGGAATAACAGTCCGAAATATCCAACCAGCGTAAGCACCAGCCCCGGGTGGGGTATGGAGAATGTCATTGAGATGCCGGCAGTCAGAGCGCTGAATAACAGGGTTGCGGACAGGAGGAAATAGGTATTTCTCAATACTGTGTGGGTAGCCAGCAGAGAGTCCTGTCTGCCGCTACGCTGTGAAAGAGTGGTCGAGCCATCACGTCCTTGTGGAAACTGGCGATTTGTCTGCATGTATCTGCTCCGGAGAAGTCTCAATATCAATAGGTCATAGGAACCGCTAGTTTACCACGAGCATGACCCTCAAGCCGAGATCTGTGCAATAGATGTCGACACAGACAACTGGGTGGGTACAATATGTCGCCTCAAGGATGCTGCGAAGCAGGGTTGAGGTGTGTGGAGAGGTGGCAGAGCGGTCGAATGCGGCGGTCTTGAAAACCGTTGTCCGTGTGAGCGGACCGGGGGTTCGAATCCCTCCCTCTCCGCCACAGGCGCCCCGCAGGGGTGAGTCCGTGAAGCGGACGAATCTATTCCTTTTGCATAGTAGCTAAACATACGACCAACTGAACAAGGAAACCAGCATGGGCATAGTCTCACCAATCAAATTTACCGCCGTAGCCATTTCAGCTTTCGTTCTCGTGGGTTGTCAACAAAGCGATATGGGCTCATCAGATATGAGTGCCAGTGCACCAATCAGCGAGGATCACAAGGTTTACTACTATGTTGGTACCCTCATGGGGAAAAACCTGATTCCGCTCGAGTTGACACCACAAGAGACAAAAGCAGTGTTGCAAGGTCTTAGCGAATCCATGGCAGGTACGGCTGAGATACTGGATGACGCTACCTATCAGCTGAAACTGCGGGAGATACAAGTAGAAAAACAACGCGCCAGGAGTGAGGGCGAGCGAGGCCAGTCCGCTGCGTATATTGCAACGATGGCGGCCGAAGAGGGCGCGGTCACCAGCGAGACCGGACTGGTATATCTGGAGCTGGTAGCAGGCGATGGCGAGTCACCTACTGCGGAATCGTTAGTTAAAACGCACTATACCGGAACCCTGAGGGATGGCACGGTCTTCGACAGTTCCGTATCCCGGGGCCAGCCCCTGGAGATTTCCCTCGGTAGCGTCATTCCCTGCTGGACCGAAGGGATCGCCATGATGAAAGTGGGCGGCAAGGCAAAATTGACCTGCCCATCGGATATTGCCTACGGAGAACGCGGCAGTGGCAAGATTCCTGCTGGTGCGGCGCTGACATTCGAAGTTGAGTTGCTCGACATTATCAATTAGCACACAGGCTGATAGTCACTGTTTGCAACGGGGTCGGGGCATGACACGGCTGATTGGAACCAATCCTGCTTCATTTTGTCCACATATTCGTTAGATATGCCTGCGGATGGCATAATCGAACTGTTTTACATAAACCAAATTGGAGATTGAGGTATGGACACAAGAACAGGTATTGCTGGGCTGAGCCTGGCGGCTGCGGCAGCATCATTGTTTGCTTTGGTACCACTGATTGCCGGCGCACATGAGGCAGAGACCGGAAAATGCATGGGTTCCAATTCTTGCAAGGGAACCAGCGCATGCAAGACTGAGAATAGTGCTTGCAAGGGGCAGAATGCATGCAAGGGTCAGGGGTTTGAAATGATGACTGAATCACAATGCGAAGAAGCAGGCGGTAGCTTCGAGGCAGGGTAATACTTGCTTTGGTTCTTTGTTTGACCTGAAAAAGTTGCCGGGCCACCTTTCGAAAGGTGGCCCGGTATTTTTTTATGACTGATTTTACAATCCAGCATGATGAGTCGGGAGCTTCAGATCCCATGCAGAGTAGTATGCGAGGCAACCTGGGCTTTGGCCTGGGGTTGCGCGTTGAGCACTACCAGCAGGTGCTTGGTGAGCGGCCGGCTGTCGACTGGTTCGAAGTAATTTCGGAAAACTATATGGTTGATGGTGGCAAACCGCTTCATTATCTGTACAAGATTCGCGAACACTATCCATTGGTGATGCATGGTGTCTCAATGTCCATCGGCAGCACTCAGCCGTTGAATATCGAATACCTCCAGCAACTCAAAGCCCTGATCAACCGGGTGGAGCCCGAGTGGATTTCTGATCACCTCTGCTGGACAGGGGTTCATGGGCGCAACTTGCATGACCTGATGCCGCTGCCTTATACCGAGGAGACCGTCCGTCATGTTGCAGGACGGGTGAGGCAGGTACAGGACTACCTGGGCAGACAAATGCTGCTTGAAAATGTTTCCAGCTACGTATCTTACCAGGCATCAGAAATGACCGAGTGGGAGTTCCTGGCTGCAGTTGTGGAGCAGGCAGACTGTATGATTTTGCTTGATGTGAACAATATCTACGTCAGCAGTCATAACCATGAGTTCAATCCACTGGACTTTCTTGCCGGGGTACCGGTAAATCGTGTTCAGCAATTTCATCTGGCCGGTCATAGCTACAACGGTGAGCTGATCATTGATACCCACGATCATGATGTGGCAGATCCTGTATGGGAATTGTATCGGCAGGCTGTGAAACGTTTTGGCAATGTGGCAACCATGATCGAGCGCGATGATAATATCCCGCCGCTTGAAGAATTGATTGAGGAACTTGAGATTGCACGACAGATTGCCGGTGATGTACGTGAGGCAGCAGCGTGAGCGGGTTAACAAAAATACAGACTGACTTCCAAAGCTATGTACTGGAAGGTGGTGATGATGCGCTTCAGCATGTTGTCGGCTCTGCACGCGGTTCGGCTGAGCAGCGGCTTGATGTTTACTATCAGGCGTACAGGCTACGTTTGCTCGAAGTCATCGGAAGCAATTATCCTGGTCTCAAGGGTATGCTGAGTGGTGAGGAATTTATTGCTGTCTGCTATGCGTACATCGACAAATATCCATCAACACAACCCTCGATACGCTGGTTTGGCAGCTATCTGGCAGATTTTCTGGAAGAAACACAGGCTGATCATCCCCATTGGGCCGAGATGGCCTGTTTTGACCGGGTTCGGGACAAGGCATTCGATGCGGCTGATGTAAACGCCGTTACCGTCGAGCGGCTTGCCGGGCTTGCAGCAAACGCCTGGTCTGGCCTGCGATTCGAATTCCAGCCTTCGGTGCAGAAACTGGATCTTCTCTGGAATGTTTGCGATATCTGGCGGGCAGTCCGGAAAGATGAGCCCATGCCTGAGCCGGAGTTGCTGGCTGAACGCACGACCGTTGCGGTCTGGCGCCTGGATTTAACGGTTTGCTGGCGATCAATGCCGGGGGACGAGGCTGCCGCACTGGTTGCAGCAATGAACAATCAGAGTTTCTCTGATGTGTGTGCCGGTCTGTGCGACTGGCATGATGAATCGGAAGTGCCCGCTCGTGGCGCCGGGATTCTGAAACAATGGGTTACGGATGGGCTGATCGGCCGACTTGTTCTGTGATCCATTGACGCTGGCCAGCCCGATGGCGCATGGCAGTCAGAATCAGCAATAACAGAATCAGTGCTGTATTGAATGAGCCGCCACCGCCACCATCGTCATTATTGTTTCCATTTCCGGCAGCGATGCCGGAACCACTGACACTGAAGGGGATATCATCTTCATCCGGATCATTGGATGGAATGTCAAAGCTATCCGAAAAACTTCCGGCACCTGTTGGTGAGAATTGGACGGTGACTGAACAGTCCTCAGAAGGTATGACTGTTTGTTCCGAACAGTTGTCATTCTGAATGCTGAAGGGACCGGTCAGAGGATTCTGCTGTGCTATCTGCCCGATGATCAGATTTGCTTCACCTGAGTTGCTGATGGTGATGACCTGGTTTTCCGAGTTATTTTCCGTGACGTTGCCGAAAGGCAATTGAAAATCGGTTACGGGCGCGACCGGGTCCGTCACAACGATGTCAGGTACCGGCGCCGATGTTCCGGTACCCCTGACAGTGATTATGATGCTCTGTTCATCCGGATCATTGGATGGAATGTCGATGGTGTCGGTAAAGATTCCATCGGCAGTCGGTTCAAACTCTATAGCCAAGATACAGTTTGTTGCAGGCGCCAGAGTTTGCCCCGAGCAGTTATTACTTTCGGCGGGAATACGGAAGGGCGGCACTAACGAGTCGGCCATTCCGATCAGCCCGAGTATCAAATCAGCATTGCCGTTGTTGGTAATAGTAATATTCTCACTTGCGCTGGCGAATTGTGTGATTGTGCCAAAATCGATACTGAGATCCACAGCGGATGCTACCGAGTCGGTTACTGTAATATCCGGAACAAGCATCGCAGTCCCGGTGCCACCAAGACTGACCATCACAACTGTTTCATCCAGATCATCGGATGGAATATCGAGTGTAGCGCCAAAGGAGCCACTCGATGCCGGCGAAAATTGCACCGTAACCAGGCAGCTGGATGTGGTCGGCAAAGTAGTGCCGGAGCAGGTATCCGAAACAATACTGAATGCGGCTAGCGGGTTGCTGGTCAGCTGGATCTGATTGATCACAAGGTTTGCGGTGCCGTCATTGCTCACAGTGATGGTCTGGGCAGAGGAGTTATTCTCGGTGACATTCCCGAACGGGAGCTGCAGGTCATAGATGGGCGGTGCTGAATCGGCGACGGTGATCTCCGGTACCAGAGTCGGGGTGCCCGTTCCACTGACTGTGAATATGACTGAAGTGTTATCCGGATCATCAGAAGGGATATCGAAACTGTCGCTGAAGGCGGCGGCGGTTGCGGGTGTGAACCGGATAGTGAGTGTGCAGCTGCCGACCGGAGTGACTGCCGTATTCGAGCAGCTATCGGCCTGAATAGTAAACGGTGTTGCCAGTGCATCGGCCTGTGCAATCTGACCAATCGCGAGATCTGTGTTGCCGGAGTTGGTGATCGTGACGGTATGATCAACTGAAGTCAGTTCGGTGATAGTGCCAAAGGGGATCTCCAGATCATTCCCCGGAACGACTGAATCAGTGACCACGATATTGGCCGGCACAGGTATTCCGGTGCCGTTGACAGTGAATGACACGGAAGTTTCATCAGGATCATTCGACGGGATATCGAACGAGTCGCTGGAAGCGCTGGTATCGACCGGTGCGAAACGAATCGTTAAAGTGCAGTTTGCAGCAGGTGCGATGGACAGACTCGAGCATTCGTCAGCGATGATACTGAACGGTGCAGTCAATCCATCTGCCTGGCCGATCTGTTCAATGACAAGATTCGCATTGCCATTATTGGTGATAGTCACAATCTGCTCGTCAAAGGTCAGTTCAGTGACATCCCCGAACGGGAGAACAAGATCATCGACCGGAATAACCGGATCCGTGACTGTGATATCGGGTATTGGCAGGCCGGTACCGGTGACGCTGACAATGATCGGGTTCTCATCCGGATCGTCAGAAGGAATATCGAAGGCATCATTGAATGTGCCGGCCATGGTGGGTGAAAACCGGGCAGTAAACTGACAGCTGGCCGCAGGGGCAATCGTCATTGTCGAACAACCGTCAGTGGGAGCTACCGGGATGCTGAAGGGTGCCAGCAGGCCATCATTAAGCCCGATATTTCCTATCAGAAGATCTCCATTACCATCATTGGTGATCGTAATGACCTGATCTGCCAGTCCCAGTGCCGGGATGCTGCCAAAATCCACGGTATTCAGAACCGTGATATCGGGTATCGGTGCGGTGCCGGAACCGGTGACCGACACCGTGACGGGTACAACCAGCGGATCAATCGAAGGGACATCAAAATTATCGCTGAATAATGCGATGGAAGCAGGCAGGAATCGCACTGTAAAAGTGCAGCTGCCCAGCGGAATGAGCGTGACATTGGAACAGGGGTCATTGAATATACTGAACGGTGTCAGCAGAGCATTCGATGTGGCGATAGTGCCGAGGGTGAGGTCTGCAATGCCATCATTAGTGACCGTCACCTCCTGATCGGATGAGGTGAACCGGGTGATGTTGCCGAACGGTACCAGCAGATCATTGAGCGGCGCAATCAGATCTGTGATCGCTATCGGTGTACTGATCAGCACATAGGCGGCGCCCTGTTGAGTGTTGCCGCCAATACTCGCTTTTTTGACGCCGACCAAAGCGGTGGAGCCATCATCGGACAATGCGGCTGCTCCCTCCAGGCCAAATGCTTCGTCTGCTATTCCATCAAAAGCAACCAGCTTCTCCCGTTCAGACCAGCTTCCGGCAGTGCGTGTGTAACGGTAGGCGGCTCCCTGACTGGTGTTACCGCCAATATTCGCCTGGGGTGCGGCAATGATGGCGATGTTGCCATCACTGGAAAGTGCGGTTGCATTGCCAAACCAGTCATTTGCAGCGCCATCCGATGCGGTCAGTTTATCTTCCGGAAACCAGTTTGCGCCGCTGCGGGTAAATACATATGCAGCTCCCTGAGAGGAATTGCTGCCGACAGTGGCTTGCCATGCGCCGATCAGCGCTGTGGCGCCATCATCAGACAGGGCGCTTGCTGTACCAAACCGGTCATTGGCCGCACCACCAGACGCGGTCAATTTATATTGCTGCGCCCACACGCCGGCGTTCCTGGAAAAAATATAGGCGGCCCCAGCCGTCGCAGGGATTGCTCCCTCATGCGAAGCTCCGACCAGCGCGGTGTTGCCATCGGATGACAATGCGGTTGATGCGCCGAAGTGATCAAATGGAGCAGCATCCGATGCCAGCAGTACTTGCCCGCTGCCCCATGCTCCACCTGCGTTGGCAAAAACATAGGTGGCGCCCTGATTATTGCTTCCGTCTATATCCGCCCTTCGGGCACCAACAATGACTGTGGTGCCATCACCTGAAATTGCAACTGTGCCGAACTCATCATTCGCAATACCGGATTGGGGTGTTATGAGTTTATCGTTCTCGAACCATGTGCTGCCGCTTCTCACAAAAATATAAGCAGCACCTTGGTTGGCACTGAAATTGACATGAGCCCAGAATGCACCAACGACAGCCACGCTGCCATCGAATGAAAGGGCAACCGAGCTGCCGAAGTGATCGCCCGCTACACTATCAGAACCGGTCAGTATCTCTTCTTCGGCCCAGACACCGGCATTACGGA
>JAJRUG010000088.1 GCA_024277915.1 Gammaproteobacteria bacterium
GAATGTCATGAACCGCGCTCTGTCCCCCGGTGATGAAAAAGGTGTCAGTGTATTAATTGGCGGCAAGCGCACACTGAAAATCGGTGATCTGCTGGGGACTGTAATTATACCCTTCATGAAACTTGATACAGAGGAAGATTACGACTCTCTCAGGGAAGTCGCCGAGAAAATTATCGATTTCTGGGCGGAGCATGGTCTTGAACATGAGCGCTGCGGAGAAATGATTGAGCGCATCGGGCTGGTTGGTTTTCTGGAGGGGATTGGTATTGATGCTGATCCCAATATGCTTGCTCACCCACGCGAAAGTTCATACGTGCGTATGGATGGTTGGGACGAAGAAGCGGAGAAATGGTTCCGGCGCAAGGCCGAAGATAAGCAGGTGGCTTCGACCTGATACAAATACGAGATCGATTTTGTTATGAAAAAAACTGCAGACCAACTGATGATTGATGCCACGGAGAAACATCATGGGCCAGGCTAAAGTCAAGCCCCGCACGCCTGTTGAATCCGGTTGTCCCGACGGGTTCCAGTACATGCACCCGGTGATGATTAAAAATTTCGGCCTATGGCAATATCACGAGCATCCCCGCCGGGGTGTGCTGCGTCATGTGGCCCACAGCGGTGATGATATCTGGACAGTGAAAGCCGGCACTCAACGTATACTGGATGTGTTCACGATCCGAAAGCTCTGTGAAATCGGAGACAAGTATGCGGATGGTTACCTGCGCTTTACCATCCGCAGTAATATTGAATACATGATGGCTGAAGAGGAAAAAGTGCAGCCACTGATCGATGCTCTGGAAAATGCCGGTTTCATCGTTGGCGGAACCGGCAACTCCGTAACATCGATCTCGCATACCCAGGGCTGGCTGCATTGTGATATTCCCGGGACCGATGCTTCCGGTGTCGTAAAGTCAATGATGGACGAACTGGTGGATGAATTCAGGAATTGCCGTATGCCGAATCGTGTGCATATCACTACCTCATGTTGCCAGATCAACTGCGGGGGCCAGGGTGACATAGCCATCAACGTGCAACATACCAAACCGCCGAAGATCAATCATGATCTGGTGGCCAATGTCTGTGAGCGTCCTGCCGTCGTAGCGCGTTGTCCCGTAGCTGCAATACGTCCGGCGATGGTCAACGGCAAACCCTCATTGGAGGTTGATGAGAAGAAGTGTATTTGTTGTGGCGCCTGTTACCCGCCCTGCCCACCCATGCAGATCAATGATCCGGTGCATTCCAAACTGGCAATATGGGTAGGTGGAAATCATTCAAACGCTCGCAGTAAACCCAGTTTTCAAAAACTGGTGGCGGCGGGGATCCCGAACAATCCACCGAGATGGCCGGAGGCTACAGCCATTGTCAAGAAGATATTGAAGACCTATCAGGAAGATGCAAAGGACTGGGAACGGATTAATGACTGGATTGACCGGATTGGTTGGCCCAGGTTTTTCGAACTCACCAATTTGCCATTCACCAAATATCATGTTGATCACTGGCGCGGTAGTCGCAAAAGTCTGAATGCGTCTTCCTATATTCGTTTTTGAAAATCGCGTGGAGAAATCGGCATCGTGAAATTCGGGATTGTAGTCAATGAAGGGCCCTATACACACCAGGCCTCTGATACGGCCTATCAGTTTACCAGGGCGGCCCTGGAGAAGGGGCACGAGATCGTGCGGGTGTTTTTTTATCACGATGGTGTTAACAATGGCACCAGATTGACCACACCACCACAGGACGATCGGCATATCAGCAAGCGCTGGAGTGAATTGGCGCAGGAGCACGACCTTGATCTTGTTCTGTGTATTGCCGCAGCCCAGCGGCGCGGCATCGTTGATGAGGATGAAGCAAAAAGGCATGGCAAGGATGCCAACAACATTGCACCGGGATTTCGTATATCCGGTTTAGGCCAGCTCATTGAAGCCAGTATAGACGCTGATTCTCTGGTGTCGTTTGGTGATTGAGGTGTCTGTTGATGAATGAAATAGTTGAGGATGCGGAAAATCCGGAGGCCAATGCAAAAAAAATCATGTATATCAACCGGCGTGCCCCCTATGGAACGATCTATGCGCTCGAAGCTCTGGAAGTGGTCCTGATAGGGGCAATGTTTGAACAGGATGTGAGTGTCGTGTTTATGGATGACGGTATTTTTCAGTTAAAAAAAAACCAGGACACCCTGGCGCTGGATGTTAAAAACTTTTCACCGGCATTTCGTGCCTTGGAGACTTATGAAGTGGAAAAATTGTATGTGGAAAAGGAATCCATGCAGGCCCGTGGTTTGAGTTGTGAGGATCTGCTTGTTCCGGTTCTGGAACTGAGCAGTATTGAAATAGCCGAGCTGATGGAACAACAGGACGTGCTCCTGAATTTTTAATACGGGGCATTTTCCATGTTACATACGGTAAATAAATCGCCTTTTGAAAAGACCAGTCTGGATACATGTTTGCGTCTAGTCAGAACAGGCGCCGTTATCCTTCTCATTGAAGATGCTGTCTACGCAGCAACAAAAAACACGGTCATTGAGGCGAAGATAAAGCGGGCGCTCACGCAGAACAGGATCTATGTACTCGGTCCGGATCTGGATGCACGTGGCCTGCAGGACTCTGAAATTATCGATGGGATAGAAGTAGTTGACTACGGCGGGTTTGTCGATCTTGCCGGCGAACACCGCAATGTACAAAGCTGGTTTTAATATTAAAGATAAGCAACCTTGAGGAGCTTGCGTAATGTCAATAGAGGTAAATGGTAATGTATTCGAGACGGATGAAGAAGGCTATCTGGCCACCTTAAGTGACTGGTCTCCCGATATAGCAGCCGCGATGGCGAACGAGGATGATTGTGATTTAGGCGACAATCATTGGGAAGTGATCAATTTCCTGCGTAATTATTACGAAGAGTATCAGATCGCCCCCGCCGTTCGTGTGTTGACAAAGGCGATTGGCAAGAAGCTCGGTGCTGATAAGGGGAACTCCAAATATCTGTATGAATTGTTTCCCTATGGCCCGGCGAAACAGGCGTGCAAGTATGCCGGATTACCGAAGCCGACTGGATGTGTTTAAGATCCGTACCGGGAATAAGCCGTTGTACGGACTAAACAGCCTGGCCTGCGTCATATAATCATGTCTCTGGTCAGTATATTGTATGCACTGCTGTTCTATTTTGCAGCCGCCGTATTGTGTGTGGGGATTCTCTTACGCATTCGCCTGTATGCACATACGCCGCAGCCACTGAAAATCCCGACGACCCCGGCACCGGCAACGCGGGCCGGTGTTGTCATGCGTATGGTCCGGGAGGTTGTATTTTTTCAAAGTCTATTCAAGGGATGCAAGTGGACGTGGTTGTTCGGCTGGATCTTTCACTTTGCCCTGCTGCTGGTGTTAATACGCCATCTGCGTTATTTTATCGAACCGATTTGGGCGTGGATAGTAATCATGCAGCCGTGGGGAGTGTATGCGGGATTCGCCATGCTCGCGGGTTTGGCCGGTTTGTGGATCAGACGTATTGCTGTGGATCGTGTACGTTATATCTCAACGCCATCGGACCATCTGATGCTTTTGCTGCTGATTGGTATAGCCGGCTCCGGGTTATTGATGAAATATGTTTGGCCTACGGACATTATAGCCCTAAAGGTATTTTTTCTTGGTCTTCTGTCATTCGACTGGCAACCGCTTGCTCCTGATCCCTTGCTCCTGCTCCATCTTGCCCTGACAGCAACTCTCATGATCGTATTTCCGTTCAGCAAGCTGTTGCATGCACCAGGCTTTTTCTTCAGTCCCACACGCAACCAGACAGATAACCCGCGGGAACGGCGCCATCTCAATACGTGGGCCACAGAACCTGATACCGGTAGCAGACCCTGACTCCTCCATTGATTTAGAACCATGGCACAGGCGTATAAAACAGAGTTTGATACTCCAGAAATAAAGGAGTATCCACTGATCCCCCATATTCGCAAGGGAGCAATGGAGCATAGCAAGCCCTTTGTCGCCAAAGCCCAGCACCAGGAATCACTCGGATTTCCAGGTGAGCTGGTCGATAACTGGCAACAGGTTGCTTTGGCAAAAATGGCTGAACTACTGGGCAAGTACCGATCTATCCGGGTATTTCTGGATACCTGCGTAAAGTGCGGTGCCTGTACGGACAAATGTCATTACTATCTTGGTACAGCAGATCCGAAAAATATGCCGGCCGCGCGCCAGGACTTGTTGCGTAATGTTTATCGCCGCTACTTCACACTGGCCGGTAAACTGTTTCCAAAGCTGGTGGGCGCGGTGGAATTGACCGAGGAAGTGTTACAGGACTGGTACCGCTATTACCATCAATGTTCGGAATGCCGACGCTGTTCCGTCTACTGCCCATTTGGAATTGATACGGCGGAGCTCACTATGGCAGGCCGTGAGATCCTCGCCAGTGTCGGTGTCGGACAAAAATACAGTAATGAAATTATCACCAAGGTGCAGAAGATCGGCAATAATCTGGGTCTGCCGGAACCGGCGCTGGCCAATACTCTGGAGAATCTTGAAGAAGAAATAAAAGACGATACGGGTGTGGATGTGCGCCTGCCACTTGATGAGAAAGGTGCAGAAGTTTTGTTAGTCACACCGTCGGCTGATTTCTTTGCGGAACCTCATGTTGATGGACTGATGGGCTATGCCAAGGTATTTCACCAGGCCGGGATTTCCTGGACCTTGAGTTCCTATGCGTCGGAGGCGGCCAACTTTGGCATATTCATCGGCAATTACGACAATATGCAGAAGCTTGCACAGAGGGTGCGCGATGCCGCCCTGGAACTGGGTGTCAGGCGAATTATTGTCGGTGAATGTGGCCATGCCTGGCGGGTCGCATACAGTTTCTGGAATACTTTGATCGGTCCTTTTGATTTTCTCGATCCCGATTATCCCGTGCCACAGCATATCTGTGAATTCAGCTACGATCTTATTCAACGAAATGCACTTAAATTTGACAAGACCGCAAACGATCATCGTATCCTGACTTTTCATGATTCGTGTAATGTCGCGCGTGCTTCCCGCATGGGCAACATGCCGGGCGGACAATTTGTGATCCCGCGTGAAATTATCAGGGCGAGTTGCAATCATTTCCACGATATGTCACCCGAAACTATTCATGAACATACCTTCTGTTGTGGTGGCGGCGGTGGACTGTTGACCGACGATCTGGTTGAACTGCGGGTAAAAGGGGCCTTACCGCGGATGGAGGCCCTGCAGCAGGTAGTGGACGAATTCGGTGTCACCCATATGGCCGCCATCTGTGCGATCTGCAAGAGCCAGTTCAGCAAGGTTTTCCCTTACTATGGATTCGATATGGACATGGTGATCAGTGTTCACCAGTTGCTGGGCGATGCGCTGGTGTTGGGTGAAACTCATTAGATTGTCAATGCAGGAGGAGAATGGTTTTGGCCAATTCAGTTGATGATGTGGGTGAGAAGCTGACATTTCGGAGATTCGAGGAAGGTGATCACCAGTACCGGAACTGGCAGGAGGATATCTTCGAGGCCGATCATTCACATAAGTGTCCGACCTATGTGCACAGAACACCACCTTGTCAGGGGAGCTGTCCGTCGGGGGAGGATATTCGTGGCTGGTTGCAGATTGTGCGCGGGATGGAGAAACCCCCTGAAGGGTTGAGCTGGCAGGAATATGCATTTCGCCGGTCGACGGATGCAAATCCATTTCCGTCGATCATGGGGCGGGTATGTCCCGCGCCCTGCGAAGATGGCTGTAATCGCAATCAGGTGGAAGATCGGGTAGGTATCAATGCCGTCGAGCAGTTTATCGGCGATACAGCACTGCAAGAAGCCTATGCATTTCAGGCAACGGAGCTGGAAAGCGGTAAATGTGTCGCCATCATCGGTGGTGGCCCGGCCGGGCTGGCCGCCGCCTGTCAGTTGCGCCGTAAAGGCCATGCCTGCACGATTTTCGATGACCACGACAAACTGGGTGGCATGATGCGTTATGGTATCCC
>JAJRUG010000089.1 GCA_024277915.1 Gammaproteobacteria bacterium
CATACTGCATCGCTATGCAGACGGGCGTTTTGAGCCAAACAGGGAAGCACCCGAGTATGGGAAATTCCTGCAGTGGCTGCACTTTGGCGAATCCACCATGCTGGAGCCGGTCATCAAAATGTTCGAGCACGAGATTTTTCTGCCGGAAGATCAACGTATTCCGTCCGTTGCCAGGCAGGGTAAAAAAACCTACTCCCAATACCTCGGAATTTTGAACAGGGAACTTGCTGACAAAGATTATCTTTGTGGTGACGAGTTTTCCGCCGCTGATATTATTGTGGGTTACACCCTGTTTGTTATGAAATTTTTCGAGCTGGCGCCGGAAGGATTTCCGGAAGTCGATGCCTACTACGAGCGGTTGTCATCCCGCCCGGCTTTTCAAAAAGCGATTGCAGCATAAATTTCCGGCACCTGTGACCAGGGTCATGTCCAGCCTGATAAAAATGTGATCCGGAGCGCATTTTCAGGAGCCGGCTGAGCGTATGCTGGGCGGTGATTTCAGGCGTATTGAGGCTCAACAGCAGATGAAGTGGTTTTTCGCACTCAAGGATCGATTGCAAAATCGCAACAAGCAGCAGCCGCCGCTGGTGATTCGTACCGTACCCGCGGATGAGCGTCCTGCCCGGGCGCCAGTGCAAGTGACACCTGAACAGGACTCTCAGGCAGGCATCGAAGTAGAGACAAACTTCGGTTTTTCCGATTCACTCACGTTGAGCAACCCGGATGATCCGAAAGGGAATCCCTACGAGACTCATTCCTGGGAGCTTGACCCATCGCAGGACACCCGCCAGTTGAAAAAAGTCGACATGATCGACCGGCCCAGGGGAAAGAAGTCCGCCAATAACCCTTACGACACAGGTGAGTTCCGCAAAGGCTGGGGTGACAAGTAGGGGGCAAGCCTGAGCTTTACAGTCTCAGCGCTCCATCAATCTCTATACAACGGCCCGACAAATAGTCGTTCTCGAAAATAAACTCGACTGTTTTGCCGATCTCATCCGGATCACCCATGCGCCGCAGCGGTACCATTCCGGAAATTCTTTCCAGAGCTTCAGGCTTCATGCTGGCGACCATTTCCGTTTTGATAAATCCGGGTGCGATGGATGCCGCGCGAATACCATGACGTGCAAGTTCTTTCGCCCAGACAACGGCCATGGCTTCGACGCCGGCCTTGGCAGCTGAATAGTTTGTCTGACCCATATTGCCGGCCCGGGAAATACTGGAGATGTTGATAATCACTCCCTTGTTGCCCAGCTCGATCATTCGCTGGGCAGCTTCCCTGCCGCACAGGAACACGCCGGTGAGATTCACATCAATAACCATCTGCCACTGCTCCAGCGACATTTTCGATACCATCTCGCCATCTTTGAACTTCAGCAGCAGACCATCACGCAGGATCCCCGCGTTGTTGATCAACCCGTGCAAGGCGCCAAAATCTTTCGCCACACTGTCGAACAGGGCAACTACCTCATCTTCTTTAGCCACATTGGCAGCGTAGCATCGTACTTCTACCGCGCCGTTGCCCTTACAGGCAGCCGCAGTATCGCTCAGGCTGTCCACATCCAGATCGACAAGCGCCAGCTTGCAGTGGTTGTTTGCCAGCCGGGTAGCCATTGCCGCACCGAGGCCTCGTGCTGCACCGGTGATAACAATAGTTTTGTCCTTGAGATCCATTGAGACTCCTTAATATATATAGTGGCGTTAAAAGTGTTGTCACGGCCACCAGCCACTTTCCTGGCCGCGGCTCGAACGCGTGGGCAGCAATGCTACTCGCTCCACCACCAGCTGCAAGTGGTCATTTATACTTAAGGCCAAAATAGTGGGCCAGAATACAGGCAGAATATTTCAGCAAAAAGCCGGAGCACTTGAATGAATACCAGCACCGTGAAAACCATCAAGGGATATGCCGACGGACCATTCGGCCAGTTGCATTACTCGGTCACCGGCGAGGGAATCCCGCTGGTGCTGGCGCACCAGTCACCGACTTCATCGGTACAGTTCGATGCAGCATTGCCGTACCTGGCACACGCCGGTATTCAGGCGATCACTATTGATATGCCCGGTTATGGCCGGTCTGATACCCCCGATCATCCACCGACGATGCAGGAGTACGCTGTATCTGTGCCGGTCATTCTGGATCATCTTGGCATCGCCAGGGCGTCAGCACTCGGTCACCACACCGGGGCGATGGTGGTCAATGAGGCCGCACTGTTATATCCCGAGCGGATAGATAAAGTCATTCTGAATGGCCCCCTGCCGCTTTCAGATGAGGAACGGGCACTGTGGAAAGAGCGCCTCGCCGTGGAACGTGAATGGCAGCCCCGCTGGGATGGTAGCCACCTGATGGCACAGTGGAACTTCCGCAAAAATGCAGTACCGGAATGGAGTGACCTCAATGCATTCAATCGTCATGTCATTCAGGCATTGCTTGCCGGCGATACCGTCTGGTATGCCCATGAGGCCGTGATGAACTACAAGCAGGAGGAGGCCATTACCCGGATCACCCATCCCTGCATGGTACTGGCTAACACCGGCGATCCGATCTACAGGTACTCACAACGGGCAATGGAAATCTGCCCGGATTTCGATTACCAGCAGCTCAGCGGGGGTGGAATCGATATAGTTGATGAAATGGCCGTAGAATGGTCACAGGCTGTGGCGGCTTTTCTGTGCCCCTGAACGCTGCTGCGCTGCGATGCGCGAACGTCAACTGCTGCAAGGGTTTCAAGCGACTTTGTCCAGTACCAAATGCAGAAATCAGATGCAGAACAAGACCTGGCAGGGCTGCTGATTGCCTCTCCAGGAATCGCTTTATCGTTGATTTACAAAGAGAATATTAATTTACCCTGTTCGTGACATAGGTGCTGCGTTATGTAAATACGGACTTTTACCCTTGTTGTGCTTTTAGTATAGTTCCGTTGTCCGAACAAGAAGGAATTGGCCAAACCAGGTGTGAGCCTGGGACGGAAAGCCACGGATCTACCACTTTCGCCAACACTGACGTTAAGAAGCAGAACAGTTGGAGAGTGGGGGGGAGACAGCCGGGTTGCCCTTCTCAGAAAGACTTTAAATCCAATTGGAGGATAGTTCTTATGAGAAAATTAGTAACTTTAGCTGCCGTTGCTGTGAGTTTGCTGGGGGTTTCCCTGCAGGCTTCTGCTGCGGTGACTACAACGACGGTCGGCGGTACGCAAGGCAGAGCAGAACAGACATGTATAAGTGTCTTTGCACTGTTTTTTCCACAAGATTGTACGGTAAGCGGCTGGGCTGATCTTGGCTTGGCATTTGCTGATACACAGCAGGGTCCGTTGCAAAGTGGTGGTTTCTACGCCCCAGGCACCAACCCAACTGTGGCTACGGGTAGCAACCCTGGCGATGGCAAGGCAAACCTGATCTATCTTGGTGGTTCATCCATCAGCATCAATGATAGCGGCACTGCCGGTGATGCAAGCGACGACTTGATCTCATTCAGTCTGGTGCTTGCTGGCGGCGTACGAAACACCAGCACTTCTGGTGGTTCAATCAACGAGGGCTGGAGCAGTATTACCCAGACACTGGTTGACTATGCTGTTGATTCGACATCGGCCAACGGATTCGGCGGCACTGATTATGTGATCGGGTCAGCAGGCATGATGCTTGATATCTGTACTGCTGATCTTGCCGGTCAGCCTGGTACTGGTGGTTGCTTCGGCAACAGCGAGTATGGTAGTGCTCTTAGTGGCGATCCGCTGGTAGACGTAAACGTATGGAGCCGCCTCGGTGGTGGACCTCCTGGCGTATGGTCACCTGGGTACCCGCTGCCAAGTAATGTCAATTACGGCGGTGCTGGAGTCAACAACAATGTTGGTGCTACTACAACAGCTACAATCGCTGGGTACACTTGTCTTGATACCGGCGGACTTGATCCTGACTGTGCTCCTATCGACGGCATAGGTGAAGATGGTTTTGCACTTACCTATGGTAATAGCGGTGGTCAATGGGACAACCTGATCATGACTATCTCCACAGATGCTGCTGGTAACGTAGTTGAAGCGAAAGGCTTCTACGTTCAGATGTATGACATCATTCTTGGTGGATTCAACTCATGGGTTGGTGGTAGCTTCGAACTGTCTGCAGCAGCTGCTGTACCGGTTCCTGCCGCAGTATGGTTGTTCGGATCTGCACTCGGCCTGTTGGGCTGGATGCGACGGAGAACTGTTGCCTAAGCAAGTCTCAGATAATGAGCATGAGAAACCCCGCCTGGTGCGGGGTTTTTCTTTTGGGCTATCCGAAACGGATCTGCTATAAGCATGAAGTGCGACCTGGTTGTCTGCAAAGCCGGATTAGCTTAGGTATAGTGAGCGGTCAAATAACAATAGCAGCACAACTCTTCGCCAGCCCCGCAATGTCGGATAGCATTATTTAAGGGTAATGAGAGTCGCTTTAGTCAGCCAAAGGTATGACGAGTAATTGTATGGATATCAGCAATCAACCAACCCCTCAGGAAAATGATTCGCAGCGGCCTGTGCTGTTAGTAGTTGCTGCATTGTCTGTCAGTCTGCTATTACTATTCTGGAGCGGGCTGGCTCGTATGCTCGAGCTGTGGGAGCTGCCGGAGTACAACCACGGCTACCTGATTCCGGTGGTTGCTCTGTATTTGTTCTGGCTCAAAGCAGCTGCGCTCAAAATCTGCTTGAACAATGGTTCCTGTAATGGCTCCTGGCTTGGGATCGGGGTAATCGGACTAGGCCTGTTCGTGCTGTTACTCGGCGAACTTAGTGCGGTGTATTCAATAGTTCAGTACGGATTTCTGGTATGCCTCTGGGGCATTGTAATCACTGCGATCGGGTTTCAGGGGCTGCGCCTGGTCTGGGTACCACTGGTTTATCTGTTTTTCATGGTTCCGCTACCCAATTTTCTGTATCAGAGTCTGTCAGCTGAATTACAACTTGTCTCATCACAACTCGGCGTGGCGGTCATTCGCGGGTTCGGAATCAGCGTCTTTCTTGAAGGCAATGTGATTGATCTCGGGGTCTATCAACTGCAGGTTGCAGAGGCTTGTAACGGGCTGCGTTATCTTTTTCCATTGATGAGTTTCGGCTTTTTGCTGGCTGCTATTTTTGACGGGAAATGGTGGCAGCGTGCCATCATTTTTCTATCGACCATCCCAATCACAATTTTGATGAACAGTTTTCGCATTGGTGTCATCGGGGTTCTGGTCAATAGTTTCGGTATAGAGCAGGCTGAGGGGTTTCTGCACTATTTTGAAGGCTGGATCGTATTCATGGTCTGTGTCGGCTTTCTGTTTGCCGAAATGTGGGTGTTTGCCCGCCTTAACGGCAAGCGATTCATGGAATCATTCATGCTGGATATACCGCCGGTAAGCGACTTTACGGCACTGTTCTCCGGTGTTCGTCTTGGCAAACGGGTCATGACGATGGTCGTGATTCTCGGTGTCAGTGCTGCCTTCTCCGCCGGGATCGGCAGACCTGTTGAATTGATTCCCGAGCGTCCCGACTTCAACAAATTCCCCCTGCTGGTTGGCGATTGGCGCGGGCAGGAGCAGGCAGTCGAGCAGATTTTCCTGGATTCCCTGAAGACCGATGATGAATTGATGGCAATTTACCAACGTGATGGTACCAATGATATGGCCGCGCTATGGATCGCCTACTATGATTCGCAGCGCAAGGGAAAATCAATACACTCCCCCCGCGCATGCATACCCGGAGGCGGCTGGAAAATTGATACTTTTGATCAGTACGATATAGAGAATGTTCATGCAAACGGTGCAGCTTTGTCTGTCAACAGAACAATTGTTTCTATGGGTGAGGCTCGTCAGTTAATCTATTACTGGTTCGAACAGCGGGGTCGAAAGCAGACAAACGAGTATGTAGTCAAGTGGTTCATTTTTTGGGACAGCCTCACAAAAAATCGAACAGATGGTGCGCTTGTTCGGGTATCAACTTTTGTGCCGGATGCGGCAGACCTTCCGGAAGCAACGGTTCGTCTTGAGGATTTTGTCAGAACGATCAACCCCCAGATTAACTATTATATCCCCCAAGAGTCTGCTGTTTTTCGCTCTGCAGAATCGGAATAGACATGCCGCAGACGATAGTACACTTGATCGCTGCCGCGCGACCCAACTTTATGAAAGTCGCACCTTTGTATCATGCTCTAAAAGGTGATTCGGACTTTGATGTTCGGGTCGTCCATACAGGGCAGCACTATGATCACAATATGTCCGATGCTTTTTTTGCTGATCTGGGGCTTCCGACCTCGGATTATCACCTGGATGTTGGCAGTGGCACACACGCAGAGCAAACCAGTACGGTGATGGTGCGCTACGAAAAAATATGCCTCGAGTCCAGACCGGACTGGACAGTGGTTGTCGGAGATGTCAATTCAACCGCTGCCGCAGCGATGGTTTGTGCCAAGTTGCACATACCCGTAGTCCATCTTGAGGCGGGTCTGCGAAGCGGTGACCGCCGGATGCCGGAAGAAATCAATCGACTGGTCACTGATGCGATTTGCGACCTCCTGTGGACACCCTCTCCGGATGCCGATGAAAACCTGCTTCGTGAGGGTGTGCCACCGGACAGGATCGAGCGTGTTGGCAATATCATGATGGATTCATATGAATTGCTGCGGGACAAGATCGAGCAGGCCGGAACACGCGCTGAAATGGGTCTGGCTGACCAAGCGTACGGGCTGGTCACATTGCATCGGCCCGCCAATGTGGATAACCCTGAAACGCTGGCCCAGCTGGTTGAGCAGTTGGCCGCGACCAGTGAAAAAATACACCTGGTGTTTCCAATTCACCCACGTACCTTGAAGAGCCTGAAAGACAACGATTTATATCGTAAACTGGCTTTGGCAACCAATATCAGGATTGTGGAGCCAGTAGGTTATATCCAGTTTATGAACCTTTTGACCAAAGCCCGGCTGGCGATCACCGACTCCGGTGGTTTGCAAGAGGAAACCACCTATCTGGGAATTCCCTGCCTGACTTTACGGCCCAATACGGAACGTCCGGTGACGATCACACAAGGTACTAACAGGCTTGCCGAACCGGGCAGATTACTTGCAGAAGTAGAAAACATTTTGGCTCAGGGCATCCCGGAACGGAAGTGTCCTGAGTTGTGGGATGGCCAGACGGCACAGCGTTGCCTGGCCAGTTTGAAGGCAAGAATACATGGTAGTTCCGGGTCGCAGGTGCAGTCCGGATTAGGGGTGTCTGTTAGTTAGCAGGTGTCCCGATAATTCAAGTTTGAGGAGAATTACAGTGCAGTTCGTTAGAGTAATAGTGTTGTGTGTTCTGGCAGGAACCCTGGTTATTGCTTGCGGATCCCCAGAAGAGCGGGCGGCTAGTTATCTGGAGCAGGCGCAGGAGCATTTTGACTCCGAGGACTACGTCAAAGCAAAACTGGAAGCGAGAAATGCAGCACAGATCGAGCCGAAGAACGCTCAAGCGCGGTATCTGCTGGCACTGATCGCTGAGCAGGATGGAGATTTTCGCAAGATGATAGGGCACCTGCAGGTCGCTGTCGATGCTGATCCGGGGCATGTAGGAGCCAGAGTCAAGCTGGGCACTTTCTACTATTTCGCACAGGCGTATGAAGAGGCGGCAACCGAAGCCGCAGCGGTGCTGGAACTTGCCCCGGACAACCCGGATGTACGTTTGTTGAATGCGCGCATACTGATTCAGAAAGAAGAGAAAGCGCAGGCATTAGAAGAGATTCAAGCTGCGCTGGCAATTGATGCTGATCACGTAGAAGCGATTCTATTGCACGCGGCCTACTACGCAGAAGACGATCCGAGCCAGGCGCTTGGCATTGTCGACACTGCAATCAATCGGTTCAGTGTTGAAACTGCAGAACCTCTGCGCCAATTGCGACTGATACTCCTCGGGAGAGCTCAACGGTTAGATGAGGTAGAGGCTGAGTACCAGGCATTGATTGAGGATTTCCCGGATAATGAGAACTACCGAAATCAGCTTGCCCGGCTATACACAAGTCAGGGTCGCACGGATGAAGCAGTTGGAATGCTGCGCAGCATTATCGAGCAGGATAATTCTGATGTCGGGGCAAAACTGGGGCTTACCCAGTTTCTCGCGAGTGTAGATGGTCCTGAGGCAGCAGAGGAAGCGCTGAAAGCGTTTATTGCCGAGTCGCCGGATCAGCTTGAGTTGCAGCTGGTTTTAGCTCGTTTCTATGAGTCCGCAGATCGCAGAGCAGACGCGCAAGCTGTATATGCCGCAGTAGCCGAGCAATCTCCTGCCAGTGAAGATGGCCTGGCTGCACGAAATCGAATGGCTGCCTTGAAAATCCAGGCAGGAGAAATCGATGACGGTCGCAAACTGATCGAAGAAATCCTGACCGAGGTTCCGGATAACGCCGATGCACTGCTGATTCGCGCGGGGCTCTATCTTGTAGATGACAATATGGATGACGCAATCTCTGACTTGCGCGTGGTGTTACGCAAGGAGCCTGAATCCGAGCCTGCAATGTATGGATTGGCCAGGGCGTATCTGAGATCAGATCAGCGTGTGCTGGCAGTTGATGCCTACAGAAGACTGCTCGAAGCCAACCCGGCCCATGGCAATGGTGCACGCGAACTAGCTGCTGTCTATGTGGATCAGGGCGAACCCGATCAGGCAGAGGCTGTGTTGCGCAATCAGGTGGCAGCGGATGCACTCAATGTCGGAGCCTCCGCCGGGCTGGTTGAGCTGTTGCTGAGTGAAGGCAAACTGGCTGAGGCGGAGCAGGAAGCCCGCCGTATGTCGGAAGGCCCCAATACATCGGGCGCCGGCGATTTTGCATTGGCACGTACCTTACATGCACAGAAAGAGTATGGTGATGCTATCAATGCATATCGGCAGGCTCTGGAAAAAACCCCCACTGCCAATTTGCCCCTGGAGGGGCTGGTCAGGGCATATTCAGAGGATGGCCGTCCGGAAGAAGCTGTCCGTTATCTGAGAGATCATGCTGCGCAGTATCCGGATCAGCCGCATGCAAGATTCCTGCTCGGCGGGATGCTCTCACGTGTTGGTGATACAGATGGAGCCAGAAAGCAGCTGGAAAGTGTCATTGCCGATCAGCCTGAGGCGACCGCTGCATACGCCGCACTTTCGGGAACTTATCCTGATAGTAGTGACCGGATAGCTATTTTCAAACGGGGTCTTGCTGCAGTACCTGCCAGTGCGGATCTTGTTTTGTATCTGGGCAGTGAGTACGAACGTGAGGGGCGCACTGATGATGCCATTGCCCACTACGAGGAGGCATTGGCTATCAATCCTGATCTGGTGATTGCAGTTAATAATCTTGCTGCTTTGCTGCTGGATTTCCGCAGAGATGATGCCAGTCTGGCAAAAGCACTGAAACTGGCACAGCGGTTTGAAGGCAGCAAAAATCCTGCTTTCGCCGATACTCTGGGCTGGGCCTACTACCGCTCAGGTGACTATGCACAGGCCGTTAAGAATTTGCAGGTAAGTGTTAATGCGATGGGGCAGGCGCCGATGTTACGTTATCATCTGGGTATGGCACTTGCAGCAGCAAAAGAAACCGACCGGGCCAGAGAAGAGCTCACCAAGGCGCTTGATGCATTGCCAGAAGGCGCTAAAAGCATTGCCTGGGCGCAAGAAGCGCAAGAGACACTCGCCAATCTGGACAAGTAGTCTGAACCAACAAGGAAGCGCCAAACCATGTCAGGGCCACTGCACGGCATCCGTATCCTGGAACTCACCAGCGTCGTTCTGGGCCCCTGGGCCTGTCAGATTCTGGCCGATATGGGTGCGGAGGTCATCAAGATCGAGGCACCTCGTGGTGACAGCAACCGTTCTTTGGGTGCTGCGCACAACAAAGGTATGGCGGCACTTTACCTCACTTGCAATCGCAACAAGCGAAGCCTGGTGCTCGATCTCAAGCAGAAGTTGGGCCGTGACGCGGTATTAAAGCTGGCAGAAAACACAGATGTTGTGATCCACAATAACCGGCCCCAGGTCATGACAAAACTTGGGCTGGAGTATTCGGATTTCAAGGCAGTCAACCCCGGTATTATCTATTGCGGGACTTACGGATATGGTAAAGCGGGGCCTTACGGTGCTAAAGGCGCACTGGATGATTCAATCCAGGCAGCCAGCGGCATCGCAATGCTTCAGGAAATGGTTCAGGGCGAACCTCGTTATTTGCCCACGGTAGTTGCAGACAAGACCACAGCAATGGCCGTGGTCGGTGCCGTCACCGCAGCGCTTTTTCACCGCGAGCGCCACGGAGCAGGTCAGGAAATCGAAGTCCCAATGTTTGAAACCATGGTCTACTATGTCATGGCCGAACACCTTTGGGGCATGACATTCGAACCACCGATGGGTCCTCCCGGTTATACCCGGTTAATGAGTGATCATCGCAAACCATACAAGACCAGGGATGGTTACATTGCCATTCTTCCTTATCTTGACAATCACTGGACAACTTTCTGCAAGAAAGCCGGTCGAGATGATTTGCTTGAGGACGACCGGTTTACGACGCTGGCGAAGCGCCTCAAGAACATCGATGCCACCTATGAAGAAACGGCCAACACCATGTTGACCCGCACCACCGCGGAGTGGATCGAGCTGTTCGGCGATACCAGCGTACCGACTATCGTTGTGAATACGCTGGAAGGCCTGATTACCGACCCCCATCTTCAGGCCGTCGATTTTTGGCAGCTTATGGATCATCCGACCGAAGGCAAGCTGCGCATGACCCGTTTCCCGGTTACCTTCTCGGAAACACCCGCAGACATACGAAGTCTCCCCCCGCGCATGGGAGAGCACAGCATCGAGATTCTCAAAGAAGCCGGTCTTGATCAGGCTGACATAGACGAGATGCTGGAGTCAGGTGCGACGCTAACAGCTGATTAGCTTAATGGCTTGTGGGAGCCTCTCCCATGAATATAGGCTTATCAGCCACTTGCAAATTTTGACATGGCCTCTTTCATGTACTAACATTAGTGCATACGGTATTGGTGTCACTATCTATACCAAAGCAAGGAGTGCTCGCTATGGAGCTGAAATTAACGAAAATGGGCAATTCTGTCGGCATGGTCTTGCCTAAAGAAGTGCGTGACAAGATGAATCTGGATAGTGGCGACCTGATCTATCTGACAGAAACTCCCGAAGGCTACAAAATCACGCCCTATGACCCTGAATTCGCCCGGCAGATGGAAGTGGGCCGAAAGGTCATGAAAGATTATCGTCAAGCTCTGCACGAGCTTGCTAAATGACTCGATTTGTCTGGCTATTGCCGGAAATTGTCGGGTGCCTCCACAGTGAAGGTTTATCCGAACATGGTGGCCTCTCAGGTGTTCGGAACCTGGGCGGATTAGAGTCAGCACTAGCCCGACCACAGAACATGGTTGCTTATGAAGGTTGTGACGATGTTGCCAAATTGGCCGCAGCATACGCTTATGGCCTGCTTAAAAATCATCCTTTCATCGATGGCAACAAGCGTATCGCTTTAACGACCGCGATCACTTTCCTGAGACTGAATGGCCATGACCTGACCGCTGCTTTGGATGATTGCGTCTACACTATACTTGGTGTGGCGAGTGGCAGGCTTTCTGAAGAACAGCTGATTGCCTGGTTTCAGGGAAATACTACGTTGCTGTGATGGTTGTTTTATTCGCGGCTGCCAGCCGCGATCAAACTCCCAGCCCGTAAATCTTCAACACATTATCCCGCATCAACTTGCGCCGTACTTCGGGCTTGAAGTTCAGCTCATCAATATCAGCTACTGTTTTCTCGAAATCAAGCACAGGAAAGTCTGTACCAAAAATCACCTTGTCCTGACCAAACGAATTAATGTAATGAACAAAACTTTTCGGCCAGTATTTCGGCCGATGGGCATCACAACCGATATAGATGTTGTCATGCTTCCATGACATTGCGATCATTTCTTCATGCCAGGGGATACCGACATGAATGCCGATCAGCTTGAGCTCGGGGAAGTCACAGGCAACCGCATCCAGTTTGATCGGCTGGCCGACACTGCGGCACGGAAAATCCTTCGCATAGACCATTGATTGCCCGACCTGCATCTGGATCGGCACACCCAGCTCCCAGCACTTGGCATAAAACGGGTAGTATTTTGCGTGATCAGGCGCCAGCTCGAACCAGTGCGGGTACAGGTGGGCACCTATAAACCCCATATTGGTGACTGCATCTTCAAATGCCTTGACGCCGTTCATGCCATCGAACGGGTCAATACCGGCCAGCCCGTAAAACTTGTCCGGATACTGCTCGCAGGCGCGCGCCACGACTTCATAGGGCATGTGGTAACAACCGGGCAGGCCAGGCCGGCCGCTGTGTGCAGCAATCAGAAAGGCTTTTTCAATGCCGGCCGATTCCATGCGCTCGATCATCTGCTCCAGGCTGATGCCGGTCATCAGCCCGCTTCTGGCATTCATCTTGTCGACAAAAAAATCATCACCCCAGTTGGGACGTTTTGAGAGCGCTTCTTCTGTCCAGATATTGACTACCGCATCGATAGCCATATAAGAATTTGTTTTATCAGACATTTGTATTCTCTTCCTGATGATATACCGGTTAATTTTCCGTCTGAAACCATAGCAGAAATATCAGTGATATTAAGCTATATTGACGGTGTCTTGGGGTGGCCATGATCTGGCCTGAGACCCATCGCCTGCGGTGAAAACGGCTCTTCTGGCAGAGCCAGCAGATCAACAGGCAAGGGAACCCTTTGAACCTGATCCGGCTAGTACCGGCGTAGGGAGTGACTACAACGCACACAGTGCATTCCCGCCCTGATATGAAGCCGGATCTTCAGAACACTGGAGATCTGTTCAATGCCTGAATTCCGCCCGTGCTTTGCAACCCTTGCAGCTTGTATCGCTATTCTATTGACCACCGCCACTTTTGGGCAGGCATCTGAACAGGCGGATCTGCTGGAGGAAATCATTGTTACCTCGCAGCTGCGCACCACAACACTGGGCGATATCAGTAGCAGCATCACCGTACTTGATGAGGAGTTCATTAACGCAGTGACGGTGCAGCACTTCGAGGAACTCTCACAGTTTGTCCCCAACCTGAACTGGTCAGGAGAGGGGTCACGGGCAAGGTATTTTCAAATTCGCGGTATTGGCGAGCTGGAGCAATACGAGGGCGCTCCCAATGCATCAGTTGGTTTCATTGTAGATGATATTGATTTTTCCGCTATTGGCGGTATTGCGACACTTTTTGATATCCGGCAGGTTGAGGTTTTACGTGGCCCTCAGGGAACCCGCTACGGTGCCAACGCGCTGGCCGGTTTGATCTACATGCGCAGCAATGATCCCGATAATAATTTTGATGCTTCTGGTGAGGTGACCATAGGCAACGACGACACGCTGGCAATCGGTGGTGCGGTCGGTGGCCCGGTGGCCCGGTCGAATGGAAAATTGAGTTACCGCATTGCCGTTCAGCAGTATCAGAGCAACGGCTTCAGGGACAATGCATTTCTCAATCGTAATGATACCTATGGGCGCGATGAACTATCCACCAGAGCGAAGTTGCGCTGGGTACCCAATGACCATTGGCAGGTCGATCTTACCGGGCTCTATGTGGATCTTGATAACGGTTACGACGCCTGGTCGATTGACAATGGACTGACAGTTTACTCGGACAAACCCGGCAAGGACGCCCAGGAATCCACCGCCGGGGCACTCCGGGTGACTTCCAGCACTGCAGATGCATTCACATTCATCAGTATCACCGGTGCTGCCAGCTCGGATATCCTGTTCAGCTTTGATGCGGACTGGGGCAACGACACTTTCTGGGCGCCGGTTGTCTATGACTTTACCCAGGAGTCGCGTCGCAAGCGGGACACCTTTAACCAGGAACTGCGACTCGTTTCCACACCCGAGGGCGCATTGTTTGGTGGCAGGGTTGATTGGCTGACAGGTATCTATGCGCTGACCCTCAGGGAGTCGATTAACCGGGTCGATCAGGGAATATACGCTGATGGCGTTTTTTGCACCCCCTGTTTGCTCGATACTACTGTTGATAGTGACTATGAAGCGACCAGCATTGCGTTTTTCGGCGAGCTGGACATTCCGCTGGGTGCTGCTACCAACCTGACACTGGGACTGCGATGGGAGCGCCGCTCGGCGGAGTACACCGACACAGACGGGAATTTATTTGATCCGACGGACAACATGGTCGGGGGGGAACTTGCCCTCAACCATGAGTGGTCGGATCAGACCCGGCTGTATGCGCGTATCGCAAGAGGCTACAAAGCCGGTGGTTTTAACCTGGGTTTCGCCGGAACGGATTTTTCCACTGCGGGTCTGAATGTCACCGCCGGGCAAATCGAGTTTGATCCGGAATTCCTCTGGAACTACGAGCTTGGTATCAGGGCATCCAGTGTTAATAAAGAAATAACGGTCGATTTTAATCTGTTCTGGCAGGAGCGAGAGGATGCGCAGATCAGGATCCCGATTCAGCTAGTCGCCAATGATCCCACGACGTTCATATTCTTTACTGACAATGCGGCCGCCGCCCGCAATATTGGCCTTGAAGCCACACTGCTGTGGCAGTTTTCCGACCGGATAGAACTATCCAGCTCAATAGGGCTATTGGATACGGAGATAGCAATATTTACTGCGCAGCCAGGGCTTGAGGGACGTGACCTGCCGCATGCACCGGGTTATACCTTTGCACTATCCGGGCAATACCAGCACCCGCAGGGCTGGTTCGTTCGTGCTGATCTGACCGGGAAAGATCGTTTTTTTTATGATGTCAGCCATGATGAACGTTCGAAGGCCTATGCATTGACTGATCTGAGGGCCGGGCGCGAGTGGCAGCACTGGTCTGTTGATGTCTGGGTCAGGAATGTTTTTGACCAGCGCTATACCGTGCGCGGTTTTTTCTTCGGCAACGAACCACCGGATTTTCCCCCGACGCGCTACACTCGCCTGGGTGACCCTCGGCATTTTGGTGTCACTATTACCTATAAAATACAGTAACTTATATGGAGCCTGTCATGAGAATCACCGCTGAGATCAGTATGTATCCGCTGCAAGAAATATTTGTGGTCAAGTATCTCAACGCAGACCTGCCCATTACCACCACACCCCGGATCGAATCTTCCGGCTGAAACAGTTTTGGCAGTAATTCTCGACAGGCTTCTGGAAACCTCCCCATGGGAAGTGATCGCGGTGTTGCTGGCTTTGCTCTATCTCGTGCTGGTTATCCGGCAAAATATCTGGTGCTGGGCAGCCGCGATTGTCAGCACTGTGATTTACCTGTTCCTGATGGTTGCCGCCGGCTTATACATGGAATCCGGGTTGCAGGTGTTTTATATCGCAATCGCAGTCTACGGCTGGTGGCATTGGCGTCTCGGGGGGGCAAACCGCAGTTGTCTGCCGGTGAGTGTCTGGACACCGAAGCAGCACGTTGTTGCGATTATTACCATCCTGTTATTGTCGTCAGCCAGTGGCTGGTTACTCAACCGCTATACAGAGGCCGCATTACCCTTTGTGGATTCCTTTACCACCTGGGCGGCGATCATCACGACCTGGATGGTGGCAAGAAAAATCCTGGAGAACTGGATTTACTGGTTTGTGATCGACAGTGTTTCGATTTATCTCTACATCAGTCGTGAACTGTATCTGACCGCCGGACTGTTTGGTGTGTACCTGGTGTTGATTGTGTTTGGGTATCGCGCCTGGAGCAACAGCCTCAATGAGCGTCAACCATGAGCCCTGAAGAAGCGTTGGCTGAGCTGGGAGATTTCCGTGGCGGCGCGAAGCTGTTGCACAGGTTGAACGATAGCCCGATATCGCAGTGTTACCTGATCGAAAAAGAGCAGCAGCGTTATGTTCTGCGAATCGACACACCGGTGGTGACCGCGCTGGGTCTGAACCGGCACAATGAGGTCGAAGTGTTGCGCGCAGTCAGCGGCAAGCATCTGGGGCCAGAAGTCATCGTCGCATTACCGGAACAGGGCATTCTGGTGACTTCCTATATTGAAGGCCGCAATCTTGCAGTCAGCGAGCTGCAGTCTGTTGAACGGCTGACTGCTGTAGCCGCATTGCTGAAGCGAGTGCACGCTGTGCCAGCAGTCGGATGCCTGCTGGATTTACGGGCTCGCATTGATGTATACGCTGCAAACCTGACCGATCCAGCAGTAATCCGGATCGTCAATGAAGCGAACGCATTGCTGGACGAGGTCTCCGCCGGTCATTCAACAAAAACGCTTTGCCACCATGATCCGATTGCTGCCAACCTGGTCCTGACAGTCAATCAGCAGCTACGGCTGATTGACTGGGAATATGCCGCCATCGGTGACCCATTTTTCGATCTGGCTGTTGTCACCCGGCATCATGACCTGCCGCCACCTATGATCGAGATATTACTGGGCAGCTACCTGGGAACGGTCAGCGACGATGACCGTCATCATCTCGATTGTTATCGCGGCATCGTTGATCGCGTTTCGCACCTTTGGCAACAAGCTGTTGGAGTGGCTTCCTGCCGCGAATCCTGATTATCGAGTCTTGATTGTTCGAGGCTGGAAGCCTCTCCTGCAACCTGTCGCTCTTCCTGATTCCTCAATATCGATGCGCATCAACCGCGCCAGGCTCGACAGCGGGCGGGCAAAACATACCTGTCTTTACATAACGCATACAGTGAATTCCGCAGAGTTTAAATAGAAAGATGAAGGTAATCATAGAACTGTATGCAGACTTTCGGGTAGTTAATTAAATTCTGTATAAACAAATTGTTTCAGGAGCAAATGAAGATTGAATTGTCAGGACAATTTTGTTAACTTTCCGTTTGTCCACGTTAATAAGAACTAATATAAAGTGGTAATCAGAAAGTATGCAAAATTACTCCCTCGACGTCTGTAAGGATTCAACAGCTTTGCCACGCCGCACGACCGGCGACGATGTGGCGAACGGTTTGTTGATGGAGGTTGAGTGTTTGGCTTTTGTTGCGGCCCGACAGTTTCTGACCGGGCTGCGCACGACTGATTTCCGCATTCAGGGAGAAATCAATGCTTAGCCAATCTTTCAGGTTTATTCGTGCGATCGCCGTAACAATCATCCTGCTGGCCGCCTCGGCATCAGCTGGTGCTGCGACAACAGTTGCGCTTCTGACTTACACCTTCGATATTCTTGGTGTCAGTGTTGATGACGGCACCAGCATGTTTGCCGGCACCAGTGTGGGTGATAGCTTCAACGGAAGTTTTACCTACGGACTGAGTGCAAGCGAGGCTGACTTCATCGCCCCAAGTCCATCCGGTACGGAGACCGTGTATGCCTTTCAGGGTTATCAGTCTACGCTCAGCAACGGCGCTGCTACATTGACGACACAGGATTCCTTCGCCTTTACCGGCGATGACTCCGAGTTGACATCGGAAGAGGCGGATTTTGTCAATTTTCTGCTCGGTACAACCCTGGTGCCCGGTACAGCAGTCGATCTTTGGGGGGTGACCGCCAATACCTCTGACGCTGCCCGGGATCCGATACTGGATACGCTAATCGAGGGCGCCACAATAAGGTTTGTGCTGCTGTCCCTGAACACTTCGTTGTTCAACAACCAGGATTTTCGACCGGCACTCCCATCCGGGTTTGATGTGGGAGCTGTAGTATTCGAAATCGCGAGTGGCGGCACTACGACTTTCAGCGCTTTTGGCAGGATCGATTTAGTACCCATACCCGTGCCTGCTGCAGTCTGGCTGATGGGCAGTGCACTTGGCCTGCTTGCGATGTTCAGGCGAAAGGTCGGGCAAAAATAACAGCGGAAAAATCCTGGCAGCAGCAGGCCGCCCCCTAACGGCTTGTTCTGTCGGGATAATTCTCCGAAATATAAAAACAAGAAAGGTAGTAATCAGGAAATCATGCGCACCTACTCTCTCATCGAACTAGAGGACTCGACAGATCTGTCACGTCGTACTATCGGCGACTACGTGGGAAAGGGTTTGCTGAATGGTCCTTCGCACCGGGGAAGAGGCGCGCGGTACCCGCAACGGGATCTGGACGCACTGCGGGTCATTCCGATGCTGCGAACGATGATGAAAGCAGAGTTTCCGAATCTTGGGGCTGTACGCCAGTTTTTAACCGAACTATCGATGGCTGATTTTCGGCATCTGGCCCGATTGTCAAATGAGCTGACCTTCGAGATCGAAGTACGCCGTCTCCGGATTCGAAACCGGCTGCGCACGTTTTTCCCCGCTGTCGCGCCGGAGCGCATCATTGACAAACTTCGCACATTGACGCCCGAGCAGGTGCGCGGTGTTGATCGTGGCCAGTTTCAGATTGGTGCAGTGCTGGATATGACTCTGCTCGCAGAGGAAGGATCCAGGGCTCCCGACATTGATGAGTTTGCTGCATTTGAACGCCATGATGTGAAAGGCAATGGCGCCTACCCGGCGAGAAGCCGCTCGACTCTGGTTGATTTTGAAGACAGTCGCTGGGAGCGATTTAGCACATCAAACGTAGAGATACGTGTCGGCAAGAAAGCAATAAAGGGATGTGCCGGTGCTTCGCGAGTGATTGAAGGCTTCGCAAACCAGATTGAGGAGATGCTGAAAGGCACGCCCTAGAAAATTTATCGGAGAAATTATTCTAAAGCTATTCGTTAGCAAGAATATAAATATTTCAAAAAATAATACCGCTCGACAATGAAGCGGAGGACCAAGAAAAATGAAATACGGAAAAAGCGTATCACTATCACTGATTCTGGCATGTGTGCTTGTTAGCCAGGCAGCTAATGCATTCAGCGTCAGGTTTCACGTTTTCAAAGCTGAGTTATTTACCAATTCGCCGCGTAGTGCTCAGCAGCAAGATGGCCTGCCTGGTCAAAACCGTAACGGCTGGGCACAGGCGACACAGCAGGCTAGCGAGCGTCACAGTAACGCAGAAGAGGCGCCGTGGTGGGTCAACAATCCGATCTGGTCTGGAGATGTTGCCTGGAGAGGCGACGCTGTGTGGCGTGATGATCCTGCATGGCGACAAAGTTCAGAATGGAAGCAGAATCCATGGTGGCAAGAAGAAGGACTGGAGTTGTCGGATTTGTTCGACATTGTCTGGCTATTCAGCGGTGAGCGCACTTTTGGCAGTAATAATTTTGCGGGAGACAGCCGGTCAGGACGGCCGGGCAGTGCGGGTTCACGTGGCAACGGAACATTCATTGGTGAATTCAGGCGCAATCTGTTGCTTGGATGGAAAATTCAATGGCTGTTTCAGCAACAACATGGTGGCCAGCCGATACCGCCTGTGGTTATACCGCCGGATGTTCTGCCCCCTGCAGTGATTCCAGTTCCGGCTGCAGCCTGGTTGATGGCCAGCGGACTTGGTTTGCTCGGTTTGTTCAGGAGAAGGCGAGTACTGAAGTAAGTCGGATGAGCTGTCGAGGAGACAGGCCGCCCCCTAACGGTCTGTTTTATCAAGGCTCATTCTTGTTGTAGAGGAAAGAAGAGGGATACAGGAAGCAATTAAAAGAGGGAAAAGAATTCTGTGAAGACAGGCCATTGCGTCATCTGGCCGACCTTCTCAGAGGACTGAATCCCCGTTGGAAGAAAAGACCCTGGTAGTTGCAGTTCGCCCCCTAACGAACTGTTCTGCCGGGGTTTTTCCGAATGGGATCTCGTATTTGCAGCCTGGTTAGAGACATTTTGTTCTTACCTCTTACACCTGAGCTTGGGGGGCAGTCTTGTACTAATAATTTAGGTATCCGCTACAACTGCTTGATTTTCTTTGATGAAATTAAAGACTGAAGGAGCAGCTCGTGGTAAAATCCGCGCCCAATTGAGGTTCTGTTTTTCATGAACACCAGTTCCGGGATGTTCGACAGTTCCCGGTAGTGTGTTTTGGGTTGTAGATCACATGCTTAGCAGAACCCAGACATTAGAATATCAGGTGCGAATGTTAATTAAGTTGTCCGATTTAGTTGTGAGCTTCAGGGGGGCAATGCAGGATTTTTATGGCTGAAGAAAGAGAAATATTAATTGATGAAGGCAAGTCAATAGGCGAGTTTTTTGGCGCCTTCAAGCGCCACAGCAAGCTGGCACTGCTGACGACACTTGGTATTTTTGTTGTTGGTGCGGCCATCACATTCGCCTGGCCAAATGTCTATACATCTACAGCGACAATATTGATCGAGGAGCCGGAGGTTCCGGTCGCATTGATTCAGACAACCGTTACCACCTATGGGTCTCGCCAGATTCCAACAATCAGTCAGCGTGTTATGACGCGGTCAAATCTGGCCAGCATCATTGAGAAATTTGACCTTTACGCCGAAAAGCGCAAACACGTTCCTACCCTGCTGCTTACAGAGGATGTTCGGGAAAAAATCACCCTGGAACTTGTTGATATTGAAACAGCAGACCCGGCTACAGGGCGCGAGGTGATAAGTACGATCGCGTTTATGTTGGGGTTCGAAGATGAAAACCCCAATGTGGCACGCCAGGTTGCCAACGAGCTTGTGTCGTTATATCTGGCTGAGAATGTTCGTACCCGGACAGTCCAGACTGTTGAGACCAGCCAGTTCCTGGCTACAGAAGCCGATAACCTTGACAGGGAAGTGCGAGAGCTGGAGGCACACCTGGCCAAATTCAAAGAAGTGAATGAGGGGAGTTTACCCGAGCTTGCTGACCTGAATATTCAGATGATGCAACGGATTGACTCGGATTTACTCGAGACTGCAAGGCAGCTCAATTCTATCGAAGAATCCCGAATCATACTGGAGTCCCAACTCTCTCAGATTAGTCCGACTGCACCAATGGTGTTGCCGGACGGTACGATGGTTATTTCCCCTGAAGATCAGCTGAAAGCACTACAGACCAGGCTTGCACTCATGGAAGGCCGTTATGGTGAAGGTCATCCGGATATTATCCGGTTACGGCGTGACATCAAGGCGCTTCAAGGCAGTGAAGGAATCAGCGGGGATTATTCCGAGACCTCGGGAGTAATCCAGGCTGCGGAAACTGATTTACTCAAGGCGAGAGAGCGTTACGGAGAAGCTCATCCAGAGATAAAACGGCTGGAGCGCCTTTTGGAATCTCTGGAAGCCAGATCAAATGCAACCGAGATTGAGAGGGTTTCAGTGCCGGATAACCCGGCATACTTGCAAATCATTGCAAACCTGCTGTCTCTTGATGCCGACGAGCGATCACTCCGGGAGCAGCAGGGTCAACTCCAGACCCGGCTCACGGATTATGAGCAACGGTTATTGCGAGGGCCGCAGGTGGAAAGAGAGATGTCTGCTTTGCAACGGGAACTTTCGACGGCCACTGCCCGATATCTCACTATGAAGGAGAAGCTGTTTGGTGCCGAAATGGGTGAGAATCTGGAAACACAAAGCAAGGGCGAGCGCTTCACACTGGTTGAGCCTCCGAATTTGCCCCTGGAGCCGTCCAGTCCGAACCGGGCAGCTTTGCTGCTGTTGTTGCTTTTCATAGCTCCTGGATGCGGCATCGGAGTCATTGCAATACGGGAATCTATTGATGGTTCTATTTCCGGCGCCAGGGCGGTTGATGCGATTCCCGGTGCCTTGCTACTCGCCGAAATACCATTTATCGCAACCAGAGAAGAACTGACTCACAGCCGCCGGATGCGCTTGGCGGCGCTGATAGGCGTCCCGGTGACACTAATATTGCTGATGTTGATCACTCACTTTGTTGTGCGACCGCTGGATGTGCTCTGGTACATTACGATGCGTCAGCTGGGCTTATAGCAGGAACAGATTAGATGGAAAGAATCCAACAGGCACTGGATAAGGCGGCAAAGGATCGGGCCGAGGTCAGACAACAGTCGGAGCAGGGTGTCGCATCAGATACGCGTCCGGGGAGCGATAGACAGGATCATCAGTCCACAATGTCTATTCGCTACAATCGCACCAGGAAAATAGCAGTTTCTGAAGATACGCTGGACCGTAATCGCCTTGTGGCAGCTGTCCCGAACCATGAGCTAGGCGATGTATACCGGATGTTGCGAACGCGAGTGCTGCAGTCCCTGCGGGAGAACAGCTGGAATTCTCTCGCAGTAACAAGTCCTGCAACCGGATGCGGAAAAACGCTAACCTCAATTAACCTCGCAATCAGTTTGGCGATGGAGGTAGTACACACGGTGTTACTTGTCGATCTTGATTTGCGTCGGCCTGGTATCCACCGGTTCTTTGACTACGCGCCGGAATACGGGTTAAGCGACTACCTGTTCAATGACGTACCGATTGAGGAGATACTGTTTACACCATCAATCGACAGACTGGTTGTTTTGCCTGGCAGAGAAAGCATCCGCAATTCCTCGGAGATGCTGAGATCACCGAAAATGGTGGGGTTGGTCAATGAGCTGAAGAATCGTTACCCGGATCGTCTTGTTGTATTTGATCTGCCACCGATACTGGCGGCAGACGATTCATTGGCATTTTCCCCCTATACAGATGCGATGTTGATGGTGGCTGAAAATGGCGCAACCACATCTGAAGATCTTGACAAGGCAATTGCCATGTTGCGAGATACACCGCTGATCGGAACTGTGTTGAACAAGGCCGATATCACAGGTCGCGAGCCATATTCGGCAGGGACTGAGAAAAACTCTTAATAAACGAGTATGGCCTGTTACAGGCCGGGGTCACGAACAGCCATGTATGAAGCATTCTACGGCCTGAATGAAAAACCATTCGCGTTGCTGCCGGATCCATCATTTCTCTACATGTCGAAAGGGCACCGTGCCGCTCTGACAATGCTTCGCTACAGTCTGCGCAGCCGGCAGGGGTTTACCGTAGTTTCCGGCGAGGTAGGCTGTGGAAAAACCACGCTGATTAACCTGTTGCTGGATGAGATGGACGACGATCTCACTGTCGGCCTGATTAATTTCACCCAGGGTGGTTTCGGAGACCTCGCTGAGTGGGTCAATATGTCCTACGGGCTCGACTACAAAAATATGAGTCAGGTGGAGTTGTATGAGCGTTTCGTTGAGTTCTTGATTGCGGAATACGCTACTGGCAGGCAAACAGTGTTGATTATCGACGAGGCCCAGAATATGGGGATCCATGGCCTTGAGAACGTCAGGATGTTATCGAATGTCAACGCCCAGAAGGATTACCTGCTCCACCTGATCCTGGTAGGACAGCCCGAGCTGCAGACATTATTGCGACTACGCCAGCTCAGGCAGCTGACGCAGCGCGTATCGGTTTCCTATCACCTGAATACACTTTCTCAGAAAGACTCCAAGGCTTACGTTTTGCACAGGATCAAAGTAGCCGGTGGTGATCCCGGTTTGTTCAGTCCAAATGCACTAACTTTGCTTGTAGAAGCTGCTGATGGTGTCCCCCGGATTATCAATAACCTCTGTGATCTCGCTCTTGTCTACGGGTACTCGGCAGACAAGAAGTCAATTGATGTCAGGATTGTGCGGTCGGTTCTGCGGGATCGTTACCAGATGGGGTTGCCTTCCGGGCAGCAAATGAAATCGTCTGACTCTGTGCAGGCAGTTTAGAAGAAATCTGTTCTGCTGTATTTTGCGAATGTCATCAGGAAAAAACAGCATCATATGCCTTGAGTAATTTCGGGGCTTCATACGACCACGCGAGTTCTGTCTCTACCCGCAACCGACCGAATTCCCCCATTTCCCTGCAGAGATCCTCACGATCAAGCAAATAGATGATTTTTTCTGCCATATCTTCCGGGTTATTGTTTTCTGCATACAGCGACGCTTCCTGAGCTGAAAAGCGACCCTCCTTAAGGTCATACTGTACGATCGGCTTTCCCAGGGCCATGTATTCCATGATCTTGTTCATGGTTGACTTGTCGTTCATCTCGTTTGCGACATCGGGGTTCACACATACATCTGCGGTATTCAGCATTGCTAGCAAGTCGCTATCAGGAACCCGGCCCGTGAAGGTGACGAAATCATCAATGCCCAATTTGGCTGACAGTTTTCTCATTTCCTCTAGTTCTGTTCCTCCACCAACCAGTCCGAAATGCACATCAGTTCGACCCTTATCCTTGATGATGTATGCAGCAGCGGCAAGAAGATGATCGATGCCTTCCTGTTTTCCCATTACACCCACATAGCCTACAAGGTATTTTCGTCCCCGCTTCAGGCCGGTTACCGGAGGAATGATCCGTAGTCGATCAAGTTTCGGACCGCTTCTGACCACATGAACTTTGTCAGGGCTCATTTTGCCGCGCTTGATAGCGATCGTTTTGTAGGATTCGTTGGTGGCAATTGATATGTCAGCCAGCCTGAATGTCCAGCGTTCCCAGAGCAGCATGATCTTGTAAAAAAAATCTCTTCTTCCAAATTTTGCCTCGTAGAGCTCCGGGTTAATATCATGGTGGTCGAACAGGAATTTCTTGCCAAACAGCTTGAATATTCCACCGATCAGGAAAATGTTGTCGGGAGGATTGCATGCATGGATCACATCAAAACCGTGACGCATTAGTATTTTCACTGCAAGGTAAAACTGGAAAAACAGGGCGGCGGAATACTCCAGGAGATAGCCCAGTGCTCCATTGGCATCAACCGGCAGGGGATGTCGGTAGATATTGATTCCTTCCAGTACCTCATATCGTTTTTCGTAACCCTTCCCGGTAGGGCAGATGATGGAGACGACATAGCCCGCCTGCTGCAGTGTTGTTGCCTCTTGCCATACTCTCCGGTCAAAGGGAGAGGGAAGGTTTTCGACGATGATCAGTACTTTTCGACCGTTAGGTTTTGTCATATTCGTCTGACCGGTAAAAGATCAAAGACTAGCAGAATGCCAGAGAAATTCTGTTACCAGTTCGGTATTTGAGGTGACCTCGGATACGCCATGGAGGGTTACTGTCGGGCGCAATTCGCCAAGCCTGGATGAATACCAGCCCAGAGGGGGGTCAGACTGTCCTTTGCAAATGTACCAGCTGAACCGGGGATCAACAGATATAAGAATTCTGGATTTTTCCTGATCACCGCGTGTGGCCAGGAAAGAGTTCTGTTCGTGCTGTAGCAGTGTTACATCCGGGTGAAAATGAAAGTTGATATTGACGACATGCTTGTTGCTGGCCCGTACAGTATCAATAATATTGACGCGACTGGTTTTTGCATCATAGGTAACACTGCGTCGGCAAAGCACACCCGTATCCTGATAACCATCATGCTCGCCGGTAGCGTACTGACAACCCTGTTCGTCAACACCATATTCCAGAATATGTGCCTGAGCTTTTTTCAGCCACATGAACGGACCGCCAATTTCCGATTGATTCCGGTTGTCGATAGTCAGTGTTGAGTGGGCTTGTGTTCCACGGAAGTAGTCGCGCCATCCGTGGTCAGAGTGATAGGAGTAGGTGCCCGGATCTACGACCCAGGGGTGTCCATTCCGTGTCAGGCAGAAGCTTAGAGCATCTGCATGACCGTGTGCCGCCACGCTGGGATAGCCAAGCTCGCCTGCATCGAAAAGAATGTGAGTCTCATCATCACCCAATATGGCATAGCCACCGTGTTGATAAACAATGGGATACCCTGCCCTGGATGTTGTGTGCTCCGGAGCAGGGCTACTGCGGTGTTCTGCGGTGCTCAACATCAGGTCGTACCAGAATGCCTTTTGGCCAGGGGTGGCATCCCGGCACCAGTCATCGCGTCCAAGGCATTGATCGACCGCCGTCAGAATGTCCCTGATTGGATCTACCGGTTCTGCGAGTGTGAAGCGGGTAACAAAACCATCGTCGGAATCCCCCACTTGTAACATTGGTCCGTTCAGTGGCGTGACATCCCGAACGAAAGATGACATGGCATTGATGTTCTTCAGGAAATCACCGGAAAATGAACTGCCGGATCGCTCCCCGATGACCCAGGCGAGCAGAAAATATTCGAGCACAGTCGTGTGATAATAAAATGCCTGCTCCTTGTTAACACCATCTTCATGTACCTGTTGGCGCGCCTCAAGCTCTAACTCTTGCTTCGCGAACGATGACCATTTCCTGCCAGATGCCCCGAGGTTGAATACCGAGGTAGCAATCCAGATACCTGTCAACTCACCGATCAGATGGTTGTTTGCGGAGGAGTATCTCGAAAGATGGTGAATCACAAAGTGAATATGCTGATGGATCGATACACCGAGAATCCCCGCATCAAGAAGATCGAAAATTCCGTGCTGTTTATCTTTTGCTACCAGGAGGCAATGAACAATAGACCAGGATATCAGGCGAAGGCTCAGCTCCAGGCTGCTGCACCAGTTAATGCCAATTCCTGCCGGATTTTCCCTGACCCAGGACTCCAGATGTTCCTTCAAAGTGACCCGGTATTTTTCTTCACCGGTTACCACGTAGGCAACTGTGAGTGGCACTAAATACTGGTGGCGGTTCAACTCCCACAGAATTTTGATATTGCCAACGATACGGTCATCCCGGTAGTCGATGCCTTTGCCGAATTGGCGAGGCGCCTCCACCCCGGTGCTCGGATCCTGATGCCAGCGCGGAGGCTGCCCGATATCAAGAGGTGTTCCGCCAAAAAAAACTAAATTCCCGTTGAGCAAATCTTCAAGTCGGTCAGTTTCCGGAGCAAATTTTTCATTCCATCCATCACTCCAAAGATCAGCCGAGGGGAACATCTGATGGCTGGAGGATATAGAGGACGCCGGCATGGGGCCGCCAAGCAGTGGCCACGCCACGCGCTCAATATTTGCGCGAACTGATTTTTTGCCGCGATAGAAAAACTCCGGCACGGACATGTTTCGTAAACGATTAATCTTCCAGGCGAGTGAAGTCATGCTGTCGGGCGATATTCCTGGTGCCAGATCTCAAGGTTCAGCAAAGTCCACAGGAGTTTTTCGTGGTTCTGGCGGCCGTCAATATGCTCGGCAAGAATCCTGTCCAGTGCCTTTCGGTGGTAAAAATCGGCTGTCAATGATTGCGGCCCGGTCAGGTGATCCATCAAGTAGTCGCGCATACTGGTGCGAAACCATTCATTGACAGGCACCCTGAAGCCGACCTTTGGACGCTTGATGATTGCTTCTGGTATCACTTGCCGTGCAACCTGCCGCAGAATCCACTTGGTCTGTCTGCCGTGAATACGGTATTTCTCGGGAAGACTGGAAGCAAGCTCAATCAGATTGTGGTCCATGAAGGGCATGCGGGCCTCAATGGATGCTGCCATTGTCATCCGGTCTCCCCGTTCAAGCAGATTGTCCGGCAGCCAGCTGGTTTGATCAAAATAGAGCAGGTTGCGCAATGCGCTGTTGCCTTCGGCGGTCTCAAAAATACCATGATCGACCTCATCCTTCACATTGGTAAAGTCACGGAGCAGTTGCTCACGTTCAGCAAAGGTGAGTGCTCCGAACCAGCGAGGGAATCTTTCTTCGGGGTTCTCAAGGCCAAGGTTTACAATCGCCGTTTTGGCGCGTCTGAATTGATACGGCAAGGCGTGAATCAACGGTTCAATCAGACCTGACCTGATCAGCGAAGGTATTGTCTGATAGCCTGAAACATATCGTTCATAGACATGTTTCGGGTACCCCCCCAGAACCTCATCACTGCCTTCCCCGGTCAGCACCATTTTTACATGCCGTGCCGCTTCCAGAGACAAAAGGTAAATGGGAATATCAGATGGCTCTGATACGGGTGCATCTCGAGAACGAACCAGTGAGGGCAGGTGTTCAATCAGGTGGTCCTGGGACACCTCCAGCTCAAAATGTTCGGTTTGAAAAGCATCCGCAACTTGCCGCGCATAACCCAGCTCACTGTATTCAGATTCTGTGAACCCGATCGAAAATGTTTTAACGGGCTGAGATGAATGCTGCGCCATCAACGCGACAATTGTTGATGAATCCAGTCCGCCTGATAAAAAGGCACCGTATGGAACATCACTGATCATCCTGATCCGGACAGCATGATCCAGGATTTCCTGAAACCTGCCGACAGGGTCGTCAATGGGCGTGTGGCTTACCGGCAGTTGATGATCCGGTGGATTGTAATAGCGCCGTTGCGTGAGCGTGCCTTCTTTCCAGACAGCGATATGGCCGGGAGGGAGCTTGCGGATATCCTTCAGGAGCGTTTTTGGGCCGGGCACATACCGAAAGCGCAAATAATCCAGGATAGCGCTCTGGTCAATCTGCCTGTTCAGGTCAGGCCATTCAAGCAGCGCTTTTATTTCCGAGCCAAACAGAAGGGTATCGGCAGTAGAATAGAGAAACAATGGCTTCTTGCCGAACCTGTCCCGGGCCAGCAGCAAAATCTGGCGGGTAGAATCCCACAGGGCAAATGCAAACATGCCTTCCAGGTATTCGACACACTGTTCACCCCACGCCTGATATGCATGGAGCAGCACCTCTGTATCCGACAGGGTGGTGAATTGAAACCCGAGTGCTTTCAGCTTCTCCCGGAGTGCCTGAAAATTGTAGATTTCTCCGTTATATACCAGTTGTATTGTCTGATCCGGGCTAGCCATTGGCTGATGGCCAGTGTCAAGATCAATGATCGACAGGCGTCGATGGCCCAGGCCAAGATACCAGTGCCCCGATGCATCACGCGTTTCATAAAAGCCGGAATCATCCGGCCCACGGTGCGCGATAGCTGTTGTCATCCGCCGGAGAATATCTGACTGGTTGCCAGGAGGGCGTTGGGTCAGGATTCCGGCGATTCCACACATGATATGTAACAGGTAGTCCTTATTATTCAGGAATGGGTAGCGGGGCGGGAGACCGGTATTGTACCTGCGCCTTCGTGTCTCATCAGGCGGGATCTAAAATAAGCAAGTCGTCATAATTTCGATAACCCGGAATGGTAGTATACAATTCTCCGCGATGAGCGAATACAGATCAATCCCTTCAGAAAAACTGCCCAGAATTATCTACATTATGGGCAGCGGGCGTAGCGGCACGACTATTCTGGAGGTTCTGCTTAGTAATAGCCCCGGCGTGGCGGGTGTGGGGGAAGTAACCCATATATTTCGTGATGGGTATATCAACGGCGATGTTTGTGCATGCGGGAGCGATGTATCGGAGTGTGAGCTTTGGAGCACAGTACGCCGCCAGTGCGATTGGAGTGATGCTGATATCTCATCGGGAGAGAAACTGTTTCGGCGGTTTTCCTGGCATAGCAAATTTCCCGGGGTTGCCATGGGGTTGGCACCTGCAAATGCGAAGAAGGAATTTGCTGATCTGAACGGGAAACTGTTCTCTGCAGTCGCGAAGCACTCCGGTGCACACACCATCATAGATTCATCTAAGTACGCTGCTCGTGCAATAGCCCTGATGCGCAGCTTCCCGGATGATGTAATGATCATTTGCCTGACAAGATCGCCTTCCGGATTGATGCAGGCATTTTCGAAGCCGAACAAGAACGAGCAGAAGCCCAAGTCAACACTGGCAACGTTTATCTACTACATCTATGTGATGGCTTGTTTTCGTGTGGTCAGCTGGCGATATGGCCGACGTGTTCTGAAAATTCGGTATGAGGATGTTGTCAGCGACCCCTGTACTGCTCTTGATCGTATCGAGAGGTGGTCGGGTGTGGATTTGTCCGCAACACGAGAGACTATTTCATCCGATGGGTTTCTGGAGCCGGGCCATATCGTGACCGGTAATCGGCTGCGTTATCAGAAGAAAATCCGGTTTCGTCGGTCGGGAGAGGACCGTGCTGCCTTGCGAATGCCGACTCGTATTGTTGTCATGATAATGAATGCCTATCGATTCATTCTGCAGCTATAGCGACTCTCGCAAAGTATGTTATGTTAAATTCCGGCTTTGCTGACTCGGGGTGTATTATTGCAAGTAGCGATCCGTCCCGATCACATGATTTCGGGACAAGTTATTAAATAATAATACGAAAGACAGGAAGCGCACATGGTTTCCTCAAATTCGAGCTTGCAGGAGAAATCGATTTTTTCAATGAATCAATCGCATCACCCCGGCACATTGGATAGTAAGGCATGGATGTTGCTGTGCAATATCTTTTTGTTCTGCGCTATATTGCAACCCTCAGATTTACTGGCTGATGATATAGAGGGATACTTATCAGCGTTCAGTGTTGCTCAGGGAGAGAGCATCAACTTGCACATTTCCACATCTGCCTCAAGCTATGATGTTCGGGTTTATGACTGGGTCACTCGATATACTTATAGAACGGAATATGATGATTTGACTGGCACCGAACATGAGTCCCCTGATGACGCATGGGGTGTGGGTGCGCAATGGCCGAATCCATTGCAAATCGATATTCCTGATTCGTGGCCAAGCGGGTTGTACAAAATTGATCTGGTTACTGATAATGGTGTTGCAGCTCTCTTCTTTATAGTTAGAGAGAATATCCCCGGCAGCACGTCCAATATTCTTCTCCTTGATAACTCGCCAACATCAGTTGCCTACAACGGCTGGGGTGGAAAAGCGCTCTACGATTTCAAGTCAGCAGACGGTGTCAGGGCATCAAGTGTATCTCTGTTGCGGCCCGGTCATCACAGTACCTGGCAGGAACAAAAGAAGTTCGTAGAGTGGGTCGATGCCATGAACATCCCGATTGAAGCGGCCTCTCTGATGGATTTGCATAATGATGCAGATTTGCTGACCCCGTACCAGACTGTAGCGATTGTCGGTCAAAGCGAATATTGGTCAAAAGTCATGCGAGACAATCTGGATAACTTCCTGGAATCCGGTGGGCAGGCTCTTATTCTTGGGGGGGATACCATGTTCTGGCAGGCCAGGTTCGATGGCGACAACATGATTTGCTACAAAAACCCTCCTACTAATGATCCAATGTATGGAATAGACAATTCCGTAGTGACCACCAGTTTTACGTCGACGACAGTAAATGACCCGGAAAACAGAACACTTGGAGTCAGTTTCTGGAGCGGGGGGTTTGTCAACTGTTGCAATGTATTACCTGCTTCTGAGGGGAATGGCGGATTTACCGTGACGGCATCGGATCACAGGTTCTTTAGCGGTACGGGATTGATGGACGGTGATGTTTTTGGTCAGGAGCACACAATTGTCGGGACCAGTACCGATGGGGCAGCTTTTGTCTGGGTGGATGGCCAACCAGTCGTAACCGGTACAGACGGTTCGCCACTGGATTTTGAAATACTGGCCTATGCTCCGGCTCAGCGGCCACCAACTCCTGATGGGAACGGAACAATGGGCTATTTTGAGGTAGGCAGTAATGGAGGCAGGGTATTTAATAGTGCCACAATTGATTGGGCTGACGGGCTTTGGTCTGGAGACGAGATTGCGGATCCGTTAGTCAGCAAGATCACTTTGAATGTTCTGGCAGAGTTTGAGCCCATGAGCGCTGCTAATTGTGCATATGCCCCAAATGGCACGAGCATTGACAGTGACGAAGATGGTGTCAGCGACGTTTGTGATAACTGTGTGGTGATCAGCAATCCGAACCAGGTAGATTCGGACAGTGATGGTACAGGTGACTACTGCGACCCGGATCCTGGTCTGCGGGATCTTTACTTATTGGAGCAGCACCTGCAGGGAGAGATCGTGCTGAATTCGGGCGAACTTTCCCGTGTTGATGTCTATCCTGCAGGAGGTGATGGTCAGCTGGATCTGTCTGATTGGCTGGTACTGCAGAAGCGGCTGTTAAATTAATGGAGTCAACAGAAAGGCTGTAATTTCCGCTTATATGAGCATTGCATCTTCTTTATTCTGACGTATTTCAAGCAATACCAGAATGTTTGCCTTCAAGAATTTTCCTGTAGAATGAATCAAATTCCTTTGCCTTGGCATCCCAGGAATAGTGATTTCTGGCAATATCCAGGTTATTTCGTCCGATTTTCTCCATGAGCGCCGGGTCAGATATCAGAGCCATGATCTCATTGGCAACACTGTTGCTGTCCCACTGTACCATTCGAACACTATCGGGAAATTGGGCTGCAAAGTGAGATATTTCACCAACGTCCGTTGAAATAATCGGACGGCCGGCTGCCAGATAGTCTCCCATCTTGTTTGGCCAGCGCGCTCGACTTCCCATGTTGTCCTTCATCGGCAGTAACAGGATATCTGCAGCCATCAGATAATCTTTGTAGGTTTCGACACTCGTCCAGCCAAGCTCGTGATATTCGTCACCAATTCCATACCGGTTCCTGATCTCCTCGGGGAGGTGCCCGCCGGTGCTGAACCACATCAGGTTTTTGATATTCTGCTTTAGTGCAGGCAGTGCCTCAAAAAAAGGCAGGAGATCTATGTATTCATGGGGCCCCATTCCGGCAAACCCGAGGATGATGCTGTTTTGGTCAAGTCCAAGTTTGTTTCTTATCTCTTTTTTGCTGATATAACTCGTATTGTCAGGATCAATATCAGCACCACCATGAATGACGGTAGTTTTTTCCTTGGGGATGCCGTTGTTGAGAGCCCGTTCCTGAAGGCATCTGGATATGGTGACAATGCCGTCGGCACTCTTTTTTTCTGCAACCTCGAAGTAATTGTCCAGGGCGCCCAGAGTCATCTTGTAGAGTGCTGATCTGTCGTCCAGTGCTCCGCCATAACCGATCCAGTCCCACCAATCACATATATAAGGGACATTCTTGATTTTGGCGTACAAGTGCCCGGGAATGCCTCCTGAAGGCCGAAAGCCGACATCCACGTGGACGATATCAAAATCCCGTTTCAGCAAGTAGAAGATTCGCGTTATCGTATCGATGATACCCAGACCACCCTTCGTCAGGCGGTAACCGAAAAAATCCGGGAAGGCTACGATATTCACACCGTCTCGGCATTCATGGTGATATCGCATACGGTTGTTGCAGGTCAGCAGTGTCACTTCATTTCCGAGGCGCACAAGACCGCGCGCAAGGCAAAAATTCCTGGGAAACACCTTCCGGTTCAGGACGCCAACAGAGATGATCACAATCTTCAGGTCTTTCCCCGTTCCTTGGCGCTTCGGAGTGAGGACCTGATATATCTGAGAGTCATGCCGCCAATAATTTGTATATATTTCCTGAATACGTACATTCTCCAGCGGTCACCGAAATGTCTTTTCGCAAAGTTTTGTATAACAGAATAATTATTTGGCGTGTACGGGCCGCGAAAAGTTTTGGCGATTCCTGCCAGGGTCATTTTCTGAGAGGGTATGGTCATATTATTCAGGTTTACATCGCTGTAAACGATGGAATCATAGTCAAGTAAAACTCTATGTCCAGCTTCGAACGCCCTTAGAACGAAATCCGAATCTGCATGGTAGTGGGGGAAGTTATCAGCATCGTAGAGACCAATCTTCCGGAAAACTTCTACTGGAATCAATACTCCTTTCCCAGGTAGATACTGTACGTCTACAACACCGGTGTGGGCCTCATTTCTCAGCTCACCTCGCTTGGTAATAGATGTGGTGACACATGTTTTTTTATTGACGAGGAATCCGCTGGTTTCTATCAGTTGAGGGTCTTCCATGAATACACACAGTGACCCTATTATCGCTCCGGGGTATTCAGCTGCTATTCGCAGTTTTTGTTGAAGATAGTCGGCATCAATTGACACATCATTATTGATTGTCAGGATAAAGTCATTCTCCTCACAAACGTCAAGTACGTGAGAAACACAACGATTGATTCCGCCGGTCCACCAAAGATCTCCTGTGCCCTCAACGACTTTTACGGCGGGGGAATTGCTCTGCAGGTATTCCCTGGTGCCATCTGTTGACCCGTCATCACATATCACCAATTCATGATTTTCGACCGTCTGTCGCTGGAATGCTTCCAGAAATAGCTTTGTAGACGATAAGCCGTTATGAACCGGGAATACTATATAGATCTTCATTATTGCGAGTAGGTTTCGCTGTCAAAAATTTCAAGTAGTCAGAGCCGTTGCCACGACTGCGAATTGTACCTGATATTAATCTAACCGGTATCTGCTGTGGGATTCTTCGTTATTGTGGCAACATAAAGCGCTTGATGAGCTGGTCTTGCTGATCATGATAAACTCGCCAGCAGACTGTTACCGGAGAATTTGTAATGCCCGTGTCTTTAGACAACAAAAAAAGTGATAAGGAGGGATATAATCAGCTTTATGCTGATCAAGTGAGTCCTCTTGCAGAACAATGCGGCAACCCGGATGACTACATAGCATATTTTGAGAAAACTGGTTTAAGCTCGTTCTGCGACGCCGGTAATACCAAGGGATATGTAAGAGGAGTTGCTGTTCGCGAACTTCTGGATGCGGCAAATATTTCAGGGATTCAGAGAGAGCGGATTACCGTTCTGGATGCTGGATGTGGACTGGGAGAATTGTCAATATACCTGGCCTGTAAAGGGTTTAACGTTACAGGGGTTGATATTTCCGCCGCCGCTTGCCAGGCTGCGAGGCAATTGGCAGAAAAAATCGGGGTTTCCGGGAAGTGTACTTTTCTGGCCGAAAGCCTGGAAAAATTATCGGTAGCAAACGCTAGCATTGACTTTGTGATTGGCCATGCTTCATTACATCATTTCATAAAATACGAACTGGTTCCTGGAGAGTTTCTTCGGGTAATGAAAGATGGCGCCAAGGGCTTCTTTGCGGACAGTTTTCACGAGAATCCGGCTTATCAGGTTTTTCACAACAAGGAGCAGATGGAGAGACTGGGCGATGTCCTGCTGTCCAAAAAACTTATAGAGAGCTATTTTGACAGTTTTGAGGTGCGGCTAATGCCAACAGACTGGTTTGTCATGCTGGACAAGCTGTACCTGAAAATTCTTCCAAAGAGTTGGGAAAGCCTTGTTCGACGGGTGTCAAAAATGCATTTTTGGCTTGATAGAAGGATTCCTGTCTCCAGCAGGGTCTCACTCGCTTTATCAGGTACCGTAATGACAGCAATCACAAAGATGCGCTCAAAACCGGGTTAAAGTGTAGTCAAGTGAGCTTACGAGCAGTTGGAGAATCTGTTGCGTATGCCCTGATTATATTCCGGCATACCAGAACATGTGACGTTTCTGCTGTTTCTCCCTGTAAATCAGTACTATAATTTTTTCTCTAAATATCAGGAAGGCCGCCGGGCCCAAAATACACCAGGAAGAAGATGTGAGCTGTGATGCGGTCAATAATTAAGGCAATTTTGAAAAAACTGGTGTATCAGGCTGGCGGGTTTTACCTGTCACGAATGCGCAGCGACATGAGTGATGTCCTTGCTCACCTGAAAAATCTGGGAATATATCCAAAAACGATTTTTGATATTGGTGTTGCCAACGGTACTCAGGATATGTACGAGGCATTTCCAGAGAGCCATTTTATTCTTGTTGAACCGTTGCAGGAATTTGAAGCTGACATGGCAGCGATGAAGAAGGACTACCATTTGGACTATGTCATTGCAGGTGCTTCTGATTCGGAGGGAACACTGAGATTTAATGTGCATCCTGATTTGGCAGGATCATCTATGTTGAAGGAGGTAGAGGGCGCACATGTTGATGGTGAAGAGCGTATCGTGCCTTCCGTTAGATTAGATAAGCTAGCATCAGACCGTAATCTATCCGCACCCTATCTGATCAAGATAGATGTTCAGGGCGGTGAGTTGAAGGTTTTGGTCGGTGCAGAGGGAATCTTGAATGAAACTGATGCCGTTATTCTCGAAGTATCCTTATTTGGTTTCTTCGTGGATGGTCCTCAGTTTGCGGATATCATTGTTGCGATGAAAGCGTACTCTTTTGTTGTATATGAAATATTCGATGCGCGTAATCGGCCATTGGATGGGGCGCTGGCACAGGTAGATATTCTTTTTGTGCGGGAAGATGGATCTCTGCGAAAACAACACATATATGCAACCGAAAAACAGCGTAGTGTCCAAAACAAGAAGATAAGAACGATGCTAAAGCAGTAGGATGTAGCTAAAATTCATTCTGCCTTTGTAACTAGGGGATACCAACTAAAGGGAAGTATGGATCAAGTATGAGCCTGAATTTTTTTCCAGTTGGAAAGTAACTGCATCTTGCTCTTGAGGATTCTGAATTCCAACATGCGATACCCAAAACCATATATGGTGCGCATTATATCAGAACCAATATACCGAATACCTGTAGGGGTAGAATTCAGGTCCGCTAGTAACTTCTCTAGATCGTACCCCATTAATGCAAGTCGCTCTCTTCCAATCCAATTCAAATAGCGTCGACACCAAGATTTACGGAATGAATTTGATAGGGTAAGCTTCCATTTCTCTAATGGTTCATGACTAGTAGAGCCATACTTTTCTGCGCCGGTCGGGTCACCCATTCGCCCGTCAAGATTCACATTTTTGAAGTTGTCGGCTACATTACGAGGAGTCGGAATTTCGAGATGATCGAAAATACGCTGAATTTCCTTGTTAGGGTTGGAAAGTAAATCCTCATAGCGCAAGGAAAGACATCTTTCTTGATATCTTTCACAAGCGGAAACTAAATTTTCACAACCCTGAAACAAATCTACCTGGAATCGATAAAGATTCCATTTTCCTGCTGCCCATGTCTCCATTATTGATGAAATAACAGCCAAAGGGTTTCGCCAAAGGAAAATGAATTTTGCATCAGGGAACATTTGAATAATTTCGTCCGCAATTAGATGGTAGCGAGGTGTTTTATCGAGAAAGTATCTCTCGTTATTGAGCGCCGCTTTTTGGTATAGACGTGTCGTAAATTCCCGAATCTCCAAAATGTAGTCGTTAGTCCCGCCGGGAAGCCTGTCTGTAAAATCGGTGATGGCATTGGCCGCGTTATAGTGTCCAAATTCCATGTAACCACCGTCAGGGCGTTGGGTGTAAAGAAAAGGAAGTAGTAACCATGGTTCTGCAGTGGTTGCGATGTCGCTGGATGACCCAAGTAATCTCTGTACGAGCGTCGATCCAGAGCGCGGTAGGGAAAATAGAAATATTGGTGTGATTGATTTAGACAAGGTTATAAAATTACCATGGTATGGATGAGTGCAATTTTCGATAGTAGGTTTTTGCTGAGGGTTTCATTTTCTGGGTGATAGTCTAGACGGGTAAGCTATTTGGAGCGGTATTGTGGACGCTCTAAGCATGAGAAGCTGGTCACAATGCCAAACATGAACCAAAAAGGGGTGACCATATGGGCTGGATAGAAAGAAGCCGCAAGTAACATTGATGAGAAGAATGCAGTTACTACCAGTGCTTCTTTGTATCTTGTGCTATCGGTGAGAAATTTCATGCTGCTGTTGAACGACCAAAAAAACCAGAAACAAATTACTATAAGCGCAACAACTCCTCCGCGGAGCGACAATCCAAACCAAAGGCTATGTATGAAGTCAATAGCGTTTCCCATTTTCATATAGATATGGGCATCTACACCAAATATCGGAGACTCTTTAAGCAGGTTCCATGCAAATTGATATTGCCCAAGGCGTCCTTCAATAGTTGTTTGCGCCTCCTCTTGGCCGCCTAGGCCGGAAACAGCATCGAATAGGCTAGGAGCAGCGACAATCAAAATGGTGGCCGTTAAGATTGCCAGCGATGCCGTCATCATGCCTTTCGCTGCCTGGCGGCCGCGTGATTTTTTCAAAAAGAATTTCAGAAACCGATAGGACAGTAAGCCAATAAGTATTGAAAAAGCCACACTCCTGGATTGCGCACCAATTACTCCGAGTAATACGATAAACATTACTAGTGTTTTCACTGTCCGCGATCCTGATCCAAACAAATAGTCTTGTTTTGGCAATGCTGCAGTTAGCAGTACTGTAAATGAGCAAAGTAAAGCCATATCCCCATAGTTGCTAAGAATTCCCACTGACTTCGGCAGGTATTCGAGACCAAGTCTGGATACAGCAAAGCGTTCATACGGAAGAGTGAGCAATCCTACAGAGACGAGGAATGCAGAAAGGCAAGCAAGCATGGTGATGATAATGATCATGCTGCTGGCAGTTCGAAAATAGTGTATATCCCGAATAAACAGAATGGGTAGAAGGAAATACCCCATATTGACTGCAGCTACACCCATTTGAGTCCAGAACACACCTGTATCAGCGATAAGTGAAATATTGGTCACGACAAGAAATACTGTAGCGATACTTATATGAAAAATGATGAATCGCTGCCTTTGTCGACTCGCTGTAGTCATACGGAATAACCCCAAGGCGAGCAGGAGTGGAGCGAGTGCCTTATCAGCGGCGATAATGCCGGTCGCAAGAGCTGTCAGAAAACTAAATGGAAGAATAAGAACCCATAAAAAAAATAGCTTATTGACTAGCCCCTTAGTGGGTTTTGGAGTTCTGGCGATTGTAGCCATCCTGTTGATTCTCTCCATCTGTATCAGTAGCTTAGCAACTGCTTCAGGTTTGGTGGAATTAACTTCATATGCGTCCACATTCCAGTGTGACGTTTAGCAAAGCATACCAACAGTAAATATTGAAGTGTAATAGCTCCGCTGGCGACAGATGCCATTCCGGTTATGCCGTAGGGCTCTACTACTACTAAGGACAAAGCAACCATCAGAAGTCCCGTAAACAAGGTTATATACATCAGCGTCTTCTGCCCCCCGGTCATCATCAGTGTTTGTCCACATGACCCGGACCAGATATTAACAAACATTCCGATACTTAGAATCACCATTGCAGGATACGCGCTTCGAAAATACTCTCCAAATACCAGTTCAAGAATCTGAGCACCGAATATGATCAATACCACCAATATGCCAATCGCGGCATAGCCACCGAGTGTTGCAATTTTCCGCAAGTAATATTCCAGTTCTTGCTGCTTCCCCTGGGCATACATTTCTCCGATCATCGGTGCTACCACGGCATTGACTACCAGCAATGGCATAGCGATCAGGGCTACCAGGCGTGTTGCTGCCCCAAAAATCGCTACTTCTTCAGGTGGGCGAAGTGCGCCAAGAATCCAGATGCCACCCTCGGATACAATGAACGGAGCGATGCCGGCAACCAGTAACGGGAGAGAAATTGCCATAATTTCTGATGAAGCGATAGATTCTCCGTTTTTTTCCAGTGTAAGCACCCGTCTCCTCAGTAGTAGTCCTCCCGCTACAACACTGATGCCGCAGGCAGCAACGATAATCAGCAGGATCTGGCCGAGATTGGCGGTTCCGATCTGGAACCATAGCCATGCCAATAATGATGCGGAAATCAGGCTGGTCAAAAGACGGTCAAAAACAGATGCCATCCGGATATCGCTGAATCCCCTGAAAGACTCCGCCAGCAGGCTTTGAATCGCAAATAATGCGATCCATGCGGCAACCAGCGCCATGTGTCCTGCCATGAGTGGCGAGTTAAATAGTTGCCGGGCAATCTGCCTGCCGGTATCAAGCCCGACAAATGCTGCTACGATGGCAATACCAAATACTGCGAGCAAAAAGATTTTAGTAATTGCTGAGCGGGCCCGGGCGGGGCGGTTGGTTCCGAGTGATTCAGAGATTATTCGTACTACTGTTCTGATCATTCCCATCAGGGCAATCTGGGTGCTGAACATCACGATACTGAGGATAAGAAAATAGACGCCCAGCTCTTCGGGTGGCAGTAATCTGGCCAGTAGACCGTTAATGATCAGGCCACTGATAAGGACCAGTATCCTTCCCGAGAAAGCCCATGCGCCTCCGGAAATCAGTTTTTGTTTCAGGCTCTTGCTCATATAGAGGCAGCTCAATCAGAGCTTAATTGTTGTACCGTAACTTTCATTGTCTGGAAATCAATCTTGGCATTTAGTTGATTATCGCTAAATTCCAGAACTGTGCCTTTTTGCATCCACTGTGTCTGCAGTGAACCTGGTTTCTGATCAGGGTTGAAAGGCCGCAGAATCAGCGTGTTGGTCCAGATGCCGGAACTATTGCTTATTGATATCGGGTGTAGTCGAATCAGGAATCTGGGTAATACTGGAAGATCCAGCAAGTTGGCCGAGTCCTGGACAATGTAATTTTCTATATTCCGGGTAGCGCTTAATTCAGACACATCATCAACAAGAAGCCCGTTGTTTCGGAGTTGCAGGGAGAAGCTATTGATCGTTTTCTCTATTGCGCCTCGTTTAATATGTAGCAGACTTTCAAACACAGTAGATTCAGACCCTCGTACTTCATCATGCACAATGAGATACCCGGCCGGCAGCATTGCAATAGTTCTATGCCAACTTTCTAACCCGGATACATGTGGATACATTCTGGTCAAATCTGCTCTTAATATCTGTGATCCTGTCGTCAGCTCGCGGCCGGTGATTTCTGCTGTAGCCGATTGTTTGCTTGCTGCATTGTTGTCAAACCACCTGCCCCCTTCTCCAATCTGGCCTTTTCCATTGACCAGCAACACGCTGTGGTTCTCTGTGCGCTTGTCCCAAACATAACCATCATCGAGCACCAGCCATTCACCATTCGCCCACATGCTGAAAGAGCCCGCGTCCGGGTGAATATGACTGCCGGTAAACACACGCTTGTTTGCCAGTGCCAGTTTTCCCATCGGGGGGCCGGCCTTGAAGAAAACCCACGCCGCATCATCACGCCAGCTGCTTCGGCGAATCAGGATCCCCAGATTGTCGAAATACCCGTAGGTGGGGAGGTCATCTGGTGGTGTAGCCATGATTGATGGGTCATACCACAGCATATCCAGCCAGGATAACCGGGCATCATCTTCTTTTGCCTGGTCTATTCGACCGGCTAACCATTGTGCCAGCCCATCCTGAAATAGTGATGCCAGAACTCGCAACGTTGCCCCCGCGTGATAAAACTCTTTTCTGGGGCTGTCGGCAAAGTTGGCAATTTCTTCGTAGCCTGGCAGTGAGGTGTACAAACGAAAGTGTGCGGCCTTTCTGAAAAAAGGATTGCTTCTTACAGCTTCCAGGCCAAAAATGGGGGAGGCAGCCATTGAGTAAGTGAGGAGAGCCTGAGTCCCGTATGCCCAGTAATGCACACCCTCATGTGATGCACCGTCCGGAGAGAGTAAAGAAAACACCTTAAGGAAATTCTTGTTGGCAGCTTCAATATAGCTTCCAGCAGCATTGTGTTTTCCTGCCAGTGTCAGCCCGGCCAGGCCGAGCGCCATTGCATTCACATAGTTGTGGTTCTGAAGATATTCAGTAGCCCACCAGGCTTTCTGTGAACGCAGATCCTGATAAATAGATAAAGCGTGACGATTGATCGTTATTTCATATCTGGCACGCGCGTCAGTCGAAAACCGGTCATACAGCCAGTCATAGACAATTGCCATTCCGGCCAGAGCATGTGCCTCGTCCAGATCGGTGCCCGGCCAGTCTGACAGGGCGCTGAGGTAATCCATCCACTGCGTTATGCTACGAACATAAGCTTCATCCCGGGTCATCAGGTAGGCCATGCCCATGAATGGCAATCTGTGTCCTATTCTCCGGAGTGGCTCCTGATTTCCATCTGACCCTGGTGAGAGAGGTGTTATTTGTGAAAATTGATCTGCCTTTTTCTGCACGTATTGCCAGAAGTTTTTATATGGTGATGTGTTCAGCTTCGATTTCAGGGTTTTGATGCGCTCCGCATCAAGGAATAAGCGCGGGCGCTTACTGGAAAAAAGTTCCAGCTTTCGTGCTTGTTGTTCCGAGAGCCCGGAACTGATCTGGAGGTTTTGGTTTTCGGGAGTTGCGATGCTTTCAGCAGCTTTGGCGTCGATGGTCAGCATTACAAGAAAAGCCACCGCCGTGGAAATGCATACGCCCGTTACAGCAGGTCTATGGTCTGGTGAGCAATCAATTTTCTGTAGTGGCTTCACAAGCTGTTCCTGTTGGCGGCGTACTGATAGTGTACTACTGCCTGACAGTTGGCTGTCCGAGCTTGGATGACAACACAAGCCGCAAAAAAAATACTGTAATTATTCCCGCCAGATCAGCAAGAAAATCTTCGATTTGAGGGTGCCGCTCATTGGTCAGTAGTTGCAGTATCTCAGTCACCATAGCAAACAGCACCAGCAGCCCCAGCCGCTGAAGCCTGATATGGCCGGACATTTTTGGCCACAGCACAGCGATAGAAAGCAGCGTAAATCCCAGGAAATGACTCAGTGTGAAGAAATGATCTGCAGAAGAAAATGACTCTGCAAGGCCGAGCTTATATTGCTCCGGCATGAGCACACCGGTCAGGATCACTGCAACGATGACAGCGACAAGCAGCTGCTGTACGGAATACCCGCCATTTCTTAGGTGAGGGAATGCGATCCATAATATCAACACTCCCCAAAAGACGATGGCGATGAACCGGTAAGTGTTGTACCCGCGTTGAATGGCTACAGGTTCCAGGCTCAGATTCCTGGCCCATGCCGTACCCTTCACCCTTGGTAGCTGAAACTCGATAAGAAGGTCTGGGGTTTCGTCAGTGAACTTGAATACCTGAGAAAAATCTTCCCAGTCATTGGTTCCTGATCGTGCAGCGAGTATGTGCGGTGAGTCATACTTCGGTTGTCCTGATGGGTCAAGGCCGACCAGCATCAGGCGGGCAACTTGCCAGGTTTTGGGGCCCTGGACTATTCCCTCGGTTTTCATTGACCCCGAGAATCGGAAAGCCTGATGGCCTTGCTGTTTGCGGACTGTTTGGCGAATAAATGTCGCCTTCGAACCATCCGGCGAATTCAACTGCATGGCTTGAGGGTCGTGTGATGAGAGGGATACGCCGGTGGGTGCCTGCGTCCATCCTTTGAATTCTTCGGAGAACTCGGGGTTCTCAATGACTTCATCCCCATTGGTCTCATACCAGTCATACATACCGAAGATACCGGCAGTCCCTGCGGTCAACACCAGGGTTAGAATCAGCTGAATGGGGGAGAGTATCTTCAAAGAAGAAGCCGTGTGCGTTCCTCATTGATATAGAGTTCAGCCAACGGATTCCCGGTACGAGGCATAGCTTGCAGTAATTCCATCACGCAATGATATCGATGCCTGCCACCCCAGTGATGATAGCTTGGATACATCCAGCAGTTTTCTCGGCGTGCCATCAGGGTATTCCGGATTAAATTTCAGTTCACCGGAAAATCCCACCACATCCCGGATCAACTCGGCAAGTTCACGGATCGTGACATCCGTTCCCGTGCCGGCATTGATATGCGAGCACATCGGCTCGGTTGCGGCGTCGTATTTGTCGCGACTGATATTCAGCACAAAGATGGAAGCTTCGGCGAGGTCTTCCACATGGAGAAATTCCCGTTTCACGGTGCCGGTGCCCCAGACTTCCACACTTGATGCATTGGCTATTTTGGCTTCGTGGAATTTTCGAATCAGCGCGGGCAGGACGTGGCTGTTTTTGAGGTCGTAGTTATCATTTGGCCCATAGAGATTGGTCGGCATGATACTGCGGTAGTCCGTACCGTATTCCCGGTTATACGATTCGCAGAGTTTGATGCCGGCAATTTTCGCTATTGCATAGGGTTCGTTGGTGGCTTCAAGTTGCCCGGATAACAGGCAGTCCTCGGGCATGGGCTGGGGCGCCATCCGCGGGTAGATGCAGGAGCTGCCCAGGAACAGGAGTTTTGCTACGCCAGCCTGATGCGCCGCGTGGATGATATTGGCCGATATCATCAGGTTGTCGTAAATGAACTGTGCCGGGTAGGTGTTGTTTGCATTGATTCCGCCGACTCTGGCAGCAGCAAGAATGACATGATCCGGTTGCTCGGTTTGCATGAAATCCTGAACCTGCACCTGGTTGGTCAGGTCAACTTCATCACGCGTGCGCAGGATCAGTTGTTCGCAGCCTTCATCCTGTAATCGACGCACCAGCGCCGAGCCCACCATGCCGCGATGGCCGGCGATGTAGATTTTCGAGTCACACAGGTCGTCGGAGCAGATTTCACTCATGGTGGTTGAAAACCTGGTACCCCTTTCTGGCGATCAGTGCATCGCGTTCTGCTATTTGCAGGTCTTCGGCGACCATTTCGCTGACCAGCTCCTTGAAAGAGGTTTTTGGTTCCCAGCCGAGTTGTCGTTTGGCTTTGCTTGGATCCCCCAACAGTGTTTCGACTTCGGTTGGCCGGAAGTATCTGGGGTCAATCTTGACGATGGCATCACCTTTCTTCGGCAGATCGCTACCGCCGACATCTTCAGTCAGCCGGCCTGTTTCATCAAGACCCGTGCCTTCCCATTCCAGTGACATGCCCAGCTCGCTGGCTGCATGCTCGACAAAGTCACGCACCGAATACTGTTCACCGGTAGCAATGACGTAATCATCGGGTTCCGGTTGTTGCAGGATCAGCCACTGTACTTCGACGTAGTCACGAGCGTGGCCCCAGTCGCGTTTGGCATCCATGTTGCCCAGGTACAGGGTACTTTGCTGGCCAATCTTGATACGCGCCAGTGCCCGGGTGATCTTTCGGGTGACAAAGGTTTCGCCCCTGATCGGAGATTCATGATTAAACAGGATGCCATTACATCCATAAAGGCCATAGGCTTCACGGTAGTTGATGGTAATCCAGTAGGCGTAGAGTTTGGCGACGGCATAGGGTGATCGCGGGTAGAAAGGCGTGGTTTCAGACTGGGGGGTTTCCTGTACCAGCCCGTAGAGTTCCGATGTGGATGCCTGGTAAAACCGGGTTTTGTCCGTTAACCCGAGAATCCGGATCGCTTCCAGCACCCGCAGTGGGCCGATGGCGTCGGCATTGGCGGTATATTCCGGTGTCTCGAAGGATACGGCTACGTGGCTTTGGGCCGCGAGGTTATAGATTTCATCCGGCTGAATTTCCTGGATCACACGAATCAGGTTGGTCGAATCGATCAGGTCGCCGTAGTGCAGAATAAAATTCTTGTTTTCCACGTGAGGATCCTGGTACAGATGGTCGATGCGGTCGGTATTGAATGACGAAGATCGTCTTTTCAGACCGTGTACCTCATAGCCCTTCCCGAGCAGGAATTCCGCCAGATAAGCGCCGTCTTGTCCTGTGACACCGGTGATCAGTGCTTTTTTCACTCTATGCTCCTAACTTCAGTATGCTTTTTCATCACGAAAGACCGTGAACACTGTTTTTACAAGAATCTCTACATCCAGTGCAAGTGACCAGTTACGCAGGTATTCCAGATCGTAGTGTACGCGCTTCTCCATTTCCTCGACGGTCCGGGTTTCGCCCCTCGCACCACTGACCTGGGCGAGCCCGGTGATGCCTGGCCTGACCTTGTGTCGCACCATATAGCCTTCGATCAGCGACCGGTACTGTTCGTTATGGGCAACGGCATGTGGGCGAGGGCCGACCATGCTCATGCGCCCCTGCAGGACATTAATAAACTGCGGCAGTTCGTCCAGCGAAAAGCGGCGCAGGAAACCGCCGATTTTTGTCAGCCGGGCATCATTTTTCGTGGCCTGTCGAATCTCGCCGCTGTTTTCCGTCACGGTCATCGAGCGGAATTTATAAACGATGATTTCAGTGCCATCAAGACCATATCGATGCTGGGCAAAAAATACCGGGCCGGGGCTGGTGACCTTCACGGCAATAGCGATCAGCACCATGATCGGGCTGGTCAGGGTTAAGGCAAGCAGGGCGAAAAAAACATCGGAAAATCTTTTGACCAGGCCATTGGTGCCGTAAAAAGGCGTCTCGCACAGTGCCATGACCGGCACACCGGCAATCGAGTCAGAGCGGGACTGGATCAGGTCGAATACGAATACATCGGGCACGTAGTAAATTGATGCAGTGGTGTCTTTGAGGTCGTCCAGCAGGGCCAGCGTGCGCTGGTTGTTCTGAATCGGTAATGCGATGTAAATTACATCGATGTTTTGATTTTTGACATAGCCCGCGAGCAGGTTAAGGGGGCCGATTATTTTGGCATGTTTGTGCTCACCTACCCGTTCTTCGCTGCGATCTTCGAAGTAGCCATCAAGCAGAATACCGTATTGCTGGTGTTTGACCAGGCCATCAGCGAGGCGGCTGCTGATACCGTTGACTCCGACGATGACGGCACGCTTGGCATGCCCGCTTTTCATCAGGTTCCTGATGATGCCGCGGTTGACGATATCCTGAGCCATGGCTACCAGGAAGGGCGCCTGGATAAACCAGGTGAAAATCACCAGCCGGGAGTAGTCCTCGCTGACCTTGGCGGCAAACCCGATGAGCACCAGGGCGCTGATCACCATCAGCCACGGAATTATGGCGCGGGTGACAAACAGATGGAGGAGGCTCTCCTCGGTCATGGAGGTGGAGTAGGCTTCTTTGAAAACGTAGGAAACCAGGATGAACTGGAGCACCAGCAGCGGCTCATAGGGATCGGTCAGCCCCACGCCGTATACCTGCAGTAACAGGAGCAGCGTGATGGTGGTGATGATGGGCGGCACCAGCCACTTGCTGAGCACGAATAGCCCGCTGCTAAGTCCCTGTTCTGAAAGCTTGTAGTTCATTTGGGTGGTGTTATCTGTCAGCTGCTCTGCAGGTGGTGCTACTTAGGTTGGAATATTACATTTTTGTCGGTTTGCCATAACCGGCTAATTTTACACTAGTCCGGACATCTGCTTCTGTGAGGCAGTCGGAACTGTCTGCCGCGTGGTTGTTGCTGTTGCTGCGTGGTACCGGTGTTTGGTTTCTTCGCAGTATTCGAGTGTGTTATATTGTGTACAAATAAGCACAAATTGAGGTATTGGCATGTCTACCACCATGACTATCCGGCTGGATACAGAAATCAAAAATCGCCTTGATCAACTTGCGGAAGCGACACACCGTTCCAGATCCTTTCTGGCCGCAGAAGCTATTCGGGATTTCGTTGAACTGAACGAGTGGCAGATTCAGGAGATCAAGAGTGCCCTCAACGAGGCGGATAGTGGTGATTTTGCGAGCGATAAGGCCGTAAAGAAGGCCTTCGGCAAGTGGGGTGTCAATGCAGGTTAAGTGGCTCACCAAAGCATTACAGAGCCTTCATGATGAAGCTGAGTTCATCGTCCGGGATGACCCTGCCGCAGCCCGGCTCGTGGTTCAGCGACTCTATAACACGGTTGATCTTCTGACCGGCAACCCGGCACTTGGCCGTCCTGGCCGCATTCATGGCACACGTGAACTGGTTGTGCCCGATACGCGTTATATTGTTGCCTACCGGGTCAGACCACGCCTGAACCGTATTGAAATACTTCGAGTATTCCATACCGCCCGCAGATTGCCTCAACGCTGGTAGGCTATTTGCCAATAATTTGTAGCATTGGCGCAAGAATCAGCTAAAAAACCTTTGTTGATATTTTGCCGATATTCGTCACTGATGAGAAACAAGTCAGAAGCGTAGAGTCCAAATTCGCAATCTGGACTTGACCTGTTTAACATCAGGTGTTAACCATATAGATGGTTGGAAAACATGACCCGATAGAGCAATACCTTTTGGATTTGGATGGTTGCTACTTCCAGTTTGAAGGAGGGTACTACGCCAGAATTGTTTTTCATATTGTGCTGAAAAGTCAGGAAAAACCACATGGTTTCAGTTATTCGCTGACTTTCCACCGGAAATCCGGTGAACGAATACTGGGCTTCGACAACGCTCACACTGCCCCCAGGCACAGTGGTCCCGCCGCAAAAAGCAAAAGGCGATCGGAATTTGACCATAAACATAAGGGAAGTCGAACATACGAATATGAATATGTAGATTTAACGACGTTTCTTAACGACTTTTGGGATGAGGTCTATAAAGCGGTAGAAAAGGAGTGACAATCATGGCGAAAATCAGAGTAGGCATAATGCCTCATGAAGAATTCAGAAAATACACGTTGGATATTGCTGCCGGAAAGCACGTTCCTGAACGAGGCGCACCCAAAATATGGTTTGCGTCTATGAAGGCTTTGTCTGAAACATTGTCAGACCCGAACAGAGCACTTTTAGCTTTGATTGCCGACCAGCATCCCGAAAGTCTTTCAGAGCTGGCCAAGCTTTCAGGCCGCGCTGTTTCGAGTATCAGCCGAACCCTCAAAAGAATGGAAGGTCTGGGACTGGTGCAACTGAAACATGAGAAGCATGGCCGCGTTGTGCCAAAAGTGCCTTATTCAGACATCGTTCTGGATATGTCCATAGGCCGCGATGCACCAGGTGCGTGAGGTTTAGCAGATTACAACACGCTGCCCGATCATCAACACCGGTGTTCGGGTGTCATATACACGGATCAACCAGTTTGATTCCATGTTTCGATATTCCGGAATCAGCTGTCACTATTTCCAGGCCCTCTGCCTGCGCCTGTGCTACGAGCATGCGGTCGAAAGGGTCCCGGTGAATTTCCGGCAAGTCGCCCGCTTTTTCACCATGAAATAGTGAAACAGGTAATTTGGTGAAGCCTTCATCTTCAACAATGCGGTCCATATCATCCGGTGCCTTTGTTGATATTCGGAGCAGAGTACATCGCCCGATAATTAACACCAGTCATCCTGACCCAGGCATTATCCTGTGATGATCATCGACCAACTCAAACTGGATCATTCAGATCAACCTGGACAAAAGCTTGAGCACCGGCGCGACCCGAATCCCCTCGCCGGATACATAATCCTTTGTACCGGTCGCTGATATCTGCCAGGCGTCCACCTTGGGAAATTTTGCCTTGAGGTACCTGATGCTGCGATCAGTCTCTGCATCTGCCCATTTGCACTCGACCAGCAATACCGGGCTGCGCCGTTCCACAACTACGAAATCCACTTCCCGCCCGTCCTTGTCACGAAAGTACCGTAACTCAATGTCTGCCCCCTCCACATCCTGCTGGAAATGAACCCACTTGAGAAGATGACAGGCAACCAGATTCTCAAAACGTGGGGCACTCTCTGGCACTACCGTCCAATCGAAGTGATAGTGCTTCTGCTCCTTTTTGACTGCACGAATGCGTGGCGAGCCGAACGGTGAAAGGCGGAAAATCGCATACAGACGTTCCATGGCACGGAGCCACGATGCAGCGGTCTTGTGGCTCACCTGCAGATCCTCGCGCAAGGCATTAATCGAGAGCGGGGAGGCCACGCGATCCGGCAAAACCAGCATCATCAACTCCAGCTGGCCCAGATCCCGGATTGTCTCGAGCGATGTAACCTCTTCCCGGATCAGTCGCGACCGGTATTCCCGCGACCAGCGCCGGGCCTCTCGCTCGCTGCCCGACAGCCAGGGCTCGGGAAAACCGCCGAGCCTTAGCAGATCCAGAAGTTCTGCCGGCTTGTTGAGTCCCAGTTCAGCCACTGAGAACTGATGCAAGCGGAGCAGGTGATATCGTCCCTGCAGCGAGTCCCCGCCAAACCGGTAGAGATCCAGCCGGCCGCTGCCGGTGACCAGGATCTGCTGGCCGGCCCGCCGGTTGTCATACAAACCCTTTAGATAATTGCGCCACTGCCGGTATTTGTGGATCTCATCGAATACCCATAGCTTGCCTGCCGGCAGCTCCCGGCGCAGGATACGATCCCGATGTTCAGGCACATCCCAGTTTAGATAGCCGGCGCTTGCAGCGGGCAGGCTTTGGGCGAGTGTCGTCTTGCCTACCTGCCGGGGTCCAGCGACAAATACCATTTTCTGTTTGAGGTCATGTCGAACCTGGGTGGTCAGATACCGGGGTTTCTCAATCATTACGCAAGGATACGGCCATTTTCTACCCTAGTCAAAAATAGTCACGGTGTTTTTTGATCAAGGTAGAAAATAGCCGTATCCTTACTGGTAAATCGTTAAGTTAATCGTTGTATTATATTAATATAATGTTTATTATTTAATGCTTTTATGGATATATAATCGTTAAGTTATGTTGGAGTTGCAGCCGTATCTCGTGAACGGTGCCCGTCAGGCCGGTGAGCTGGTCGATGCTCTTGGGGTAAGCCGTGTCACCCTGATGAATGCCTATCGGCGGGAAGTCCGACAGCTCCTGAGACTGGGGCGGGCTCGCTCCACACACTATGCCGCCCGGCGAATTGTGACCGGGCTGAGTACGGATGAATTTCCTGCCTTCCGGGTTGACGATATCGGGCAAATTGCACCGGCCGGCACATTCATCACGCTCGCCGGCAACGAATCCGTCTGGCTTCCTGATGAAAGCATTATCGACGGGCTGCCGGCAGAAATGCACGATATCCTACCCGGTGGCTTCCTTGGTCGTTCCTACACACAACGCCATGCCGATCTGGGGTTACCTGATGATGTAGCCAATTGGTCGGACCACCACGTCCTCAGCGCGCTCAGTCGCCGTGGCGAAGATTTGCCTGGCAACCTCATCATTGGTCACGAATCATTCGACCGCTTCCAGAATCTGCAGCACAGCACCCGCACCATTGCTGATTTCCCGGCACTCAGCATGGCTTCCCTTGCCGGCGAACATGCGGGTTCTTCAGCCGGCGGTGAACAGCCGAAATTTACCGCACTTGTGGACAACCAACATTGCCTGGTTAAATTTGCCACTGATCAGACCGACAACGCACGACGCTGGCAAGACCTGCTCACGCTCGAACACATTGCGCTCGAAACATTAAGGGATTCCGGCATACCTGCTGCAGAAAGCGTGCTGCTCGATACCAGGGGACTTCGTTGCCTGATTATCAATCGCTTTGACCGTATCGGGATTAATGGCCGCCGAGCCGTAATGTCGCTTGCAGCTGCATCCGGACACGCCGGTATTCCGTGGGCCGATGTTGCCAAAGAACTCGAACGGGATGATTTGCTTGGTGGCAGTGATTATCACCGCATTACGCTGCTTGATGCCTTTGGCGCATTAATCGCAAATACTGATCGCCACCTGTACAACGTTCTGCTGTATCCGGCAGAAAGTGGCTACACTCTCGCGCCCGCCTTCGACCAACTACCCATGGCCTACGCACCACCGGCCAGTGGCAATCTCCGGAATTCAGCCATCGGCACACCGCGCCCGACCATCAATACACTCGCGGCCTGGGATGATGCGCGGGTACTCGCGAATGAGTTCTGGCAACGTGCAGAGGAACAACGATTGTCTGATGCCATGCAGGGCATCGTCGCAGAGCACGTCGCCCGATAATCAACACCGGTGTTCGGGTGTCATCATCTCCAGGCAGGCAGAACTGTCTGCCGCGTGGTTGAGTCTGCCTTCGACCTCTACATTCCCTATCCGTTTGACGGTATGCTGAGACGCTGACAGCGGGGGAGCGGATCTGGCAGCCCGGGCGATCCAGGTGGGAGTGCTCTCACCCTCCCTGGCTGAACAAATGTGAACATCTGGCAAGTAACAATTCAGAGGACCTTATGAGCACCAACAAAGAATATGACCTGCTGATCAAAAATATCGGCGTGGTTGCCCCCAATGCAGATTCCGTCGCAGATGCCGATATCGCCATCAAAGACGGCAAGTTTGTGAAAATTGCAGCCGATATTCCGGCCGATGCTGCGGCAGAGGTCTATGACGGCCAGAACCGTCTGGCTTTCCCCGGTGTCGTTGATGCTCATATGCATACCGGTATCTATGCCCCGCTGAATGAGGATGCCAAAACCGAGAGCCGCGCTGCGGCAATGGGCGGGGTCACCACCAGCCTGAACTACATGCGCACCGGGGGTTACTACCTGAACAAAGGCGGGCCCTACCGGGATTTCTTCCCCGAGGTGCTGGAATTGTCCGAGGGCAATTTTCATGTCGACTACGCCTATCACCTGGCGCCGATGGACCGACATCATATTGCCGAGATCCCCGAGCTGATCGAAAAGTTCGGGGTGACTTCTTTCAAGATTTTCATGTTCTATGGCAGTCATGGCCTGCACGGGCGATCAACCAATCAGCACGAGTTTTTGATGATTGACAAGGAAGAGCGCTACGATTTCGCACACTTCGAGTTTGTCATGCGCGGCATTCGGGCGGCGATGGCTCAATATCCTGACAAGGCCGATCAGATCAGCCTGAGCCTGCACTGTGAGACCGCCGAGATCATGGCGGCTTATACCAAGATTGTTGAGGATGAGGGCAAGCTGAAGGGCTTGCATGCCTACAATGCGGCGCGGCCACCACATTCTGAAGGGCTGGCGATTTTCATTGCTTCCTACCTGGCGAATGAAACCGACATGGCCAATATCAATTTGTTGCACCTGACTTCGCGCAAGGCAGTGGATGCAGCGATGCAGATGGCTGCGGTATTTCCGCATATCAATTTTCGTCGCGAGGTGACCATTGGCCACCTGATGCTGGATGTTGATGCCGAAACCGGCTGCATGGCCAAGGTCAATCCACCGATTCGACCCCGCGAGGATGTGGAGTATCTCTGGGAGCATCTGCTGAAGGGCAATCTCAGCTGGGTATGCAGCGATCACGCCTGCTGCAAGCACGAGATGAAGGTGGATGGTGAGAACCCGACTGATATCTGGCTGGCGAAGTCCGGCTTTGGCGGCACTGAGTACCTGATGTCGGCACTGGTCAGCGAAGGACAAAAGCGCGGCATGTCATACAACCAGATGGCACAGCTTGCCTGCTACAATCCCGCGCGGCGCTATGGCCTGAATCAAAAGGGTGATATTGCCGAGGGGCTGGATGCCGATCTGGTGCTGGTGGATTCGGCCGAAACATGGACAGTGCGTGCTGAGGAGTCCGAGTCACAGCAGGGATATACGCCGTTCGAGGGGCAGGAGCTGGGTGCGCGGGTCAAGACAACCTTCCTGCGCGGCTCAAGAATTTACGACAACGGCGAGGTGATTGGCGGGCCTGGAGGCAAATTTCTGAGAAGGCCGTATTAGGGATTGGCCCCGGTGGGTAGTCCCCGGTCAGGTAGTTTCTAGTTCAGACGTGCTTCACCGTGATTGCGGGATTTGGGTGACCGTTTGCGCGTCGTTCCCTTGCCGTGCTTCAGGCGCTCACCGGTGGCTTTGACCCGAACCAGCTCGCTGAACATGGCGACAATGGCTTTCGAATGGCGGCCGGCCTCGGTGCTGGACATTTTTCTGACCGATGCAAAGACGGGGCTTTCCTTCCGGTTGGCCGGTTTGGCCGAGTGCATGGCCCGTCTCAAGGTGACGAATTTGGTGCGAATGATTTCAGGGATATCATCGTCCTGAACCACTTCGAGATTATCAGCGTAGGCATTGGCCAGGCGGCGTTTAATGGGGCCATCACCGGACAGAGTGCGGACGGCAGAAAAAAACTTGTTAGAAAGCTGGCACATCGGAGTCCCTTTATTATTCTTGTTTGTCCTGTTGTTCTTATCAGCGCGGCCATCGTGAGCCGGCGGGCTTCTGGCTTGATTGCAGGTTCTGGACATGCCACAAAATGACAAGAAAGAACACAATCAAAACCTAATGAATGAAATATATAACGATTCTAGGGAAATTCAAGTAAGTCGTTACTTTGGTGGGAGTTCCATGTATTCGGCCATACCTCCGTGTGAGTGGCACTCGTGCTGAAACCCAGACACTGGGTCATATTGCTGCTGCTTTCCCTGCTTTGGGGGTCGTCTTACCTGATGATCCGGATTGCTCTTGAGGCCTGGTCACCGGATCAGATTACCGGTTTGCGCATTTTGCTGGCAGCGGTCGTATTACTGGCTCTGGCGCTGATCCCGGGTGGCCGGTACATGATGCCCCGGAGCCTGCGTCCCTGGGCGTTTTTCCTGGCCATAGCCTTGATAGGGAACTGCATTCCTTTCTACCTGATTTCCTGGGGTCAGCAGCAGGTGGAATCCGGGTTGGCGGGCATCCTGGCGGCTGTTACGCCGCTTTGTGTATTGCTGATGGCGCATTTCATGCTCGATGATGAGCGAATTACCGGCCTACACCTGGTTGCTTTTTTGCTCGGTTTTGCCGGGGTTGTGGTGTTGATGGGGCCGGATTCACTCGCCGCTGTCGGGGGATCGGCAGGCAGGCTGGTATCCCAGCTTGCGATCCTGGCGGGGGCTGTGTGCTATGCATTAGCGACCGTGCTGGCCCGGTTGATGCCGGGCAGTCACCCGGTGGTGACTGCGGTGGCAGTGATGGTGCTGGCGGCTATTGTGGTTTCACCATTGACGGTACCCGCTGCAGTACTGGATGTTGAGTACACACCGATACAGGTGGCGGCGATCTCATTTCTGGGTGTTCTGTGTACCGGGGCTGCATCCATTATGTACTTCTATCTCGTCAACCATACCAGTGCCCGGTTTGTATCCTTGTTGAATTATCTAGTGCCTTTGTGGGCGGTTGCCCTGGGCTGGCTGGTGTTTGGCGAGGCGCTGACACCTAATACACTGCTTGCCTTGATGCTGGTGATCAGTGCACTGGTGATGACGCAACTGGCCATGCGGAAATAGCAGGAGAGGCTTCTTCGTTTTTATTTATTTTACTAGCGCATCTGCGCATCCGGCACCGGTCCGAAGTACATTTCAAACCCGATGCCCACACCGAAGTTGGCTTTACGCTCCTCGGTCAACAGCTCCTTTGGCCAGGTGACACTGCTGATGAGTTCAACAAATAGCCATTCGCGCATCAGCCGTCGACGATACCGCACCTCGAAGCCAACATTCTGGTAGCGAACCTCCGCTTTTGTTTCACCGCGAATCAGGGCGCGATAGCTCAGGGCGCGACGGTCGGAAAGACTTTGAAACAGGGTGAACGTCGAGCCCCACTCGAGGCCCTCGACTTCCTTGTCTTCCGAAACGGTACCGTAGTTTGCCCAGCGCAGCATCAAGCGATCAGATACCAGGTGGTCGATATCAAGCTGGGTAGTAGAACCGAACCCTTCGGCATCTCGCCAGAATAATATCTGCCTGAATCGTGCGAGGTCCTGGCGGCTTAGTGAGACACTACGTCGGTAGGTGCCTTTGGCATAGGGTTGCGGCCGGGCTCGGAGTTTGGCGCCCACGCTGAATTTAAATCCACGCTTCAGCCCACCCTTTTCGAACCCCAATCCGAGTAACCAGGCTTCGTCGTCAAGATCGTTGAAGTTGCTTGGTAGAGCATCGTAGTCTGTCGAGGTACGTTCATCGACAATCTCCTTTTCATCACCGCGACCGAGCAGGATCGCGCCCCGGTGATTGAGTGCGGGTAAAGCGAAGCGAGCGCGCAGTCTCAATCTTGCATCCAATCCATCGCGCTCATCCAGGAAGCTGCTTAGCCCTAACCGGCCGTAGGTGTCTCCGGTTTCTCCATCGAAACGCTGGTCACCGAAAAAACCATCAAACCAGAGCGCGGTATTACATACTGTTCTGTAAACTGTTCGCTGGGTTCGATCCAGCCAGGCTTTCGAGTCATAGTTCAGATCTTTGCATGGGCCGGGATCGACTGGTTCGATCGGTGTTGGCAGCTTTGGTAGCGCTTCGGTGGGAGATTCTGCCGGCGCTTCGTTTGACTGGGCTGCCACCGGGCCGCAATACCACAGGACGAGTAGCGACCCGGCAAGCAATCGCCATTGATCATTGAATGGTTTTTGGGCCACGATCATTTGAAAATTATAGCGTTTTCGGGCTTTCAGACACGTGCATGTGGCACAGGTTTGCCTGTGCCGGGGGTCTTGGCACAGGGGTGATCTGTCAGGTTTGTAGCATTTATGCGGTGAACCAACGAGAATCACGGGTTACCGGGGAAGGCTGGATTCGGATAGTCTTTGTCGGAGTCTCCCGGGAAAAGCACTCGGGGAAAAGACAACTGCGGAAATAAATAGCACGAGAATATGAGTGATTCGATTATGAATGAAACTGGTGAAACCCCCGGCAAGGATTTTATACGTCAGATTATTGCTGACGATATATCCAGCGGTAAGCATGAAGGGCAGGTTGTGACGCGATTTCCGCCGGAGCCCAACGGTTTTCTGCACATCGGGCATGCCAAATCAATTTGCCTGAATTTCGGTGTTGCGGCAGAGAACAGCGGCCAGTGTTATCTGCGCTTTGATGACACCAACCCTGTAAAAGAGCGGCAGGACTTTGCTGATGGGATATCCGCCGATGTGCGTTGGCTGGGGTTCGACTGGGGAGACAGGTTGACCCATGCTTCGGATTACTTTGAGCAGTTTTATGCGGCGGCTGTGGATTTGGTTCAGCAGGGAAAGGCCTATGTTGATAGCCTGAGCGCCGAGCAGATTCGGGAGTACCGGGGGACACTGACGGAAAGCGGAAAAGACAGTCCGTATCGTGATCGTACGATTGAGGAAAGTCTTGATTTGTTCAGTCGGATGCGCGCTGGTGAATTTGCCGATGGTGAGCATGTGCTGCGAGCCCGGATCGATATGTCCTCATCGAACATGAACCTGCGGGATCCGGCACTTTACCGGATCAGGAATGTTGCTCATCAGCGCACGGGAGATAGCTGGTGTATTTATCCGATGTACGATTTTGCTCATACAGTGAGTGATGCGCTGGAGGGTATTACCCATTCTCTGTGCACACTGGAATTTGAAGATCACCGGCCTTTGTATGACTGGATTCTTGATCAGCTTGATCTGGCGCATCGTCCCCGGCAAATAGAATTTTCGCGGCTGAATCTTGCTTACACGATTACCAGCAAACGCAAGCTGGCGCAGTTGATTGAGCTTGGACATGTCAGTGGCTGGGATGACCCTCGCATGCCGACCATCGCGGGCATGCGCCGACGAGGCTATACACCGGAGGCGATTCGGGATTTCTGCAGCCGGGCGGGTGTTACTAAAAAAGAGCATCTGATCCAGATGGGATCACTGGAGTTTTCCGTGCGAGAGGATCTCAATGTGCGTGCACCGCGGGCGATGGCAGTGCTGAACCCGGTGAAAGTGGTACTGACCAACTATCCCGCCGGCGAAACCGAGATGATGACGGCGGCAAATCATCCGGGCAATCCGGAGATGGGCGAGCGGCAGGTTCCGTTTACACGGGAGCTGTATATTGAACGGGATGATTTCATGGAAGACCCGCCCCGCAAGTTTTTTCGTTTGCGCCCTGATGGAGAGGTGCGGCTTCGGTATGGTTACATTATCAAGTGTGTTGATGTCATAAAGAACGATGCGGGAGAAGTCACGGAAATTCACTGCACCTACGACCCGGAGACCCGCAGCGGTACCGGTGAAGTGCAGCGCAAAGTCAAAGGAACCATCCACTGGGTAAGCTGCGAGCACTCTGTTGTTGCGGAGGTTCGCTTATATGACCGACTGTTTTCTATCGCCAACCCGGGTGCCGCATCCAATGAAAAAGACTTCAAGGAATACCTCAACCCGGATTCACTGGCAGTGCGCGAGCAGGCCAGAATAGAACCATCATTAAAAAACCTGGAGGCCGGCAGCAGTGTTCAATTTGAACGGCTTGGTTATTTCGTATCAGACAAGCAAGACCCCACTATCAAGCATCCCGTATTCAATCGGGTAGTCACCCTACGCGATTCATGGGCAAAGATTGAAAAAGCCCAGGGGAGCCCAAGGCCAGGGGGTCGGACCTCGATAACCAACTGATTTCAAAAAGTAATCGGTTGGTTTTGTACCCATATCAAGTCTTAGAGTGCTGTTTTTGGGGGTAAAAAGGGGCTGCTAAGCAATGTTGCTATCTCCGTCGCTCCGCCGTCTTAGAGTGCTGTTTTAGACCTCGAAAACAAGGTTCCAAGCATTATATTTGCCATTTATTGCCTTGTTTTTCATTCTGTATCAGCAGGTTACTGAGGTCCGACCCCAGTGTCCTCCCCCCAGTGTCCTCAGTGTAAAGTCAGGCTACTTGAGCCCTGGCGGCCTGCTTTCTTTCTCTTCGGACCTTTATGCGAGCAGAAATATTGGCTTGAATCATCAGACAGGAGGGGGTCAGAATCAGTGTCAGGATGGTTGCGAATATCAAGCCACCCGAGATCACTGTTGCCATCTGTTTCCACCATGCGGTGGAGGGGCCACCGAAGTACATATCCCGATTGAGAATATCCAGGTTGAGCGCCATGGCCATTGGCAGCATCCCAAGTACGGTGGTGATCGTGGTTAACATGACAGGACGCATACGCTGTGCACAGGTTCTGATAATGACTTCCTTTGCCTCCATGCCTGTAGCCCGTAGTTTGTTGTAGGTGTCGATGAGGACAATATTATTGTTGACAACAATTCCTGCCAGAGCGATTGCCCCAATCCCGCAGCTCATAATGCCGAACGGCAGGCCGGTGACCATTAGTCCGAGTAATACACCGCCGGTTGAGAATATCACCGCGGTCAGAATCAGGCCCGCCTGAAAAACACTGTTGAACTGGGTGAGCAAAATCATCGCCATCATCGCCATGGCCAGCCCCATTCCCTTGAACATGAATGACATGGATTCTGCCTGTTGCTCAGCACTGCCCTTGAACTTGATGTGCACATCAGGGGGCAGGTTCAAGCCCGGTATGGCTTGCTGTACTTCCTGCAATACTTGTCCGATACGGTAGCCGTCAGCGAGATCCGCCTGTACTGACATGGTGCGGCGTCGGTCGGTTCGCGTAATTGACTTGGTTGACTCAGCGGGGCGTCGTGTGACAAAAGTACTGATGGGCACACTCCCAGCCTGAGTCGGGATTCTGAGCTCGCCCAGGCTATCGAGACTGCGCTGATCAGAAGGAAAGCGCACGCGGATATCGATCTCGTCATCAGCATCATCGGGCCGGTAGTTCCCGAGCCGGATGCCGTTAGTGACCAGCTGAATGATACTACCGACCACAGAAACATCAGCACCAAATTTTGCTGCCTGTGCACGGTCTACTTCCAGTCGCCATTCAATACTCGGCAACGGGCGTGTATCTTCAATGTTCAGTGCTGCCGGCATGGTTTCCAGATGCCCCCGGATTTTGCTTACAGCCTCTTTGATGGATGCGAAAGAGCTCCCGGATATTTCGATATCCAGCGGTTTACCCTGATTCATGCCATGACTCGGTAAACTGGCCTCGATTTCCAGCCCGGCGATGCCTGCGGTTCGGTCACGGATTTCGGCGACAATCTCTTCTGCAGGCCTTCTCTGACGCCAGTCCACATAGTTGAGGCCGATTGATCCGATCTGATCATCAGCGGCGCCGAGGTTGGTGCTGCCGGATCGTGCATACATATTTTCGATACCTTCTATTCCATATATTCGTTGCTCAACCAGCTTGACGAGTTCATCTTTTTCCCGGGTTGAAAGATCACCACGTGCACGAATGGTGATGCTGCCCTGTCTGGGATCAATCTCCGGCCACATTTCGATGCCCTTGCCGAGTACGCCATAGCTGACGTATATGGTGACGAGCAGCGTTGACAGGGCGATCACGACGGCGACCGGGCGGTTGAGTGCTTTGGTCATCATCTGAATGTAGTGTCCGGTGTAACCGGTAATACTGTTCAGGTCACCATTTTCGGAGGCTGCGAGATTTCGTTTTTTCTCTTTATCGAAATGCCCCGGCCGGCCAATCAGGGTGCCGAGGGTAGGAACGACTATCAACGCCATCAGGAGGGAGGCCGACAGCGTAAATATGAGTGTCAGCGGCAGGAATTTCATGAAGTTGCCCATCTGACCAGGCCAGAAAACCATCGGCAGGAAAGCGGCCAGTGTGGTTGCGGTAGAGGCGATGATTGGCCATGCCATGCGCTGGGAGGCTTGGGAATAGGCAACTTTCCGACTGGCACCTTCAGCCATTTTTCGGTCAGCCAGTTCGGTGACAACAATAGCACCGTCAACCAGCATGCCCACTGACATGATAAGGCCGAACAACACTACCGTGTTGATTGACAAGCCTGTGATATTGAGAAAGAAAAAAGCTGCACAAAAAGAACCGGGAATTGCCAGTCCTACTAATATGGCATTTTGAACACCCAGAATAGCCAGCAGCACGATGAAGACCAGAAGTATCGCCGCGCTGACATTATTGACCAGATTGGAAATACTGTTTCTGACCTGAATGGATCTGTCGGTCGAGTAGGTCAGCTGCAGGCCGGCTGGCCAGGTTCTTGAGATCTGTTCAATGGTTTCTTTGATTTCATCAACGGTGGCAAGCATATTCGAGCCGGTACGTTGCACAACCTCAATCGCAATGGCCGGTTTCCCGTTAAGCCGGGCGTAGCTGTCTGTATCTTTATAGGTACGAAGCACTGATGCGATATCACGAAAATGGACAACCCGTCCATTTTCTACCTTTACAGGCAAGCCCATGATGTCTTCCGGGGATTCAATAATTCCGGGAACCTTGATCGCGAATCGTCCCTGTTCAGATTGCATGGCGCCGGCAGCTACCATGCGATTATTGCGATCTACGAAGCCAAGGACATCAGCGGGAGAAAGGCCGTAACTTTCCATGGCCAGGGGGTTGATCGTGATTTCCAGCAATTCATCGCGAATACCGACAATCTTGGCTTCCAGAACACCATCGATTCCTTCCAGATCTTCCTTTAGAGAACGGCTGATTTTATAGAGTGCCCGTTGGGGCACATCTCCGCCAAGATTTAACACCAGCATGGGGTTAAAGCGGGACATTTTTGCTTCTTGTACCCTGGGTTCCTCAGCGTCCTGGGGAAGCTTGGCTCTGGCCATATTGACCTTTTCCCGGACATCCTGAATCGCGATTGAAATATCTACTTCCGGTTCGAACTCGAGGTTTATGGAGGCATTGCTTTCGCCGGCGGTTGCGACCATTTTTTTCAGGCCGTCGAGTGATCGCAGTTCTTGCTCCATTGGACGAATCAGCAATCTTTCAGCATCTTCGGGCGAACTGCCTTCCAGAAACATCTGTACGAAAATCATCGGAAACTGGATATCGGGCTCGGCTTGTTTTGGTAATGCCTGATAGGAAATAATTCCGGCGCCAATAATCACAAGAAAGGCCACCATCACAGTCCGGCTGCGGCCAATAGCGGCATTAATTGCGTTGATCATTCGCTTTGACCCGATGCAACAGTAGTCGGGGTTTTAATATAATCCGGTTTTACAGATTGCCCTGCGAGGACGTAACCTTGTCCTACAGTAATGATGCGAGCTGTCTCAGGCAGCCCGGTTACCCAGATTCCATTAGTTTGAGACCGGGCAATTTCTACCGGATAAAAGACGACCTGTTCATTGTCATCAAGGACTTTTACTCCGATGGTGCCATTGGTTTCAAGGTTCAGAAGTGAGGGCGAAATTTTGTGCGCCATCACGGTAGCACCGGCAATCCGGATTTCGGATGTAACCCCCGCAGGCAGCATGCCATCCGGGTTGGGGACTTCCAGTTCGACAGCAAAGGTTCTGGTCGCACTGTCTGCGACGGGGGAGATGTACCGTATTTTCCCTGCTACTTCCTGCCCGGTTACCAAAAGGGCTGTCGCATCATCCCCGACAGCAACGAATTGTGCGTCTTGTTCGGCAAGGCTTGCTGATACTATTAATTTGGTGTTATCGATAAAACTTGCGATGACGTCGCCTGCCCGGACGAAATCACCAATCTCGACATCGCGAGTAGCCAGAGCACCGTCGAAGGGCGCGCGTATGGTCATATTCTCCAGATCAATCTCTGCGCGCAACAACTCGGTTTTTGCGCCCTCAAGTTTGGCGACGACTTCGGCAATCTGAGTTTCGGAAACATAGCCATCGTTTTTCAACTTGAGCAGGGCTTTGTGATTGGTTTTGTACTCTTTGACACTGGCCTTGGCCTGAGCGAGTCGCGCACTGCGATCACGCAGATCAAGCCGGACAATCACCCCGTCTTTTTTGACTGATCGGCCCCGATCTGCTCCGATTGCTATAACGCGTCCGTTGGTTTCAGCTTTTACTTCGATTGTTCGGGCCGGGGATGATCGGCCATACACATTAATGTATCGAACAATGGGTTCGGCACGTTGAATTTGAACCTGTACAGCACGGAGCGCCACGCTATCATTAGACAAGGCTTGGGTTTCAGCGACATTGGCTGCGGTATTATTGCCCTTGCCTGAAAGCATCCATGCGGCGACCAGCGCAAGGATAGCCAGTGCCAGTATCCATGGTTTGGCAGCAAGTGTTCTGCCTATACTCATACTCGTTCCTCAATGGTTGCGGCGGGCTGGTGATTTGCTTGACTGAGGTCTGTATGCCGAATTCTGGGTTGACCCTTGGCTTGATCCTGACTGTGACCCTTCAGGATATGACGATTTTCCTCGATATATTGCGTCGCTGCTTTTGCCATCGCTTCTCCAAAGCCGGCCACGAACCGGGCTCCGGCAGGGGAGTCACTTGGCCAGGAATCAGTAATATTTTTGATATGAGCAGTGACGCCACCGAAAGCGCTGACCCTGCTGTTCAGCAATAATTGCAGCCTGTCGTTGTCGAGCTGATCGGCGAAATACATCATCACCAGAAAATCTGACCGTAACTTGTGTGTGGGGTTTGCGCTATTGAGTGCATCCTGAAAATGTTTCCGGCCTGATTCAGTGATTGAGTAGACTTTTCTGGCCGGTCGCCCGTTTTGAGGGACTTCCCGGCAATCTACCAATCCCGCTTCGGCGAGATCTGCCAGGGCAGGATAGATGGAGCCGTATCCTGCTGCGAAGAAATGCTTGAAGAGTGATTCAAATTTCTTTTTCAGATCATATCCGCAAGCTTCATTGAGGCTCAGTAGTCCGAGGCACAGTGTTTTTATATCCATGTTTTCGATCCGGTTTGTCAGTATTGCTAATTCATTCGATATATTCAGTTGACCAGATATATCGAAACGATAGTGTAGCTGCAACAGCAAACCCGAGTCATCTACAAAACTGGAGTAAAACCGAGGTTCAGAGGATAGATTACCCCCGCCCAATGCCTTGCTATTACAGCAGAATCAGCAGTTTAGACCGGATCCCGACTGGCATCCTTTCACGAACGTAACCCTTTGTAACAATTTGTAACTGCGGGTGTAACTACGGCAACTACGGGGTCGGACCTCGTTAACTTATTGATGTAATTTGAAAATAAGTCGTAATAGTTAGCAATTATAGTGCTTGGAAGGGGGTTTTCACGGGTGAAATGGGCACTCTAAGGATAATGGCCAAGAGAAGGATCCGGGGGTCTCAGGTAATTTTTCTTAGAGTGTTGTTTTTGCTATCAAAAACCATGTTTTAAGGGCCATTTGGGGGCTGTTATCGACTGATTTTATTTAGTTTTCAGTCATATACCGAGGTCCGACCCCCCCGGTGCCCCCGGTGCTAATGACAGGTTGAGGCCGTCTGTTTGGTGGTGATGTGGAAGCGGCCGGTGGTCTGGAATACATCGCTGGCCGGGAGCATTCGTACCCGGTTGCGACCGGCTTCCTTGGCGGCGTAGCAGGCCGCGTCTGCGGCCTTCAGAATACTGGTGGAGCTATGTTGGCCGGTGCTGCCGTAGGTTACACCGATGCTGGCCGCAACCTGGTATTCCTTGCCTTCATAGGTGAAGTCGAGTGCTGCGATATCTTTGCGAAGGCTCTCTGCAATATCCAGCGCTCGTGTTTTCGGGCAGCCAATGAGCAGCAATGCGAACTCGTCCCCGCCGACTCTGGCTGCCGTATCACCCGAACGCGTGTGGAGCCGCATGATTCTGCCAATCTCTCGCAGCAAAGCATCGCCTGCGCTATGGCCACCTGTGTCGTTGACTGTTTTGAAAAGGTCAATATCCAGAAACACCAAAGAGTAATCAGTCTGTTTCTCGAAACCCTCTCTGGCCAGTCTTTTCAGCCGACGTTGAAATTCACCATGGTTGATGAGATCAGATAGTGAGTCATGGGTTGCCATATAGTGCAGTTCACGCGTGAGTTCAGCATTTTGTACTTGCAATTCCAGCGTGTTTCTTATTGTTTTGCCGGAGTCGTAAACATTACGAGCCAGAATCGCCAGGAACAGCGTAATCATCGCTGCGGCGAGTTGTGTTTCGGTAGCACCAATTTGCCAGACCATAACAAGATACGGAAGCAGCACCGGAATGGTGAAAATGGTGAATGTTATGGGCAGTGGTGAGTGCGAGGTACCGCTGTTAGCGCACAGGCCACCAAGGATAAGTGCAATATATATTTGATGCGGCAGTGAGTCGGCCGGGAACATCCAGACTGATACAGCACCCCATGTTGCCCCCGATAACAGAACGCTGACCAGGTAGGCATGCAGCCAATAATCGTTGGCCGGAGTTTCGGCAGCAGACTGGGTAAACCGCTGATGCAAGAATAATCGCAGCAAGGTGAGTACCGAGACGACTCCGAGCCACAATATCAATCGTTGCTGAGGGACAACAAACCAGAGCAATAACACCAGCGCGAAGGCAAAGACGACTGTCCCCGCAAATGCCCCGATGCAATTTTGGTAGAGCATGCTGATCTGCTGCTCGCGTATCCAGGCAGTCTCGTTCCTCACGTCCTGATATGGAAGAGTTTGTGTATCGAATGGCATAGTGCAGCGAGACCCGGAATTACCCATGCCTATAGTCTCTCTGCAACGATTCTTGAGGTGTGACCGCCGTCTCAGTATGTGCGGGCGCTGGTGAGCGCGAATCGATGCTGCTTCTCGGGTATAGTGATCATTCGAGGGTGACTGACATGATACGACGACGATTGTTGGTATTGCTGCTGTGCTCTGCGTTGTTTCCCGTGCTGGTACAGGGTGATGGCCGAACGGTATTCGGCATCAGTCAGCAGTTGGCTGACGGCGCCATGGCGATTCGATCCGGCCGGTATTCAGAGGGACTGCGGCTGACTCATCGGGGACTTGCCTTTGAGATTTCGAAAGGTCAGCGAGCCGCTGCTTACAGCAACCTTTGTGCCGGCCATGCCGGGCTGCAGCAATATCCGGAAGCGGTAGCGCACTGTGATACTGCTTTGACACTTGAGCCGCGGCGCTGGCAGGCATATAGCAATCGAGCACTGGCCTACCTGGGTATGGGCAAGCTTGATCTTGCCAGCCAGGATGTGGGCAACGGCCTGGCGATAAATCCGGATTCTGCAACGCTTCAACGGGTGCAGCAGCTGATAGATCGTCGGCTGGCGGCGCCGGCCGGCTCGACGGGAAACCGGCAGTTTCTTTAAGTATTTTTCCTTGCGCACCGCTTGAATAAATACAGTATTATTTGCTTTCCAAGCTCAATATTTTCCGCCTATCTGGATAGGATCCAACCATGTCTGACAAAAACCTTACCCGTCGTGTTTTCCTGCAAAATCTCACTATGGCGGTTCCCGCCGGTGCATTGGCCAGCCAGACTGCTCGTGCAGGTGATGTACCGCATATCGATGAAGCAGACCCTTTAGCCCAGGGTTTGGGCTATGTGCACGATGCGAGCACGGTTGATTCTTCGAATCCACAAACCTCCCGGTACGAAGCGGGTCAGTTGTGCGCGAATTGCGCCCTGCTTTCCGGTGAAGAAGGCGCTGCATGGCGTCCTTGCCAGATTTTTCCCGGCAAGCTGGTAAATGCAAATGGCTGGTGCAGTGCCTGGGTACCGAAGGGCTGATTGCCCGGGAATGGATTACCAGAGGTTGGATTTCCAGGAGCGAGTTGCTAGCCGCTGCTACCAAAGCAGGCTAGCGGATCATTGCATCTCGCTACCAGCAGAATATAACCAAAGGAGATCAGTGCGCCTGTGAGGGCTACCATGGCTCGACCTCGTCGTTCACCGCTATTCAATGCAATGCTGCCGAGAATAATATAGACAACCAGGGCGAAAACTTTTGCGGTGAGCCAGTCGTTGACAAACGGATATTGCCCCAGCGCTGCCGCAGTGCCTAGCGCGCTGATAAACAGGACTGTATCGTTGACGTGTGGTATGACGCGGGTCCATGGATGGTATAGAAGTTTTGACCCTTGCAGCATCCACACGATCCGGATCAGAAACATCGAAATTGTCAGAACGACAACAGTGATATGAATTGATTTTAGAATGATGAACATGATGTGGATTATCAAGAAGCGATCAACAGTAACCTGAAAATGCGTATTATTGGAATAGCAGGTTTTAAGAACTCCGGCAAGACAACACTTGTTGTTGAACTGGTAAGAGAGCTTACAGGCAGAGGCCTGAAGATTGCTACTGTAAAACACGCGCATCACGAGTTTGATATAGACCACCCCGGGAAAGACAGCTATTTGCATCGCGAGGCAGGAGCGGTTGAAGTCATTGTCGTGTCGAGCAAGCGCTGGGCGCATATCTGTGAGCTGGAGAACAGCCCGGAGCCCGCGCTGGCTGATCTGGTGGCTCATTTTGACGGCGTGAACCTGGTTTTGGTTGAAGGCTACAAGCGAGAGGATCTCGTTAAGCTGGAGATCAGGCGGGGTGATCCTGATACCCCGGTACTGGCGGAATCAGACCCCGGCGTAAAGGCGATTGTTTCCGACCAGGCCATGCCCGCGGCACCTGTACAGGTTCTGGATCGCGCTGATACCGGCGCAATTGCTGATTTCGTTGAGGCTCATGCACAGGACTACGTTCGCCCTGCTTAGCTAACAGCTTAGCTGCAAAAATTCCGTCGGGTACAAAGGTGCGATCTCTATTAGCTCGCCCGGGCGCACAGTTTTTTTGCCTTCCGGGACGATTGCCCAGCAGTTTGCCTTGATCAATGGGCTGATCTTGAATGATTCCTGGCCGGGCAGGATTTGTACGGTCATATGCCCTTGTTTGTCCACGCTCGCTACCGCTTTGGCAAAGAACCTGAAGCCCTGGCGTTTACGTACCGGATCCAGGCAGATAGCGGGATGAAATTGCTCATCGGGCAACCCTTGCAGCGCTCTGAAAGCGGGGATCACGAAAAAACGCAATCCTGTTGCGACAGCGATCGGATTGCCTGGTAGCCCGAAGATCCATTTTTCAGGCGCAAGCCGGGCAAATAGCAGCGGCTTGCCTGGCCGCATGGTGACTTTGTGAAACAGGATTTCTCCGCCTATTGCGGTAATTACGGATGGTACGAAGTCCATGCGACCCGCTGATACACCGCCTGTAGTGAGTACTATATCGGCGCTTTGCGCTGCGTTTTCTATCGCTGATTGCAAGGCTGCCGGTTCATCAGAGACTGATTCATGCATCACCAGCCGGATATTCATCCTGTCCATGCACGCTGCCAGGTAGGGGCCATTCGCATCGCGTATCAACCCCCCTTGCAATGGTATTTCATTGTTCAGGAGTTCATTTCCGGTGGTGATGATGGCCACGCGAGGTGTTCGCCTCACTGCAAGCTCAGATCGGCCAATAGCCGCCAGCCCCATGGTTGCGTGGGGCTGCAGCAGGTGCCCGGCAGACAGAATGGTTTGGCCTTGCTCTATATCCTGTCCGGCTGCTCTGACATGTTGCCCGGCCTGGACCGGCTCATCGAATCTGATGTTCACGGGTGCGCCATCTGCATCTCTGGTGCATTCGACATTCTCAACCGGGATCACCGCATCACAATCCGGGGGCATCGGTGCCCCTGTCATTATTTCCCAACATTGACCAGCAGGTGTTGAGGCCGGCGGAGATTCACCTGCTGTGATCATCCCCGCTACTCCTATTTCAATGGGACTGGCTGGTGTTGCCTCAGCGGTTAGTGTTGAACTCAGTGCATAACCATCCATTGCCGTATTCGCAAAGGGTGGTACTGCTGTGTCACTGGAAATATCTGCAGCGGTGGCGCAGCCGGTGAGCCTGGACAGTGGCGCCTGCTCCTGCGATAAAGCAGATACCGAGCTGGCGATTATCTGGAGTGCTTCCTGGTAGCAAATCATGGGGATAGTCGGGGGCAGTGATGATCTCCTCATTCTATCAGCGGTTGCGCCATCATGAGGTAGAATATAGAGGCTGTTTGCTGATAATTGTCAGCACAGCCACCTTTCAGCCTCGCTAGTCTGCTCGTTATCATGTCAACCCCATCTCAGCCAGGGCAATCAGTCAATCAACCGGTCGGTCGGCTCATGGTGACAGGTAACGCGGAGCAGGGCATCACAAGGACGGTATCAGGCCGTGATGTGAAAAAAACTGCGGCGGCACGCAGTGCGTGTTATGCAGTATTTTCTGAACTGATGGCTTCTCCCCATGAGGTCGATTCACGTGCCAGCTGCCGCGACAGGATTGGCGTTGGCAAGCACGTTCCCTGTGCTGATGGTCTGGATGACATTATTCGGGAGTTTGTGTCGGCCGAGCTACCGCGTCTGAAGTCTGAATACAGCCGCCTTTTCGAGGTTGGAGATCAGGGGGCGCCTGCGCCCATCCGCGAAGATCTGATGAGGGGGCAAAAAGCCGGCGTGCGTGAAGAGATTGTGCGCTTCTATGAGTTTTTCGGTTATGCGCTGGATGAAGGTTTTGCATGGGCACCCGACCATTTATCGGTGGAGCTTGAGTTCATGCATTTTCTCTGTTTTCAGGAGTCACAGGCAGGCAGAGATGCCTTGTCTTGTCAGCTGGCACAGGCGGATTTCACCGAGCGGCATCTTTGCAACTGGGTGCCCCTGCTGTGTGAACGGGTTATGGAGCTGGCGCCCGGCTCATTGTATTGCCGGGTTGTCACGGCACTGAACAGTTTCCTGGAAGGTGACCGGGGCTGGCAGCAAGGCACGATCAATACGACCAATGGAACCAAAGAACATGAATAATCAGGCAGCTTCCGTGCCTGTATGCAGGAGAGTTATATGAAATTTTCGATCATACTTTTCGGGATGGTGCAGGCGCTGAGAGTGACTGCGCGCATATACCCCGAGTTTGCAGCCCGTTTGAAGGAGAAAAATCTGACTGCACAGTTCAAGTTGCAGGATAACTCGAAAGGCCGCTGGGTAAAGTTGGAAAACGGTAAAATCAGCTCGAAGAAGGGCATTTGCGAGCACCCGGATCTGTCCATTATTTTCAAGAACAAGGCAATTGCGGAAGAGTTCCTTACCCCTCCTTTCGACCAATTGGTGCGCATCGATGCCGCGAAAAACTTCAAAATCGGTCTGGAAGGTTCGGATGAACTGGCAGTATGGTTTATGGCCACACTGGCCCGTATGGAAACGATCACCTGGAAGAGCGGCACCGATATGGGTGATGGTGTGATGCGGTACACAAGCGGCACCAATGGCGGGCCGATATTTGTCTATGTCAAGGATGAAAAAATTCTGAGAATCACTCCCATGGAGTTTGACGATGAAGATGCGCCTTCATGGTCGATAAAAGCAAAAGGCAAAACATTTACGCCTCCTCGCCGTACTACCCTGGCCGCCCACGGCATGGCGCAAAAGTCCATGGTTTATTCAAAAGAACGTCTTTTGTATCCCATGAAACGGGTGGATTTTGATCCCGATGGTGACCGTAATATTCAGAATCGCGGGGTCTCGGAATTTGAGCGGATCAGTTGGGATGAAGCGCTGGATATTGTTACCAAGGAAATAAAGCGTGCCAAGCGCAAGGGTCCCGGGGCCGTATTGGTAGCGAATGGTTCACATCACCAGTGGGGAAACCTTGGCCATTATCTGAGTGCTTTTAACCGGTTCTGGAATTTGATCGGTTGTTCCAAGCTGCACCATAACCCCGATAGTTGGGAAGGGTGGTTCTGGGGTGCAACACACCACTGGGGCAATAGCCTGCGTCTGGGGGCACCGGAGTTTTATGGCACGGTTGAGGATTGCCTGAAAGAAGCGGAGATGATGGTTTTCTGGTCTAGCGATCCTGATGCAACCTATGGATACGAGGGCACTGAACGACGTCGCTGGGCCAAGGAACTGGGCATCAAGATGGTGCATATTGATCCGTATATGAATCACACAGCCGCCCATTTGGGTGGCAAGTGGATCGCACCCAAGCCAGGCACTGATTCGGCATTTGCCCAGGCGCTTTGTCATGTCTGGATCACAGAGGATATTTATGACAAGGAATTTGTAGAAAAAAGAACCCAGGGATTCGAGGAATGGAAAGATTACATCCTCGGAACCACAGACGGCACGCCGAAGTCACCGGATTGGCAGGAGGGGGAAACCGGAGTGCCGGCTCGCGAGGTCAGGGCGCTGGCCAGGGAATGGGGGCGCAAGAAAACCTATCTCGGTGCAGGTGGCTGGGGCTGCGGTGTCGGGGGTGCGTGTCGCGGCCCAATGGGGATTCAATGGGCCCGGATGATGACGATTCTTGGTGCGATGCAGGGGTTCGGGCAACCGGGCGTCAATTTCGGTAACCTGCAGTTCGGCGCACCGTTGGACTTTTCCTTTTATTTCCCGGGCTATGCTGAAGGCAGTATGTCCGGCGATCTCCAGTTCAGTGCCAATGCGGCCAATAATTATCAGCGCATGCCGCATATCGTGACCATGAATTCGGTGCGGCAGAGTATTCCCAGAATCTATCTGCCCGAGGCGATCATGGAGGGGAAAGCCCTGGGCTACCTGACTGATGTGGCTTCAGTGCAAGGCCAGTTCCAGAGGATCGGCTATCCGTCACCGGGACATGCGAAGATTGAAATGCTGTACAAGTACGGGAGTGCTTCTTTCGGAACGATGGTTGAGTCCAATCGCTGGGTGAAGATGTATCAATCGGAAAATTTGCCTTTCGTGGTTAACCAGTCGGTCTGGAATGAAGGGGAGACGCGATTCTCGGATATTATTTTGCCGGCATGTACCTCTTTTGAGCGCTGGGATATCGGCGAGTGGTATAACGTGGGTGCCGGTTATGTGCATCACATGTATTCGATGAACAATCATCGTGTCATATCAATGCAGCATAAATGTATCGAGCCGCTGGGTGAGTCCAAATCCGATTACGATATCTTTCTTGCCTTGCTGGAACGCCTGGGCATGGGAGCGATGTATTCGGAAGGCGGCAACACGGAGCTTGACTGGTGCAAGCGCGTTTTTGATTCGTCTGATTTATCCAAGCATATCTCCTGGAGGAAATTCCTGAAGAAAGGTTATTTTGTCGTGCCGCCGGATCCGGAATCAGCGCGAGCGCCGACTGCATCCCGGTGGTTCTATGAAGGCCGATCCAAGGATGTGCCGGAGCCCTATCCGCTACCGTCAGATTATGTGGGCGAGTATGGAAAGGGATTGCAGACACCCTCGGGGAAATTCGAGTTTATTCCCGAGACGCTTGGCAGGATTGATGATCCGGGGCGTCCCCCGTTAAACAAGTATATGCCCAACTACGAGGATCCACAGAAAGACGAGCGGCTGGCAAATTACCCTTTGCAGTTACTGACACCGCACTCGCGATACCCCTTTCATGTAATGGGGGATGATGGGGGCAGTACCATCAGGGATATCAAGGATCATCGTGTTCTGGTCGATGGTCACTATTACCTGGTCGCCAGGATTAACCGGGAGGATGCGGAAGCGAGAGGAATTCAGAGTGACGACCTCATACGCCTGTGGAATAACCGCGGCTCGGTTGTCTGTGCAGCGTATCTGACGGAACGGCTGCGGCCGGGTGTTGTGAGTGCCTCTACCGCATCTGCCGAGTACCGGCCGGCGGGTGAGCCGGGTAACTCGACCGATCTGGGGGGGTGCGTCAATATGCTGAATCCCAGTAAAGGGATCACGAAGCAGACCCATAGCATAAGCCCGAATACAACGCTGATTCAGATTGAAAAATGGACCGGAGTTGATAGCTGGCAACGTGCGGAGGCAGTGTGATGACAAGTAAATGGAATATGATCATCGATGTTTCCAGCTGTGATAATTGTCGGAACTGTTTTCTCGCTACCAAGGATGAGCATATTGGCAACGAGTTTCCCGGTTATACAGCGCCGCAGCCCGAGCGTGGACATAACTGGGTCGACATTCAGAGGCAGGAGCGCGGCCGATACCCGATTGTTGAGGCAAACTTCATGCCGGTGATGTGTAATCACTGCGATGATGCGCCTTGCATGAAAGCTGCAACCGGCGGTGCTGTGAGCAAACGTGCGGATGGTATTGTCATTATCGATCCGAAAAAATCCAAAGGGCAGAAAGCGATTGCAGATGCTTGTCCCTACGGTGCGGTTTACTGGAACGAGGAAGAGCAGATCCCGCAGGCGTGGATTTTTGATGCACATCTTCTGGATCAGGGGTGGAAGAAAACCAGGGTAGAGGAAAGTTGTCCGACCGGCGTGTTCAGATCGATCAAGGTCGAAGATCAGGAAATGCAACGGATAGCAGAGCAAGAGAGTCTGGAAGTTTTACTACCGGAATGCGAGTCAAAACCGCGTGTGTACTATAAAAATCTTCACTTGATGACCAGGTGTTTTGTTTCCGGGTCCGTGGTGGTTAATGTGGAGGGCATCGAAGAGTGTGCTGGAAATGCTGAGGTAATACTGAAGCAGCGTAGCGGCGAGATAGCGCGGGTGACAACAGATGTTTTTGGGGAATTCAAGATCGATAAGCTTGAGAAGAAAAGTGGCCAGTACGAACTGGAAGTGAATGGGCAGTTATCGGGTAGCGTATCAATGAAGTTCGATCTCGGCGATGAAAGCCTTTATCTTGGCACAATAGTGCTCTAGGGAACCTCTGATCAATTCTGGGCATTTCGCATGTCACAGGTGCCGTCCACGAATTGGTCAGAGGTTCCCTAGGTACATTTCCGTATGGTTGTCCGGGGCTGGCCTCAAGGATACTCAGACACATGCAACAACGGCGCCGGGCTCTGTGTAGCAAGGTGCGAAATCAACGCAATCATGTGGTGCCGCTTGTTTTTCCTCGTGGTGGGTTCATGTCGGGCAATAGTTCTTCTTGCAATCAAAATATATACGTTGTCGATAATGACAAACGATATCGTGATGAAATCAGAGCGTTGCTGGTTCGTGTCGGCTACAAGGTGCAGGTTTTCGCTTGTGCGGAGGATCTTCTGGAGCGATACGATGGAGAGCCGGTACCTGCTTGTATTATTTCGGAGAATGCATTGCCCGGTATGAGCGGACTGGATCTTACTCGTGAATTACGACTGCGAAATATTTCTTCTCCGGTAATTATCCTGACCCGTCAAAGCGATGTTGCTACAGCGGTTAAAGCACTGCGCAATAATGTATCGGACTACCTGGTCAAACCTTTTGTGGAACGGGATCTGGTCAACCGTCTGCGGGTAGCGATTGAGGTTGGGTTGTGATGAATCAACTGATCAGGTTGTTCTGGCTCCGATTTCCGCCAGTTCATCGGGGCACGGGTCCCAGCTTGCTGCGGCGACATTTTGTTTGATCTGCTCGGGTTTGGTGACGCCGGCAATGACACTGGAGACAAAAGGTTGAGCCGCCAGCCAGCCAATGGCGAGATCAAGAACACTCCTTCCGATTGTCTGTCCATACTCTTCCAGGCTTTCAACCATAGTGTAGCGCTCATCTGAGACAAACCCGCCGCCACCGCCCCATTTTGCAAAACGGGTCCCCTCTGCAGGTTTGTCGTTACGCTTGTATTTTCCGGTAAGCAAGCCACTTTCCAGCGGAAAGAACGGCAGAATACCGGTTTCATGACGCTGAGCGACAGGTACCAGGTCTTCTTCGATACCACGGAATAAAAGACTGTATCGGTTCTGTGCAGAAATGAACCCTTTCAGATTGTGGTCAGATGAAAACTGATGTGCTTCATCAAGTTGCTCCCCGGAAAAATTAGAGCAGCCGAAGTAACGAATTTTTCCTTGCTGCACCAGGTCATTCAGGGTTCGGAGTGTTTCTTCAATCGGCGTCGTCGAGTCGGGGAAATGATACTGATACAGATCGATGTAATCGGTACTCAGCTTCCGCAAGCTGGATTCAACGGCCGTCATGATAAAAGAACGTGATCCGCCATTCTCTGCTGCACCACCACGCCCGCCCATTTTTGCACCGAACTTTGTGGCGAGAACAACACCCTGTCTGTGAGTCCCAAGCGCTTTGGCCAGCATGGCCTCTGCTTCGCCACTGCCATAGATATCAGCAACATCAAAAAAATTCACGCCTTCAGACAGAGCCGCCCCAACTATCGCATCCGCCGCCTTCTGATCGCACATCATGCCAAGATTCATGCACCCCATTCCAACCGCAGACACCTCCACCCCCGAATTACCCAGCTTCTTCATTTTCATGGGGTTGGACCTCGATAACCTACTGATAAACAAAAATAATTAACGAAAAACATCAACAATATCGTGCTTAAAACCGCTTTTTTAGCATCAAAAACACTACTCTAAGCCAGTTTTTGGGATCGGTTGAAACAGTACGCTTAGAGGGTCTATTTTGGCCTCAAAATGGGCCTTCTAAGGCTGAATTTCTTGCTTAAAACGAGATATAGCTTAATCAAAACATATAGTTATCGAGATCCGACCCCCACCCCATCAACCATCAATCACAGTGCCCAGAAGTGGCTCCAGCGGGAGTTTTTGCTGAAGATGGCGAAGGCGTCGCGCTTGTCTTTGGGTTGGTAGTCGAGGTAGAGGCTGTGGTCGTAGCGTTCCCGGTAGGCATCGAGGACCGGGCGGTATAGCTGCATGTGCAAATCGGGGATTCGGTGGGTGGCTCGGAACTGGGCGATCGGAATTCTGGCGAGTTCTTTGGTTTCAAACACGCCGGCCTGCGCCAGAACTGTGCCCCGTGGTGCAACAATGGCGGATCGGCCGGAGCCACCGTATGCGCCTTCTTCAAAGAAGCCGGGATTGCGTTCCTGGGTGCTGACTGAATTATTGACGATCAGTGTATACAGGCTGTTGTGATATGACGTAAGCCGCATGTCTTCGAATTCCATTCCACCGGTGGCAACCCGGCAGATAATCTCGGCGCCCTTCATTGCCATGCAGCGAAACAGCTCCGGCTCGAATTGCACAGCAGACATTGCGATATTGCCGATGTCTGTTCTGGCGATGGGGATGACCGCATCAACCCCGTACATTTCAACGAACCGGTCGTATACGTCGTAAATACTACTAGTGTATTGCTCAGACCCCGGAAACAGCCCGCGCACATTGCGTTGTTTCCAGTGTTTGGCGACTACATTTCCATCGGGGCCTACCATCACCATCAGGTGAAGGATATGATTTGGCCAGTTTTTCGGATCCTTGGCGTAGGTGCCGAAAACGATATAGCAGTTATGTTGTTTCGCTTTTTTGCCCACTTCTTCGATCTCGGGGCCAGGCACCTCAAGCGCCATGTCGTAGTGCTGTTCCCGTGTCCACTCACTGAACCCGGTGATCGGAAATTCATGGAAACACAGGAGATCACTTTTCCCGCCATAACCCTGGGCGATGTCGATACACTCGAGAAAATAGTCCAGGTTTCGGCGGATATCTTCTTTGATATTTGAGCCTCGCACACCCTGAACACGCGTCTGTACAATTGCCGCAGTGATTGTGTCCTGCCGCAGGTCAACCGTGGGATAGGTGCCATCTTCTCGCACCAAAGGCTCATTGTTATCGTTTTGCTGACTCATTCTCTGGAAGCTCCTCGTAGATGCAGATCATTCAATTGCCCGAATGATCACCGTTGTGCTTTTATGGCAAGTGATTGGAACAGAATAGCAATGATGGTAAACCATATCCCCGGGTAGCACATCATCAGTCACCTGATGGACAGGATTCAGCCTGCCGCACTGATTTCAGCTGACGCCGGCTCAGGCTCAGGCTCAGGCTCAGTTAAGAGCTCGCCACCGGTGGCAGGCTACCAAAGTTCCTGCCTCATCTGTTTCAAGTTCGGGTGTCTCTTGAACACACTGAGGTGTGGTGTGAACACACCGGGTACGAAAGACGCAGCCAGATGGCGGATCGACCGGCGAAGGCAGTTCACCTTCTGCAACATTGCCGAGAAAGGGGGCCGGGTTATCCAGATCGACTTTCGGAACAGCATTGATCAGTACACGGCTGTACGGGTGACGTGGCCGGGAAAAGAAGTTTTTGCCGGGTCCTGTCTCCATCACTTTTCCCAGGTACATCACCAGTATGCGACTGCACATATAGCGAACGATCGATAAATCATGGCTGATGAAAATTAGTGATACACCGGTATCCCGTTGCAGTGTTCTCAGCAGGTTGCAGATTTGCGCCTGGATGGATACGTCCAGCGCACTGACCGGCTCGTCACAAACGATCATCCCGGGGTTGAGAATCATCGCCCTGGCAATACTGATTCTCTGACACTGTCCCCCGCTGAATTCGTTTGGATAGCGGCCGGCCATTTCCGGCAAGAGTCCTACCCGATCCATCATATCAAGCATCGCGATATTTCTTTCAGTGGCCGTTAGTTCCGGGGAATGAACCCGCAATGGCTCGGCAATTATTTCACCCACCGTCATTCGCGGGTTCAGACTGGAAACCGGATCCTGAAAAATTAACTGCAAATCCTTTCGGTAAGGCCTCATCTGTGCCGGGCCAAGAGTACACAGGTCCTGATCCTGCCAGATGACACGGCCAGTCGCCGCCGGAACAAGTTGCAGAATCGCCTTGCCCAGCGAGGACTTCCCGCAGCCTGTTTCGCCGACTATCCCCAGAGTCTCGCCACGGTCGAGTTCGAAGCTCACGTTGGATACCGCCTTCAACAACGGGCTTCTGCCACCGAACCTGCGATGCCCGGATGTCCTGTAATGGACAGAGAGATTCTCGACTTTGAGCAGGGTGTCTTTCATCAGTTGTCATCGCCCAGATGGCAGGCGTAGTAGCCGCTTTCGTCGCTGCTTTTGATAGCCCGCAGCATCGGTTGAACCGAAGTGCAACGCTCCATGACCTGCGCACAGCGAGGAGCAAAAGCGCATCCAGCGGGCAGGTTCTCAAGGCTGGGAGGCTGACCTGGAACAGTGGGCAGATCGACTTCCGGGTCGCTGTTCAGGTTGGGCACGGAACTCACCAGCCCCCTGGTGTAGGGGTGTTGCGGGTGCTCGAAAATTTGTCGCACTGTGCCGAACTCTATGGCACGTCCTGCATACATGATCATGATGCGATCACATAACCCGGCAACAATTGCAAGATCATGGGTAATCAACACGATTGAAGTGCGGGTGTGCCGCTTTAGACCGTCGAGCAGGCGCAGTATCTGCGCCTGAACCGTAACATCAAGCGCGGTTGTAGGCTCATCGGCGATCAGCACCTCGGGCCGGCACAGTGTTGCCAATGCAATCATCACACGCTGGCGCATGCCTCCTGACATTTCGAACGGGTAGCTTCGGTAGCGTTGCGCTACGTCGGGGATACCAAAAATCTCTAGCACCTCGAGTACCTTTGCCCGTGCTTCCTTTTTTGACATGCTCTTGTGGCGCACCAGTACCTCGGAAAGCTGGTCGCCGATGCGCATGGTAGGTGTCAGTGCGGACAGGGAATCCTGAAATATCATCGATAGTTTATTGCCCCGCAGTGAGTCGAGTATTTTCCTGGGCGCGTGCAGCAACTCCTGATCACGGAATGTTACCGATCCTGATACGGTGCCATTGTCGGCGAGCAAGCCAAGCATCCCGAGGAAGGTCTGGCTCTTGCCTGACCCTGACTCACCAACCACACCGAGGCATTCTCCGGCATTGAGCGAAAAAGACAGATCGGAGACTGCCGATAGCAGACCATTGTCAGTTCTGAACTGTACGTTCAGATTCCGGCATTTTACTATGCGGGTTACTGCACTGGTTGTTGGCCTGCTCATATCTTATCCCGGGTCGAGCGCATCGCGCAGACCATCTCCGATGAAGTTAAAACAGAACATGGTGATGGCGAGCATTGTTGCGGGGAATACCAGCAGCCAGGGCGCTGAATCAATCTGCCCGGCTCCCTGTGATATCAGCAGCCCCCAACTCGTCAGCGGTTCCTGAACGCCCAGGCCGAGAAAGCTCAGATAGCTCTCGATGATGATATTGACCGGAACCAGCAGTGTCACATAGACGACCACCGGACCCAGTACATTCGGGATGATGTAGCGGGTGAGAATCGCACTGCGGGGCAGGCCGATTGCAATTGCCGATTCCACATACTCCTTTTCCATTACGCTCAGTGTCTGTCCCCGGACAATGCGAGACATGGTCAGCCACTCGACAGCGCCGATAGCGACGAATACGAGATATATGTTTCTGCCAAAAACAGTGACCAGAATAATGATAAAAAACAGCAGCGGGAGGGAATACATGATGTCTACAAAGCGCATCATGATGCTGTCGGTGCGACCGCCGGAGAAACCGGCGATTGCTCCGTAGGTGACACCGATCAGCAGCGCAACAATAGTTGTCAGAAGACCGATAGTGAGTGAAATACGCCCGCCGTAGAAAACACGCACTAACAGATCCCTGCCGTTCGCATCAGTTCCGAACCAGTGAAAGTTTTCCAGTGTTGGCGGTACCAGTATGGAATCCCAATAAGTGTCTTCGATACCGTGTGGCCAGAGCGCGGGCACAAGAAGTGATGTGATGGCAATCACAGCCAGTACCCACAGACTTGTCATCGCAGCCCGATTGTGACGAAATCTCCTGCCTGCCTGGTGCCAGAGTGACCGGGAAGGGCTTCCGGCGATCGCATCACCAATCACTTTGGAATTCATCGGGTTCAGATCGCCGGAGGTCACTGAAATGATTTCCGCACTCTGGGGTCGAGCACCCCGTAAGCAAGATCTGCAAGCAAGTTCAACAGGATAATTGCCGAGGCATAGATAATTACGATGCCCATGACCAGCGGGTAGTCCCGATTCAGTGCACCTTGAACAAAATACTGTCCCACGCCGGGCAGGTTAAATATCATTTCAATGATCAGGGACCCGGTCATGATGCCGGCAACCGCAGGGCCGAGGTAACCGATCAGTGGAATAACAGCGGATTTGAGAACATGACGGATCACCACCTGACTTTCGCTCAGCCCTTTTGCGCGTGCTGTGCGCACGAACGGGGAGCCCAGGACTTCAAGCATGCCGCCGCGCATCAGCCGGGCAATGATGGCGATCTGTGGAAGCGCCAGTGCTGTGACCGGCAGCACCATGTTGGCCAGTGCGCCATCATTCCATCCGGCGATTGGCAGCAGGTTCAGATAAAGACCAAACACCAGTGACAATACAGGAGCGACAACAAAGCCGGGCACTGCGATCCCGGTCATTGCCAGGCCCATTATCAGGTGATCCAGCAGCTGGTTTTTTTTCAGGGCAGCTACGATGCCGAAGAAACCACCCAGCAGTACTGCAACAAGCATTGCAGTAGCACCGAGTTTAACGCTGACAGGTAGCCCGAATGCAATCAACTCGGTTGTCGTGAAATCTGCGTAGACCAGTGAAGGCCCGAAATCTCCGCGGGCTATCGAATTCAGATAAAGCCAGTACTGGGTCGTGACAGGTTTGTCGAGATCGTACGCCGCGATCAGGTTTTCCCGTATTTCCGGTTCCAGATTTGCCTCGGCATCAAAAGGGCCGCCGGGTGCAGTATGCATCAGGAAAAATGACGCTGTTACGATAATGAACAGCGTGGGCACAGCAATTCCCAGTCGGCGCAGCGTGAAACGAATCATGTCCCTGTCGGGGTGTCTGGCACCCGTTTATTTGATTGTTGGTGGGGTGTATAGAATAGCGGCCAAGTGAACTGGACACCACATATTTGCTGGATTGGTGCCAATGGGCCGACCTGACCTGCACGATCCCCTTTTGACGGAATGGCTCCCTGCGGTCCGCTTTATTTCCTTCAAAAGGGGATCGTGCAGGTCAGGTCTGATTGGTTGCGAGCATTTTGGGATCGGGGGGGGATGACGGTGCGTTCGGTGCTGATTGCAAGATTTGGTCTCTACTATTATGGCTGATTTGAGCGGTGGGAGATTTATCCACCTTGTGGGGTGACGGCTTGTTTGCCGACCGGTATTTTTGTGCTCCGTGATAGACTGAATTTGGGTGATGGTCTGGCAGGCACAGGGCACTATTGATGATCAAGGATAAACTGGAACTGAAGGGCGAGCAGCAGATAAAAACCGGCGCTGACTATATCGAGAGTTTGCGCGGCAGAGGGCTCAGGGTATTTTTGTCGGGTGAGCTTGTCGAAGAACCTGTTGATCATCCGATCATACGTCCATCGGTCAATGCCGTCGCAGCGACTTATGATCTGGCTCAATCTGACCCTGGGCTTGCTACTGTCGTATCACCACTCACCGGCATCAGGGTTAACCGGTTCTTGCATGTGGCGGGCAGTGCTCAGGATCTTGTGATGCAGAACAAGATGCAACGGCGCCTGGGGCAAAAGACCGGAACCTGTTTTCAGCGCTGCGTTGGTATGGATGCGTTTAATGCGCTGCATTCGGTGACCTACGAAATAGATCAGGCACATGGCAGCAGTTATCACGACAGGTTTCTGAAATTCGTGACCATGGCGCAACGTCAGGGCCTGGTGGTCGGTGGAGCGATGACAGATGTCAAAGGCGACCGAAGCAAACCACCGCACCAGCAGGATGATCCTGATTTGTTCCTGCACGTCAGCCGGCGAACAGAAGATGGTGTATTCATCAGCGGAGCAAAAGCGCATCAGACCGGTTGTATCAACTCGCACTGGTTGTTGGTGATGCCGACGATGCGGCTGGGCGAAGCAGACCGTGATTTTGCGATTGCCGGTGCTTTGCCGGTTGATGCACCAGGCATCACCTATATATACGGGCGTCAATCATGCGACTCAAGGGCTCTTGAGTCTGGTGATATCGATGCCGGCAATGCGGGCTTTTCGGGGCAGGAGGCGATGATCATTTTTGATGATGTCTTTATTCCCCGGGAGCAGGTGTTAATGGATGGTGAATACGAGTTCGCAGCGATGCTGGTAGAGCGATTCACCTGCTATCACCGACGCAGTTATGTGTGCAAGTCAGGTGTCGGGGATGTGCTTATTGGCGCAGCTGCAACGATTGCAGACTACAACGGTGTTGAGCGGGTATCACATATTCGCGACAAACTGG
>JAJRUG010000090.1 GCA_024277915.1 Gammaproteobacteria bacterium
AGGAGGTTTACCTTAACCCAGAGAAGAAGCCATCTGAAACTGAGAAAAACAAGGCGGCATAACTTTAAGCTTCAGGCGACAACTATCTTGACAATCGCCGAATCAAGACACCATGCCTTGTCACGACGCCTTGGCCCGATGCCTCGCCCGTTTCAGTGGTCAGTGGAGCAACAGCAGGCTCTTGCAGACAATGTCGCAGATGCATCGCTGCTGGAGATTGCCTTGCTGGTGAGATTTCCGGATTGGCTGGGCTATGTTGGTTTAGTTCTTTACTACACAGTAGAAGCGGAGACTTCTGAGCGCCGGCTCACGAAGGCCTGGGCGCCACACAGTTGCAAGAGATTTGCATGCCGGACTCGGGCGTTGTGAAGCACTTGCAGTCCATTGTTGACGACGAGACACGCATCCTGCGGTCTCATGACCTGGGGGAAGTGGAAAGGGCTGTCGACTATCGCAGGCTCTCCAACTTTGGCATCTGATGATGGTTGGTGACATGCAGCAGATTTCTCTCAGGACCACAGGCAGGAACACACAAAAGGATTCGAGCAATGACAACACATGATCCCACCGATAGCGGCACGGGTTCTCCCCCCGTCGATATCTTTGCACTTGAGATGGGAGACGCGATGATCATCCAGAGTTGCTTCGGTGTCGACTACGTCAACTATTGGGTGCAGGATCGCCGGGCGGATACAAACGCCAAAAGGGCCGAGTTCGATACGGCCGGGATAGAAAAGGCGCTCGCTTCGGCGCTTACGGCATTGCGTGCGGCCCGGGATGGTTTGCGTGACACCGTGACCACCCTGGAACTACACAGCGCATTGGGTGGCGCAACACGCAGCCTGACGACGCTCATATCCCGGCTCCCTCCGCGCAGCGGGAAGCTACCACTCTACGGGCAGACCGTCTTCTGTCCTTTGGCATGGGCAAATGGGCAAAGCACTTTGGATGAACTGTCAGAGACATCCGCGCATTTCGCCACCGTGGTGCGTGGGAGCCAGGCTTCCGGCAAGTCGGGGGGCTTGGTGCTGCGGGAACTGGCGGTCGCATCTGAACGGTGAATGCATTCGCTCGATGCTCAGGTTGCTGGATCCAATTCCAGGTGGAGGAAGCTGATGGCGGCCCCTGGTTCAAGATATCGAGTCAAGAAATACGCGGGGCGTCATAACCGGATTTGTGAGTGGCGGCTTTTTTCAGCAAAAGCTGATCTCCAGTGATAAGAACGCTATCGGGCTGTGAGTCGAGCAGCGCCCATAAGTGATTATCTCCAGTGTCGGGTGCGGTATCAGCATCAGAAGATTTTGGAACTCGCCAGGCGGCATTGGCCACCCACTCTTCCAGTAGATAATCGAGGTCTTTTTCCGCCATACCATGATGTTTTCGGATGTTCGGTCCAAGCAGTACCTGGCGGTACTCGGCCAGCAGATCAGGACTCAGCAGGTAAATAAATTTACCCACCAGCATGTGGTCCAGTATCCGGCAAACGAGGGAGGCAGCATCCAACGTTATCAAGGCTGACACCAGGGCGTTGGTATCGATAATGACCGCCAAAGGAGTATTCAAGATGAGCGATGCAGACTGGTTTCGTCGATTGCCAGTTGTGTCGCTTGATCCTCGGACAGTGTGCTTCTGGCGCGAGCCTCGGCAACGAGCTTACTCGCGTCAGCGCGAGGCAGAAGTCCTCTGAATTTGAGGGACTCTTCAATTATGGATGCGATGGAACGGCCCTGGCGCGCCGCCGCCTCTTTGACTGCCCGGTGCATGTCATTACTCAGGGTTATTGTCAGTCGGCTCATTTTGCGAACTCATAATTACTGCACAAACGCACCATAACACCAACGCACCAAGCAGACAATAAAATAACGTCACTTAGAATCCAACGGTCCCGGCGCTATCAGGTCACGGTTGTCTGTGCCGGAGTAATAACGCGGATATTCGCCGCTGTCCGATTTTGAGTTCATCCCGTCATTTCGTTTTCTGGGACTCCTCGGCGACCGATCCTGAGCAGGACTCAAGATGAGCGATGAGGCTGGTTTTGTCGACCACCAGTTGCGCCGCTTGATCTTCGGACAGTTTGTTTCTGGCGCGGGCCTCGGAAACGCGCTTTCTCGCGTCGGCACTGCATGTCAGGAGCGCAAAAACGTTTCAGCTGAAACGTTTTTGTGTTAAATCCGGGTGATGGTAACCTGTCCTCTACTCTACCCTTTAATCTGCCTTGCGATTGTCCGGCAGCAACTTTGACTATTCGTGGCAAGTTAAAAGGTTCTCGATCTCCTGTTGCAATACTGGCAGATTCCCTTCCAGGAGATTCCATACCACACGATCATCGATATGTGCGTACCCGTGAATCAAAATATTGCGAAAAGCGATGATGCGTCTGTAGTCGGATATTACGAGCACCGTATCCGGGTCCATCCTCGATAACTGGTTCAGCGCTTCACCGATAATTTCGAATTGACGCTCCACAGCCGAACGTAGCTGTGCGTCATCCAGGTAGTCGTCAATTGATTTCCCCGAGGAAAAATCCTGCAACAGGTTAGTGGCCTGCTGGATATCGTAGAGATACTTCTTCGATTCAAGCCGCATAAAGCTCAGTCTGCGTCTCGTCGATGCGGCGACGAAGGTAAGGGTTACGAATTGCCGAAGCCATGACAAGATCAACCGGCCGCTGGAACAAGTTCTGTAATCCCTCGAGCAGGCCAAAATAAGTATCTGCGTATTTCGACTGTGCAACATCGCCGAACTCGACCAGGAAGTCGAGATCGCTGCGATTCGGATCAAAGCCCACCCCCGTGGCCGATCCGAACAGATACAGGCGGCTTACCTCGTAGCGGACACACAGCCGGTGGAGTTCCTTGCGTCGCAGTTCGATCAACGGAATCATAAGTAAAGACTATTAGATTTCCGGATCCTGCGCCACACTGAGTCAGATAACGGGCATCGGTTGGCTGGTAACTGGTCGCTGGTATGTGACATTGCGCAGGACGCAACGCCAGCGCGTATTCCCGGTTAATTCGAGTACCTCTGCCATCGACGTTCCGAAACTGTAGGAATTTGGCCGGCTTGAAATCGTTGTTGCCGGCATAGACACTCATGCTGATTTGTTTACTCTAATCCAGCATATCTCCACCACTGCACACTGACGCCCCGGCGAACTGTCCGGCGTTGTATTCATCGCGCCACCTCACATCATCGGTATCCCATAGGGGGGTAGCCGATGACCAAGCGAAGACGCCGTACGGTGCATATTCCAAAACCGCCAGGCTGCTGGGCCTCCCTCCTGAAGCCGATTCCGTCGATGGAATCGGCTTTTTTGGCATCAGATCTTTAGCGGGGAAGGCGCGAGGTAGTCCTGGTCAGGCCTATGCGATTGTACGAGCATGGAAATTAACGCGGTAACCCAGCACAACAGAAAAAACGAATAAATGCTAGACACAATAAGCGATTCATGTTACAGCATAATAAGCGAATAATTACACAACCTGATAAGCGAGCAGCAGGACAGCGACAATGGCAAAGCCCTCAGAAAAACTGGCGGAATCACTTGAAGTACTTCACGTGTTTCAGAAAAAAGGGGTAGTGGCCATACGCTCAAGTGAGCTGACGCGGACCCACCGGGAACGACTGTGCAAGAACGGCTTCCTGAAAGAGGTGTTCAAGGGTTGGTATATCGCTGCCCGCCCGGACGAAGCCGCCGGTGAAAGCACCGCTTGGTACGCCTCCTTCTGGCGGTTTTGCGCCGCCTATCTCCAGTATCGTTTCAACACCAACTGGTGCCTGTCGCCGGAACAGTCACTGTCACTACATGCCGAAAATTGGACAGTACCGAAGCAACTTTTAGTCAGAGCATCTAAGGCGCGCAACAATATCACGGCATTGCCTCACGGCACGTCGCTGCTCGACACCCGCGCATCTATACCGGCAGACAAAGATATAGAGCAAAAAGATGGGTTGCGCATATTCTCACTACCAGCGGCTTTGATTGCCTGTGCGCCGGGATATTTTCGACAGAACCCGACTGATACGCGCGCCGCACTGTCGATGATACGCGATGCCTCCGAGGTGCTGGATCGACTCCTGGAAGGCGGGCACAGCACTATAGCCGGACGACTGGCTGGTGCATTCAGCAACATTGGCCGTGACAAAATTGCCGATGACATTATGAAGACCATGCACACAGCCGGGTACGATGTTCGGGCAAGCGATCCGTTCGAGACACAGATCCAGGCCGTCCTTCCCGCACGGGAACAGTCTCCATACGTTAATCGTATCCGTTTAATGTGGCAGGATATGCGCAGGCCTGTCATCGAACGGTTTCCAGCAGCACCTGGCCTGCCAAAGAATACCAAGGCATATCTCAAGCGGGTTGAGGATGTTTATATCACCGACGCTTATCACTCATTGTCGATTGAAGGCTATCAAGTGAGCCCGGAACTGATTGAGCGCGTGCGAAGTGGCAACTGGAACCCAGACAAAGATGATCGTGAACACCGCAATGCCTTGGCCGCACGTGGCTACTGGCAAGCCTACCAGGCCGTTCGCGAAAGCGTTGCTAAAGTCCTACAAGGAAACGTTCCAGGCAGTATCGCTGGAGACGAACACCGCAACTGGTACCGAGAAATGTTTGCCCCTGGGGTGAGCGCTGGCTTGATGCGCCCGTCTGATTTAGCCGGTTACCGTAACGGGCCGGTTTATATTCGCAGATCCAAACACACTCCGCCAAGACACGAGGCGGTCCGTGATGTAATGCCAGCTTTCTTTGATTTGCTGCAAGAAGAAACCGAGCCTTCCGTTCGTGTGGTGCTCGGACATTTTATCTTCGTGTACATCCATCCCTATTTTGACGGCAACGGGCGTATGGGACGATTTTTAATGAATGTAATGCTGGCGGGCGGAGGTTATCCGTGGACAGTTGTTCCATTGGAAGAACGCAATACCTATATGGCTGCATTAGAAGAAGCGAGCGTTGGTCAGAATATCGTGCCCTTTACAGATTTTCTGGCAAAACTGGTTGATGCAGAATTGTGAGGGGAAACTGATCCCGGATTACCATTATCGAAGCTATAAGAATAAATAACTTTGATACTGAAATTGGGTCTACGCGGAAACGTGTGGGTTGATATTGGCATTTCCGGGTAGTGCTGGAAGAAATGCCGCCACGATTTTCAGTTTGAGAAAGTCTTCATCACGATAGCCATAGGCCCGTCGTTGTAGAACCCGGATTTTGTTATTGGTCCCTTCGACCAGTCTGAGGGGTTCACTCACTATTGGGGACTCCAGGAAGGGGCGCTGGGTCATCAAACGTAATACTGCGAAAGGGCGCTTGGCGCGTGCGGTGCATCGGGTAACGCACAAGCCCTGTGGTGCTTCCACCAACAGGTGGAACGAAGCTGGCGCAAGTGGCTGAGTCGCCTGCAGTATTCATGAACGTTGAGACAGAAGCACGACTCACAGTGCCCCCTATGTCAGGCTAGTTGTCGCCTCTAATTTTCATTAGAGGGAG
>JAJRUG010000091.1 GCA_024277915.1 Gammaproteobacteria bacterium
GCCTGGCCAGACTCTCCGACTGGGATGAAACCATAGCCGAGGAACTGGCTTCACGTGATGGTTTGAAACTTGAACCGGATCACTGGACCGTGATCAACACCATGCGCGACTATTATCAGGCCTATCATGTCTCACCGGTAAAGAAGCTGCTCAAACGCAACCTGCGGAAAGAAACCGGTTCGGACCGGTTTACAGACCAGTATCTCGATGAATTGTTTCCCCATGGCGTACTGGCGCAGGGAACAAAGATTGCCGGGATTCCCGTGCCGCACCTTGACGCCGAGCTAGACCATGAGCCCGATCAAGAAACCCCGGCGCCGGAACAATCGGCCGCACCGGTTGCGCATTTTGTCGAGTCGTTCGACTTCGAAGGCAAAACCTACCGGGTTTCACGGCTGGGCAATCTGCTTGACCTGCACCTCTGGAATGCACGCCTGGCCAACCATATGGCCGAAAAAGAAGGGATCACGCTCAGCGAAGATCACTGGGAAGTGATTAATTTTCTGCGTGAGTTCTATTTCACCTATGGCATCAGTCCAATGGTCAAAATTCTGATGAAATATATGGCTGAGGACATCGGACCTGAACGCGCCAGCCGGGAGCATCTCTACCAGCTGTTCCCGAAAGGACCTGCACGCCAGGGTTCACGCATCGCAGGCTTGCCGGAACCACAAGGCTGTATCGATCCTGATACCTGAGAGCGACAGGAATGAAAGGTGCGAAGCTGTGCGCCAGGCAACGCACAGCTTCGCAGATCAGTAACTATTATTTGTTGCGCATTCTGCGTGCAGACCCCATAAGGGTTAATAGCCCGGTAACAAACAACCAGACTGAAGGTGGCAGCGGGACAGCATTTACCTGGGTCACTTGTGCCGTGGTGATACTGGCTTGATCCCGGTTGATCAGATTGAGTCCATCGTAGGTATCCAAACGATAGAATAACGAAAAATTGGTTTGTTCCCCTGCTATGGTGATGTCAGATGTCCAGCTGACGGGTTGATCGATCGAATCGTTTTGTAGTACCCCATCGATGCCGGTATCTACCCAGATGGTGCTGGTGAGTCTCAACACATAGCGGAGTCCCGATGAGGTATCCAGCCAGTCAGCCTCCATGAAATCCGTGTATGAAAACAGGTCAGTAGAGGCCGAGCCATTCCGTTCCGTCGAGAACTCTGCAGCATCACTATGTATTAATGCATCTACAGATACAGGGTTCGGGAGTAACAGCGTGTCGTAGTTGACGGTTATAAAGTCTGTTGTGCTTTCATAAATACCGGTGCCCGGCGAGGTGGCACTGTCCGATGGGGCGGCATCGAGGTCGATTTCAATCGTGCCGGACAGGGTCGAGCTGGCGGGGAGTTGATAGTTTCCCGTTGATGTTTGAGTTGCCTCCGGTCCCAATAACGAGGCGCTGGTTGCAAGGCTGTCGGTTGCTGACGGGAGGTAGGTGTCGAATGTCAATGTCAGTATGGCGCCGTGAGTTGTCGATGCAGCAACGAACAGGCCGGCCGCCAACATCGCACGGACTGGGTTGTGTCGTAAATTCATTGGTGTTCTCTCAAAGGTCGCATTTTTAGTATTTCCGGCTGAGGCCGGAATGACGCGGGATAGCGAGACAGAACGGTTATTTTGATTTGATGAGACAATTCTGGCGCTTCCCCCGCCCCCCGAAGCCAATACTAAGGAATCCTTAGTATCCAGGCAAGCCAAATACTCAGATTCTCTTAGTCCTCGGCAAAAGAGGGCGGTTGTGAGCAGAATCAACAAGGCAAAGTCGCCGGTAGCCAGACGGTTACGAGAGGCAAGAGTTCGCAAAGGCTTGTCTCAGAAGGCACTGGGTATTCTGGCGGGTATTGATGAATTCTCGGCCAGCCCGAGAATCAATCAGTACGAGCAGGACAAGCATGTGCCGGATTACTCTACGAGCCAACGTCTGGCCGAGGCTCTGGAGGTACCGGTGCCTTATCTTTATGCCGAGGACGATGAGTTGGCGAAACTGATTCTGTCGTATGCGCGGGCCGGTGTACGAAAACGTGCCCAGGTGCGTCGGCTGTTGTCGGGGCAATAATGGGGGTGCTTATGCATCAACTGAGTGCGCTGCGCGCCGACTGGCACGCAGCTTGGTGTAAACAGGCTAGCCGTGTTGCCGGTTTCGGCGCGCCACACCCGCCAGGCCCAGCAGTCCGGACCCGAAGATCTCCAGTGCGGGTGGCAATGGTACAGCGCTGACCCGCGTGATATCGGCGGTGGTGATTCGCGCCTCATCCCGGCCAATCAATTTGGCCCCTTGGTACGTATCCAGCCGATAGAAAAGTGTGAAGTCCGTTTGTTCTCCCGCGACGGCATCAGAGGATGCCCATGTCACAGGCTGGTCCAGTGCATCACTCTGCAACACCCCGTCAATATTGGCATTGATCCAGAGCCGGCTGTTTAACGTCAGCGCGTAGCGCAGGCCGGAGCGGGCATCCGTCCAGTCTGCGGAATGTCCATCGTAGAAGAAGAACAAGTCGCGTGAACCGCCACGCTCTGTTTCATACCGGGCGACGTCAGTGTGTAGCCACGCACTTTCAGGCACCGGGTTTGGCAGTAACAAGTTGTCATACTCGATCATGATGAAATCGTCCGTACTTTCATAGATCCCAAAGTCGGGTGATGCGGCACGATCCGGTGGGGCAGTGTCCAGGTTGATCCGTATTGTCCCGGTGATCGTGGAGCCGGCTGGTAGCCGATAGTTCCCGGATGATGTCCGGGTGGCTGCCTCCCCCAGCAATGCCCCATTCGTGGCGAAGCTGCC
>JAJRUG010000092.1 GCA_024277915.1 Gammaproteobacteria bacterium
AGTCGATGCGTAAAATTATGAGCGAACTGGCTCATTCCGATCACTCACAGTGATACCATCGGACCCGTCGCGTTAGGAATATTGGGTGATCGAATAAAACCAGTACCGGTGATCGGAATCACCAGAATACGCACCCAGGAAGTAGAGTTTCTTGTGAGGACATCCGCTGGCTAACAGGAAACGGATGCGGCGGGTGTTTTTCAGGATCACCGAACATATCCAGCTGGTTTTCCTTGATGCGGTTCTCCATATCACCACGGGCACAGTAGAGTGTGTCGTACAGATGCTGTGCATTGCCTTTGAGGTTGGTCACCACATAGCGCGGATTGACACCCTGCGCTGAGTACTCGATCTTGGCAATGACCCGCCGTGGCTTATCCCAGCTTTTGGCACCGTATCGAAGATCGGTAAACCAGCGGACTTTCTGTCCAGTGGCACCAAAGCAGGCCGCAGCTTCATCCTGCAAGGATGCCGTGAAGCGGTTCAAACGCTTGTTCTTGGCCAGTCCGACAATGTAGCCAACCTGGTGACGATCACACCAGCGCAGCATCTTCCAGCGGCAAAAGCCCCCGTCACCACGGAAGATGATCTTCACCTTGGGCCACACCCCTCGCAGTCGCTTGACCAATAAAGAGAGAATGGCCCAGCTGTGTTTCGCACCATCAATATTGCTGGGGCGAAGATAACTGACCAACAACTGATGGCCGCAGAACACATACAACGGCAGAAAACAGTAGTGTCGGTAATAGCCATGAAAGAAGCGACCGTCCTGTTCCCCGTGCACCGGGTCGTCGGTCGCATCAAAGTCCAGAATGAGTTTTTTCGGCGGGCGTTTGAACGAAGCGATGAACTGATCCACCAGCACCTCGTGCAAACGCCACGCACTCTCCCGGTCTGCCCGATTCTCAAAACGACATAAAGTCGAGGCACTGGCCAAACATTGGTCACGTTCCACCGTCGTCTGCAGTGCCACATCCTGACGCAGTGCTTCATGATCGTTCAGGTCTTCATAGGCCCAGTGCAATCGCATACAAGCGTTGCCGTAACAGACCCTTGAGATCATGATCACAACTGGCTGCACGACGTGGATCTGTCAGCGCTTGCGTGATCGCATCACTTAAGCCCAGCAAATGATCAGCCTGTCGTAGCAGCAACACGCCACCATCGGAGGTGATCTTGCCGCCGTTGAAATTAGCCTCGACAACCCGGCGATTTACACGTGGAAATTGAAACGATTCTTGGGTACAGTTTGTCACGGGCAGAACTCCTTCGATATCAGTGTAAGCAACTGAATTATATCGAATTACAGGAGTTTTGCCCTTTTATTTGCTGAAATATGCAGGCTAGTCGTCTGCTTCCGGCCAGAAGCAGACATTCAGCCTATAAAAAACCCGGCGCTAGGCCGGGTTCCTCTGTGTACATAAATGCACTCGTTTAGTCAGGCTGCTTTTAGGTTGCCTGCTGAGGTCTTGCCGCGTTCGCTGACTTCGTCGTAGCTAACGCGTTGACCCTCGGTCAGCGTACTCATGCCAGCCTGCTCAAGTGCACTGACGTGGACAAAAACGTCCTTGTCGCCGCCCTCGGGCTCGATGAATCCGAATCCCTTCGCAGGGTTAAACCATTTAACAGTTCCTGTAGCCATAATTGGCCTCCATAATAAAATGCCGCGCACAAATCGGGCGCAGTAACGAACAATCTTGTCGCAGTGGGTGATTTGAATCAGACGCCCAAGGACTGGGCGAGTCGTTGAAAAGCAGACCAAAACGTCGATCGCGCCCGGATACTGCACACATATCCGCCAGATAGCAAGCAAATTCGTGAAAACCCGCTTTGGGTCAATAGCGGACGTTCCGTTGTGCTGCAACATCAAGCCTCGTAACGCCTGGATAACCGGCGCGACTGCAATGAAAAATAGAAGCCAGCGACGGTAAACGCGTCCGGTTCATTCACTGGTTATGTAGCCGTGTTTTCATCTATTGCTCCAGTAACTTGGTTTACGTTTCTGATGAGCGACCGCGATGACTTCAACGAATTGTGTCTTTACTCGATAGACTAGAGAAAACGGGAAGCGTGGAAGGACATAGCGTCTTTCCGACTCGGTGAGTCGAGGCCAGCGGTTCGGGCTCCCGGATATGACCTCCATTGCATGATCTATTTCGAGCTGCAATGCTTCGGCAACTATCTCGTTTCGTTCGAGGTACCAGAGATAAGCAGCTCGCAGTTCTTGCTCAGCACTGGGATGCAGCCTGACTTCAACGGGCACGAGACTCGAAAACTCTCGACCTCACTTCTGTCCAGGGAACTGACTTAACTGCCCCTGAATCAAGCTCTGCGACCCGCCGCTCAATTTCTAGCAGCCATGCAGCCTCGACACCCTCATCGGTTTCAATTTCCAGGCTCTCAAGCAGCATTCCGATCAGTTCGGCACGCTCCTTGTCATTAAGGCCCATTGCCCTATCGTAAAGTTGTTTCGTGGTTGCGACCATGGGTCAATAATAGCACTTTCGTAGTTTCGCCGTACCGCCGAAAAAGGCTACATAACGAGGCTGTAGAAAAATGCTGTTTGAAGAGGCTGTCACCGGCAGAATTGTTATCTGGATCACGATTTCCTGGTCTCCTGGTGATTGAGTTGAACTGATTTCAGTTTCGATCAGCGTGGCATGATGCGGTGCTCGTATTAAGCCATTTGCCCATAGTGCTGTAGTTTCTCAACATTGTGCACCAGGCAATACATCAGCCACTGTGCATTGACCTTGCGTTTGCCCCGCAAGCTGAATCGATCCAGTCGCTTCGTCGTGCGGATATTGCCAAACACCGGTTCCACCGTGCCAAGTCGTCGACTATAACGATAGCGACCTTCTTCACTGTCGATTCGTGCTTTCATGGAATCGATGGGGCTCACCTTGCCCGCCGACGCCTGCTCTATCTGAAACGATACCTGTCGACCCCGTTCTTTGACCGGGTGGCGCATGCATTGTTTCTGTAAAGGACACGCCCGGCAGTCCTTCAGGTAACCATTGAACGTGATATACCGGTTGTCATTGATGCTGTGCTCATGACTGGCCCACAATCGTTTGCCCGCAGGACATCGGCAGGTCCTCTCCGCGGGGCCGGTAATCAAACTGTAGTGGTCAACTGATTCCGGACACTTTGTTAAGGTTCTTTTCGTAATTCATCGGTGTTGTATAACCGAGCGTCGAATGCAGACGCTTCGAATTGTAATACACCGCCACATATTCCCGGACATCAGCAATGGCTTCGTGCCGGGTTCTATAAAGCAGGTCACCTGTCCATTCCCGTTTCAGACTGCTGAAGAACCGTTCAACCGGGGCATTGTCCCAGCAGTTGCCCTTGCGGCTCATGCTCGGGACCATGCCCTGTTGCTTCAGCAGTTTCTGGTAATCATGACTGGCATACTGGCTGCCTCGGTCGGAATGATGGATCAAGCCTGGTGGCGGCTTCCTCAGATTGATCGCCATCATCAGGGCCCGGATCACCAGGGCTTTTTTCATCCGCCGGTCCATCGCCCAGCCCACCACCCGGCGGGAATACAGATCAATGATGACGGCCAGGTACACCCAACCCTCCTGGGTCCATAAATACGTGATGTCAGCGCCCCAGGCCTGATTGGGGCCTTGTGGGGAAAACTGACGGTTCAAGACATTCTCTGCGACCGGCAGTTGATGCTTGCTGTCCGTGGTCACTTTGTATTTGCACTTCTGTTTGACCTTCAGCTTAAGTTGTTTCATCCGCCGCCGCGTCTTGTCACGGCCGATCTCAAACCCTTCCTGACGCAGGTTCTCCGCCATCGTGCGGCTGCCCAGGCTGTGACGAGAGGCCACAAACAGCTCTTTCCTGCGCCGCCGCAATACCAGCTCTTCCGCCGGGATCACCTTGCCGGGCCGTTTTCGCCAGTCATACCAAGCGCTGCGCTGGACTCCCAGCATCCGACACAGCAGGTTGACCGGATAATGGCCCGCATAATCCTGTATGAACCCGTACTTCACCTCATTTCCTTCGCGAAGTATTGGCTGGCTTTTTTTAAAATTTCCTTTTCCATCCGCAGCATACGGACTTCCTTTCGCAACCGCTTCAGCTCCTCACGCTCATCCGTACTCAGGCGTACGCCCGAGGCTTCTTCTGCAAATTCCCGGCGCCAGCGGCCCAGCAAATTGGCCCCAATGCCCAGACTGCGCGCGGCCTCAGCAATCTTGTAACCTTGTTCCGTTACCAGAGCCACGGCATCTCGCTTGAAATCATCCGTGTAGTTCTGTCTCTTTCTCGTTTCTGTTGTCATCTCGCACCTCGTTATGGCATTTTAACGCCTTAACTCGGTGTCCGGTTTTAGTAGACCACTTCAATATGATCTTCCCCCGAGATACCGGACACTGAGTTAAGGATCATATAATGAAAATGATTCAAAACGAGGTGTTAGATGAAAAGACAACGCAGGACGCACAGTCCGGAATTCAGACGAGAAGCAGTTGCACTGGTGGTGGAGCATGGCTATAGCTGTGCAGCTGCCGGGCGCAGCCTGGGCGTGAATGGCAGTTTGATTGGACGCTGGAAGCGGGAGATGGAAGGCAACGTGGCCGATGCATTTCCCGGCAAAGGGAAGCGCAGCGGTGATCAGCAGCGCATTCATGAACTGGAGGCAGAGAACCGGCGGCTGCGGATGGAGAAAGAAATCCTAAAAAAAGCGACGGCCTTCTTTGTCAAGGAAAGCTCATGAGGTATCGATTCATCGATGCACATAAGAAGGTCTGGCCAGTAATCCTCATGTGTGGAGTTCTCAGCGTATCCCGCAGCGGCTACTACCACTGGGCAGCACGCGGCCCGAGTCGGCGGGCGCTGGCGAACAGGGATCTGGATCGACGGATACAGAAGATCTTTGAGCATCACAAGCAACGCTATGGAGCGCCCCGGATTACCGACGATTTGTACGATGAGGGCATCGCATGCAGCGAGAACCGCGTGGCGCGCAGAATGCGAGCGCTGGGGCTGAGGGCGATCCAGGCGAAGAAGTTCAAGGTCACCACCGACTCGAACCACTCCAAGCCTGTCGCTCCCGATCTGATTGAGCAGGATTTTTCTGCAACAGCACCCAATCAGAAATGGGTCAGCGATATCAGCTATGTCTGGACCGACGAGGGCTGGCTGTATCTCGCGGTGGTCATGGATCTGTACTCGCGAGCCATCGTGGGCTGGGCAATGAGCCGCCGGATGACGCAACAACTGGTCTGTGATGCGCTGACCATGGCATTGTTTCGCCGTCACTTCCCCAGGGGCGTCATCATTCACTCTGATCGTGGCAGCCAATATTGTTCAAAGCGCTATCAGCGATTGATCAAGCACAATGGTCTGCGCTGCAGCATGGGGCGCAAAGCCAACTGCTATGATAATGCTGCGATGGAGAGTTTCTTTCACACGCTGAAAGTCGAACTCGTTCACCGGGAACGGTACACTACTCGACGCTTGGCGAAATCCAGAATCTTTGAGTACATTGAAACGTATTACAATCGGCAGAGAAAACATTCTGCTATCGGGCATCGGATACCGATGTTATTTGAGAAGACGGCTTAACCCCGTGTCCAGAATCATGGGGGAAGATCAAAATGTCTTCGGTGCCAGAATCCGCGAAATTCCGAATCATGCTGACATGGTAGCACGGTAGTCATGCTATTGCTACGTGGCAGGCCTACTAACGCCCGCATCAGCGGCCGGCGGTACGCCGGTCCGTCTGCTTCAACTGGTTAGGTGAACGCAATTCAATTGCCTCCTGCCATGAATTTTGGATTCATAAAAAAACCAGTGATTCCAAAGTAGTCACTTCGATCAAAGATAGTAATCGTCATAGAGCCCGTTGAGAAATCGCTTTCTCCGACTCTAATCATGAAGTTCAGCACATAGCTATCCGGCTGCCCCTGTTTTGATTGATCCGTGAAGCCCACATAGGCAGCATCTTCAATTCGGCCAGCCATTTGATACAGCCTCTCTGCTATTTGACGAAATTCGTCTCTGGTTATCTGAACATGAAAAGAACCATCGAATTCATCGTAAAAAGTATCAACGTCGCGTTTGTTGTATAAGTCAATTACACGGTTTTTCAGTTTTTCGATTTCTTCGTTGGTCAGATAATCTGGCAAGCTGCTAACATTCTTCTCATTCAAGGAAGTATTATCACCGCCATTGAATAGAAGAGCGGATGTGGCCGCTAAGTTCAACGCAACAAGAATTACGAGGATATACAGCAAGGGATGAGATGGATTCTTGTTTTCTATGTTCATAGTTTCTCCAAGTTCACCTAACGCCTCAATAACCGGCGCGACTGTGATGCGAAATAAAAGCCAGCGATGGTAAGCGCGTCCGGTTCATTGCCTGGTTATGTTTCGGTCTTTGGCAAGATAAGTTTTCTTTCACTGCGCCATACTCTAACCACATGAATTGACCTTTGCTCTCTCAGATAAACAACACGAAATGGTGGATGGATAAGCTCCCTGATTTTGGGTTCATCAAACTCTGGAACCATTCTTCCAATATCAGGGTTATCACGCAATGTACGAATGTGATCGATAATTGATGACACGAATTGTTTGCCTACATGAGGAACACCCTTTTTCTCGTAATATTCTTTAATGCTCTCAAAATCACCAATAGCTGAGTTGGAAATGAAAATTTTCACTTATTCGATGTCCAGCTTCTTTTTCACCTCTTCCAGCTCTAGCTCATTTTCTTCTCTGATGTCCATTAACCCCTGCGCTACAGCCCTCATAAACGCCCTTTCTTCCTCATTTTTTTCGTATTCATCAAGGCCTTGCACCACAGCAATGCCCCGGCCACGACTAGTAAGAAGAATGGGGCGCCGGGTATCTTTGGCTCGATTGACGATTTTTCCAGGGTTAACTTTGAGGTCAGAAAGGGGAATAATGTCTTCTGAGAACTTGATTTGCATAGGATTAGGCCTCGACAAGGATTGGCAATAGACCTATTTATAGCACCTATTAACAGCACCTGCAAGAAACATAACGCCGCGATAACCGGCGCGACTGCGGTGCAAAAATAAAAGCCAGCGATGGTAAACGCGTCCGGTTCATTGCCTGGTTATATTGCGGTTGGACAAGTTAACCGCAGCCAATTGCGCAACTTCCATCGCTTTTTAGCCAGATACCAATCCGACAATCTGAGATTGTGCATTCGCTCATGTGGATGCCTCCAACTTGCAACTCATTACCAGAGCTATCAAATATTTGAGGCATTGGCTTATTGGTGCTTTTCACAAAGAACCCAGTTGGAGTATATAGTTCTGCTTGGGTGCGGAAAGCGTCACCTGCTTGATGTGTTATTTCGAAGAGTGTTTTTCCGCCCATTTCGCAAACAGTCATGCCCTTTGGGTGGCGCATTTCTATACCGGCGTTCTTTCCGTCTTCAGTTGGATATACCCGGGTACCCTTTACCTTAGCTAGCAGCCTGTTGAAAAAGTCATAATCTGAGATAATAGCGTATCGAAACGAAGAGGATGGCGAAGATGCGTGGAGAACTGGATCGGCAACCGGAGATGTTCAGTTACGTTGATCTGGAATCGAGAATTCCGTCA
>JAJRUG010000093.1 GCA_024277915.1 Gammaproteobacteria bacterium
CCTCTTTGATGACGCAATTGTTGCCCAGGTGGCATCGTTCAATAAATCTGCTTCCTGCTCATAGGTAAACTGCAACAGATCAAGCAAGCGCGTATTGTCTGGATCTTTCTGCAATTCCTCTTCAATTCCTTCGCGAGCCAGTCGAATAATCACCAGTCCACTGACCACTCCTTCCCGCGCGGCGGCTGGCAACAGGCTAGCCACCAGCATTTCCGGTTCACCGAGCTGACTATCAAAAGATGTATCTTCGGCAACCAATACCGGGACAGTAGCCAGGCCGGCATCATTGTCAATGACCCACAGTGTCGTCAGAGACGAACCAATCATCAGAATAACCACTGCTGCGGTCTGCAACCAGCGCTGGTTGCCGAAACCCCGATCTGACTCTTTCTTTTGTTCAGTCAGAGCAGCTTCTATATTCGGCCACAGATCCCGTGGTGGCTTGACCTCCCGAGGCATTTGCCCGGCCAGTTGCTCCGGATCCTGCGGATACTTTGTCTGTCGGGTGTTCATTCCTGATCTCCGGTATTGCCGTTTTTCTCGCCATAGGCAAGGCGATTTTCCTTCTCATCCAGCTGGTCATCTGCAAGATGTCCGGCCAGCAGTTTCCGCGCCCGGTGCAATTGCGCTTTGCTGGTACCGGCAGCAATGTCCAGCATTTTGGCTGCCTCTTCATGGCTATAGCCGTAGACCGCCAGCAGCACGAATACATTGCGCGCACCCGCAGGCAATCGTCCAATTGCCTGCTCCAGCTCTTCAAGTTGCCCATCGGGCCCCGCAGTAGTGCTCTTGCCGGGCTCCATCAGTTGGAGGTGCTGCAGTTCCCGGCCTTTTTTTCGCTGGCGACCAAGTGATTCATTCACGGCTATCCGGTGCAGCCAGGTACCAAACGCACTGACTCCACGGAAACTATCCAGGCGTTCCCATGCCTTGATAAATGTGTCTTGCGTGGCATCATCGGCATCCGCTGGATTGCTGGTCAGACGCAGGCACAGGCCATACACCCTGGGCACATGTTGCCGATACAGTGCTTCAAATGCCTGTTTGTCGCCGGATCGCGCCCTGCCGACCAAAGTCTGCTCATCTGCCAAAGCCTGCTCATCTGAAAGAGCTGCCGGTTCCGGCTGGTACTGCTGTTTTTTTACTGCCAATAGCTGCATCTCACCTGTTTAGATGCACTCGGCGCTATATTGGTTTAAATGCGGACTCGCCGGCAACCAGGCTATGTGCAGCCCGGCCTGGATCGGCTGCTACCGAAAAGCAGGCACGACCCGTTCGCCGATCAATTTCAGGCTGTCCATGGGATCATCAAACAGCCTTATCGATAGATCAGTCAACCCGCCATCTTTGAACTTCTGAAAGCGTTCGATTTCACGATCAATGTCGGATGGGTCTCCTGCCGAAGACAGCTCATCGATCAGGTGATTGACTATCGATTCAGGCACGTTGTCGATAACTCCGGTGCGGGTCCAGAATGCCTTGGCGAAATTCATCCAGTTATCAATCACCAGCTGCGCATCCGCATCACTGAGAAAATGCTTCAGGGAATAGGGTGGCAACAAGGAACCCCGGAAGACAAGCTCGCGTCGCGCTTCGTAAAAAGACGCCTCCCGCTTCTCCTTGATATGCCATGCCCAGGAATCAGTAATGGGAAAGTTCTCAGGAATTGATTCCCGCTTTTCCAGCCCGACCCGGATATTCTTCATTGCCTCATCGAGCATCGGCAACGCGACATCACTCATGTGTATTCCGTCCGCCACTCGTGCGCCCATTCGCAGCATCTGCGGTTCTGTAGAGCAAGCATAGATCGTCGGTGGAGTCGCTTTGGCCCAATCAAACCGGTAAGGCCGCGCTATCCTGAACAGCTCACCTTCGTAGGGCTCGGTAAACTTTCCGGACGCTGCGGTTTTCACAATCTCTACGGCTTCTCTGACACCACGAACCACCCGCCGCTTTTTCGGATCCATCTCGTAGTCGATCGCCTTGAGTATGCCGCCGCCGCCACTGATTCCCACCATCGCCCTGCCATTACTGATTTCATTCAGCGTCATTACGGCAGTAGCAATTTTAATCGGATGCATCTCGTAGGGGCTGACCGCAAGTGGGCCGAGCTTGATCTTATTCGTCGCCATGGCTGCGGGCACCAGGCTGATAAAACCGTCCCACTGCTGTGCATAGTTCGACGACCACAAAGCCGTAATACCGTAGTTTTCCGCCATCACGGCCAATTCAGCAATTTCGTCGGGCGTGCTATTGGGCTCAAGTATGATTTCTATATTCATCGGCGAAGAGATCCTGCGGTTCGGTTATTGTGATGCTGGTGTGTCGGGTTGGTGATGCTACCCCAGATTCACAACGAATGTTGCTATAGAAATACGACCGCAATAAATCCGGCTATAGCGAATCGATAGAGTACAAATGGCGTGAAGCCGATTTTTTGCACAAGCCCCAGGAACACTCTGATACAAACATATCCGGTGATTGCAGAGACTGCTACGCCGACACCAAGCGCCGCAAGATTCACGGAGCCCGGATCCCTGATCAGCTTGAGACCCTGATACACACCGGCCATCCCGATCGCCGGAACCGAAAGAAGAAACGAGAACCGCGCTGCAGCTGTCCTGTTCAGGCCAAGTAACAGACCGGCGGTCATCGTGATGCCCGAGCGAGAGGTTCCCGGCACCAGGGCCAATGCCTGGGCACAACCGATAATGATCAAGTCACGCCACTGCAGATCCTGTTCAGCCTTGCGATGCTTGCCGGCCCGGTCAGCGATCCAGAGCAGGGCGCCAAAAAATGACAACGTGACCGCAACAACCAGCGGGCTGCGAAAATTTGATGAAATATAGTCATTAAAAAGAAGGCCCACTATCCCCACTGGAATGCTGCCTATGATCAGCCCCCAGGCAAGGCGTGCATCGGTATCAATCTGGCGAGTTCTCAGGGATCGAAACCATGCCAGCACCATGCGCTGCAGATCATCACGGAAGTAGAGTACAACAGCCAGCAGAGTGCCGACATGAACAGCAACATCAAAAGCAATGCCCTGATCCGGCCATTCGGCAAAGTGGGGCACCAGAATAAGATGACCCGAGCTGGAAACCGGCCAGAATTCTGTAAGCCCCTGGATGACAGCCAGAACAACAGCCTGAAAGTAACTCATTATTGAACTTTCCTTTTCACCAGAACTTTTTCATAAAATCAGCCGAAGATTCTGCAGCATGAAGCCAGACAGTGACTTGAAATGGCGCACAATATAACAAATAGACTCCATGGCGTGGCGGATCCGCGTAATACACCGAGTCAATATCAACTGCGATACAACAGGCTTCTCTACCCGATATAGCATGCGACAGATTGTCGCAAATTTGAAAACACTGTTTTTCTTTTCTGCGCACTGCAGGCAATGTTGCGATGGTCTCACAACAAACCACAGTCTATTATGATGCAAAAAAACTCCTCACTACCATTTTATCCATCAACAATGTCCCTCAGCACCTTTGTGGCTGCCACAATTTTTGTGGCGCCAGTTCATGCGGATGAAGGGATCGATGTAATCACTGTTACAAGCAAGAAATCCCAACAAGATGATATTGAACTTGTCTATGATATCCCTTCGCAAGTAGATTTGGCACGCTGGCTGAAATCTGTGGTTGGCGCCGAAGTGAATGCCAATGGGCCTATTACCGGTATCGCACAGTACAGAGGCCTTTTTGGTGACCGGGTCGCAGTCGCCGTCGATAGCCAGCCGGTGATCGGTGCCGGTCCTAATGCCATGGACTCCCCGCTTAGCTACTCGAGCCCGCTGATTACAGAGTCGCTAGAGGTTTATCGAGGGATTGCTCCGGTTAGCGCAGCAATCGATACGCTGGGTGGCGCCGTCAAAATCAACCTGGTCAAAGCAGAACTAAGCAATGCAGACGAGTGGGTTACCGGTGGGGAAATCCAGACCGGGTATAGCTCTAATGAGAGCGGGCGGACCTTGGGGGCCATACTCAGAGCAGCAAGCCGCTCACATGCATTGATGGCTTTTGGTGACTACCAGGCTGGCGACGACGCCTCGGCTGGAGATGGTAGCGATATTATTGCTACTGAATATGACAAGAAAATCTTTGGTCTTAGTTATCAACTTGGACTCGAGCGTGGCTCAATAACTGTTAACTATAGTTACCATGATACGCAAGACTCCGGAACTCCTGCGTTACCCATGGATATTGATTTCATCGATACCGATCGGTTCAGTATCAGCAGTAACGTTGAATTTGACCGCTGGATTCTGGAATCAAGCATCGGATATACAGATGCGAAGCACACTATGGATAATTTCAGTATGCGGCTCAATAGTGTAGCTGCAGCATTCCGCCGTAATGATGCAGCGGCCGAGACCGTAGACTTTAGTATCAGCCTTGAAACCGGCAACTGGCTCTTTGGCATTGATGGATATGATGCGAGCCATGATGCTGTTATTACAAACCCGAACAACCCAATGTTTCGTGTCGTTAACTTTAATGAAGTAGAGGACCGAAGACTCGGTTTCTTTGCTGAATGGAATAAACAAACCAACAATTCGGAAATCCATACCGGAGTCCGTTTTAAGAAAATCCGGGCAGATTCCGGGCTTGTCTCTCACCATATGGCGATGATGAACCCCAATATCGGAGACCTTGTACAACGATTCAACAATGCGGATCGGTCTGTCTCGGATACTGGAATCGATCTTGTCGCGCAGTTGAAACGCGGCATGGGAACCCATTATAAATTTATAGCAGGAACTGCCTACAAAACACGCGCCGCATCTTACCAGGAAAGATATCTTTGGTTCCCTCTTCAGGCCACTGGCGGTCTTGCAGATGGCAAAACCTATATCGGCAACATCAACCTTAATCAGGAAAAGTCACTACAGGCTGAGCTTGGATTAGATTACTCCTCAGCGCGCTTCTTTTTCTCGCCGAGGATGTTCTATCAACGAATTGATGACTATATCCAAGGCACACCGGTTATTGACCCGGTCACAATTATGGTCGGGATGATGATGGGCGACCCGACCCCATTAGAATTTTCCAACGTCGATGCACATCTCTACGGACTTGATATGCGCTGGCACTTTCGGCTGAGCGACAACTTCAGGCTAAAGGGCACACTTGCCTATGTTCGTGGCAAACGCCGGGACATCAAAGATAATCTATACCGGATCGCCCCTCTTAACGCAGACATTGCTTTCCAGCATACAGGCACCCACTGGAACAGCGCTCTTGTCTGGCGTGTATATAACAAGCAAGACAATGTTTCTGCGACAAATAATGAAGCTGCAACAGCAGGCTATGGCGTGCTGGGCCTGACCACGAACTACTCACCAACTGAGACACTGACTATTCAAGCCGGCGTAGAAAACCTTCTTGACAGACACTTCCTTGACCATCTAAGCGGGTACTCTCGTGTTGCCAATAGTGACATACCTCTTGGAACCCGAATTCCCGGAACAGGACGAAGCTTCTGGGTTTCTGCCAACTTTCAATTCTAATAAGCTGCGCAGGAAGATGATCGACCAGTCAAGGCTGCTTGGGAGCAGATACCATCAGAGGTTTTTTCTGCAGTTTTCGTTGCAAGGTTCGGCGATGCATACCGAGCTGGCGTGCAGTTGCAGAAACATTGCCGCCATTAACGCGGAGCACTTGTTGTAAATGCTCCCACTCAAGTCGCTCCGGCGTCATTGGTAACTCGCCCTCACTCAGCCCGATATCACCGGCCCGATCAGTCAACGCTTTGAGAAGCGTGGCTGTATCAGCGGGCTTCGCCAAGTAATCATCTGCTCCAAGATGAATGGCATCGACTGCGGTTGCGATACTGGCATAGCCAGTCAACAATATAATCCGGGCATCCGGCAATAAGTTGCGCAGCGGTTTTATGAGCTGTAATCCAGACCCCTGCCCGAGGTTCATGTCGAGAAGAATATGGGTCGGACGGAAGCTGCGGCTTTCAAGTAAGGTCGCACTGGAGTCCGCACAAACACGGCATTCGAAACCACTCATTTGCATCCGTTTTTTCAATATGGTTGCAAATGTCGGGTCATCCTCTGCAATCAGGAGCTTGCCTAAATCACTCACCATGGCCGCTCCTGTACAGCCGAGGGAAGTGAAACTGTTGCCAGGACACCTATATCAAGATTCGACAGCTCAAGCCTGCCCCCGAGCCGCTCAAGTGTGGCATTGCTGAGAAACACTGCTACCCCGAATCCCTGCTCACTTTTAACGGTTTGCTCCCCGAGATCCTTCAACATTCCGAAATCAATACCCTGCCCATAATCGCGTATAGTGAAAATCACCTGCTGCCCATCTACGGAAACACCAAGATCAACACGGTAACTGCCATTATTGAGACTGGCTTTGGCAGCATTTTGCACAAGATTTAACAGTGCAGGAACCAGCGTTAAATCCGTTTCGATACACATACCAGCAAGGTCACCACTCGTCTCCAGATGAAAAACAGTCTCAGGCTGGCTCAGGCGACACAGATCCTGCAACTGGCCTATTATATTACTGACAGCCAATTCCTTGAGAATAGGGTTCCTGACATGCTCGGCGATCTGCCTAAACTGCTCCAGCGTCGAACTACAGCGATCAAGCTGTACGCCCAGATCACTACATAGACTATTGCCAGGAATTTGTTCTCTAAGCTCATCGTAAAGCAACTGTATCGCAGCAATTGGTGTAGCAAGCTCATGAGTGATTTGCGCGGATGCGGTTCCCAGAGCAATTAACTGCTCCTGTCTTAATTGCTCCTCTCTGTACAGGGCAATCGCGTGCTCACGCCGGCTTACGGTCCGCGCCATTGTCACAAGAAACGTACCAATAACAAGCACTGAAATGACAAAATTTATCCACATGCCAACATAGTGACGGCCCATTTCGATCATCACAGGAGTCTGCGGCAGAACCAGAATCAGCATGCTATAAGCCAGAAATGCTGCGGCAATCACAATAAGTAATGAGCGGATCGGAAGAATGACTGCAGCAATCGCCACCGGCAACAACAACAGCGAAACGAACGGGTTGGTGCTCCCTCCGGTAAAGAAAAGCACCAGGGTTAGAAAGAGAATATCTGCCAGAACTTGCAGAGTCAGGCCGGTCTGGGTCGGCGAACTGATAACAGCTGATCGCAGGTAGCAAACAAGATTAAAAGCCGACTCTGTTCCGATAATGCCAACCAAAATCGCTATTGGAAATTGATATCCCAGCCATAATTGAGCAAAAATGATCAGCGTAATCTGAACCAGAATACTTCCGGTACGCAAAAGCAGCAGATTGTGTAAATGATCATTCTGTTGTTTGGCCGGCATCTTGTTCAATAGCATTTAATGCAGAGTGGCCACTACCAGCTACCAGACCAATGCCGGTAGAGTTCATGATCGGACAAAATCGGCAAGAGTGCTGCAGCAAGAGTATCAGACCAGCGCTCTACACCTGCATCGGTATTAATAAGATCTTGCCGGATCTCAAGTGACACATTTGGCAAACATCCAGCCTCGGCATGGTAGTCAATTGTAAAGTCATGTGGATGCTTGCCGGAATAGGGTTCGTTATTCCCGATATTGTACTCAGTATTTTCCCGAAGACTACCAAGAAGCGGCTTGGCAATACGCGGATCTTGATCCCATAGAATACCTACATGCCATGGACGCGCTGATGCGGCGAATACCGGAGTAAAGCTGTGAACTGCAATCAGCGCTGGTGCCGGGGCAATTGTTTCAAGTGCAGCCAATTGATCTCGCACCGCACAATGGTAAGGCCAATATAATGCCTCAGCCCGGCATTGTCGCTCGTTCTTGTCCAGTTTCAAATTGCCCGGCACTACTACACCATCACTCGTTTCCGGAAATGCTGTTGAACTGTCCAGCTGCCGATTGCAATCAACAACCAGGCGAGAATACCCTGCCAGTACTGCTGGAACCCGCAAAGCCCGGGAAAGATGGCGTGTGACATCGCCCGCTCCGATATCCCAGGCAACATGCGAAGACAAATGCTGCTCGTCCACGCCGAGGCTTTGCAAAGCATCAGGTATTCTGCGGCTGGCGTGATCGCAAACCAGCAATACCGGCATTGATGGCTTCACCTCCAGCACCTCGAACACCGAGCCTTCCTGAGTTGTAATCAATTGTTCCTGTGCTCCCGACTTGTAATAGTTGATACTCTCCATGCGGCAACTCCGTATTCCACTGATGGAGTGCCCGAATAATCATAGTTGATCGATACTGTTATTTCCGTAGCTGAAAGGATACTGCAAATTTATGGGTGCGATAGATTTTATTACCGTGGTCGTTGGACCTCCTGAGTCAGACCAGGAGAAAAACCGATTGTCGGCAGTCGCGAATAAGTCCGGCATAACTTTTGAAGCACTCTACATTGAGCAGGCACCGCAGCGAATGGAGAAATTCGGCCACAGAGAAGCTGGCGCACCAAGTACCTGGGACAGTCTTTTTTCAGCGGCGCTGGGTCTTACTACAAGCATCGATGCTCCCAGAGTGACTTATTATGAGAAGAAAACCGTGAAATACCCGGCACTGATGTTCTCAGCAGACACTCTGGTCGATGATGCAGGCAATTCGGTGACAGACCGTGCGACCGAGGTACTACGAAATATGGATCACCGGGAAGCCCTCGCGCTGGAGTTTGGCAAGGCTCTTGAGGTTAACTGGGTTCGTGTATTTGTGACCTTCGGGTAACAGGACTATTGAATTTTCTGCCGATGAACGCTGGTAACGCTCGCTACACTGCGCATCCGGCGCAACACTGCATTCAACTGCTCCATGCCTTCCACAGCCAGTTTCAACTCGATAACCGCGTGCAGACTCTGGTTATCCGAATGTGATTCTGTCCCCAATATGCTGATCCCTTCATCAGTCACCAGCGCGATCAGGTCACGCAACAGCCCCTGTCGATCCAGGGCATGAATGATGATTTTCGAAGGAAACGTACCTGTGTCACCCGCTCCCCAATCCAGTTCGATGACCCGGGCAGGTCGACTATTTGATAGGCCCAGAAATTTGGCACAGTCCTGACGATGAATACTCACCCCGCGCCCCTGGGTAATATAGCCTTGAATGGGCTCGGGCGGGACCGGGTTACAGCACCCGGCAAAGCTGGAAAGCATATCGTCCAGACCGGAAACGGCCACTTCGGCACGGGCAGTTGCATCGTGTACCCTCTTGGGACGCGAGGGCATTTCAGCCATCTGCTGCACTGGCAGCAAATGATTCGGCGCAGCACGTCGCGGCTCTGGTCGTGATTCCGCCTCTTCCTGACGCCTGAACCATGCTCTGACCTTGGCGCGACTCCGGCCTGATGCCAGATAGCCTGCCTGGGGACGCAACCAGTCCCGGCTGGGACTGGCATTTGCGGCCGTAATGATTTCCACCTGCTCACCCGTAGTGAGCTGGTAGGTCAGTGGCACCATTCGGTTGTTCACTCGTGCACCACGGCAATGATTGCCCACTTCCGTATGAACCTGATAGGCAAAATCGAGAGGTGTGGCATTGGCCGGCAAATCAATCACATCGCCCCTGGGGCTGAAGACATAAACACGATCCTCAAAAACTTCCTGCCTGACCCGATCAATGTAATCGCCGGCCGATTCGGATTCATCCATTGGTTCAAGCAGCGTGCGCAACCAGCGCACCTTATCGTCCATCGCCGCATCCCGGCGACCGCCTTCCTTGTAGCGCCAGTGTGATGCCACACCAAGTTCTGATTGCTCGTGCATCTCGAAGGTTCTGATTTGCACTTCAACCGGCATGCCATCAGCTGCAATGACTGCTGTGTGCAAAGAGCGATAGCCATTGTCCTTCGGGCTGGCGATGTAATCATCAAACTCACCTGTCAAACGGGACCAGAGACTGTGCACAATACCCAGTGCCGCATAGCAGTCGGCCACAGATTCCACCAGTACACGCAAGGCGTGGACATCGAGAATTCTCTCGAAATTCAATTCCTTGTGCTTCATTTTCCGCCAGATACTGTAGATATGTTTCGGGCGGCCTGCGACTTCAGCAGATAATCCCACCTCTTTCAGAGCACCGCCCAGCGTGTCTATGGTCTCCTGGATAAACACCTCTCGATCTGCGCGCCGGGTACGAAGTTGAGCAGCGATTGTTTTGTAAGTCTCGGGGTCGAGAAAACGAAATGAAAGGTCTTCCAGCTCCCATTTGATTTGCCAGATGCCGAGCCGGTTGGCTAATGGCGCGAATACTTCCTGCACCTCCGTGGCTGCCTGACGGCGTTCCAAATCCGGTGCAGTCTTCAGAGAGCGAAGACGATGCAATTCGATTGCAAGACGCACTACGACCAGGCGCGGATCAGTTACCACTGCCAGTAACATTCGGCGCAAGGATTCAGCCTGCCGGGATGCCAGACCCGAGTCCCGGTCCTCTGCAGTTCGAAAACCAAGGGCTCCCAGCTGATTCAGTTCCTGAACAAGCCGGGTGACAGTCTGTCCATAGCGACTCTGGATCGATTCGGCAGAAAGCTGCCCGGTACTGGACAGGGGGTGCAACAATGCTGCGGCAGATATTTCCGGGTCCAGCTGCAAATCTTCCAGAATGTCCGCAACTGCCAGTGCCTGTTTGGCTGCAGCCTGCTGCTCGCCATCAGTTTGCAACGCGGTTTCAATTTCAAGATGTGCTTGTTCTAAAGGACTACTCACTGCCGTATTTTCAAAAAAGCCGATGCCTGGCGAATGCTGCAATCACGGCAGCAATTCCCGAGATCTGTTTGCCACTTTTCTGATCATATTGCGACCCCGTATACCCCCACCAATCCCAGCAACCCAGCGGATTCATCATACTTGACTGGATCTGAGGATAAACAACGACCAGCTGGTTCTGAGTGGCCCATTCGTTTAGCCCGGCATTTGCGACAAAACGATCACCGACAAACTCGGCTCCCTGGCGACAACCGTGGTAGGTAATATGCAGGCGACAGACTGAATCTGATTCACGGCAACTGTCAGGAACATACAGGTAACCCATGTCCGCCACACTGCTTCCCGATTCGAAGTAACCGGACAAATCAATGTTGACCAGATTACCTTTTATAAACGCGGTATCCCGAGGATTCAGGTTCGCATAAAGATGATTCAGCAAACTGCCTGCCGCATCAAAGCCACAGGAATTGACAAAATCACTGCTGATTTCGAGGCAATCACCCCCTGCTTCCAGGGTTGGCCATCCATGAGCCGCTGCTACATTATCGATGACACTGATCTGATCGGCCGGCACAAATTCTTTATAAAAGTCGGTAAGCGCCATCAGCACTTCCGGTTGAACGACTGCATCCCTGTTACTGTGAAACAACCATACCCTTGCATCACGTAAATCCTCCAGTGGAGCAATCGATCCGGACGCTGCAGCCTCTTTGGCAAATAATATCAGTGGCGTGATATCGAGGTCTTTTCCGGTCATACACCGCCCCAGCGCGTTGCCGACACTGCCGGCAGCACAATGATACGGCCCACCAGCCACAACGCCGACTCCGGTCACACGATCCAGGGCGAGGTGGGTCTGGATGGCCATATAACCACCGGCTGACAGACCTGAAACTGTTACCGGGTAAACCAGTGGCGGCACCGATTCAACTGCTTTTTCAGCATCGTACTCATTGATCGGTGAATCATCCGATCCGCTGCAGGCACTGATCAATACCGCGAGGACTGCCGCCAGTATTCCCCTGCAATATATTTTATTGATCATCCAGAAATTTTTCGATCGCATCAAGAGCCTCCGGTTCATCAAGATAGGGCGCATGCCCACGATTACTGACGACTACCGCCGTCATGTCCTGTTTACGCAATTGCATCTTTTCAAGAGTGGCAGCAGAGAAAAGATCAGACTTTTCTCCTCGTAACACCAGAAGGGGGATCGACAGCAATGCATCAAAAAGTTGCCATGGGTCCTGCTGAAGACCTGATACGCTTTCTCTTGAGGCAACACCGACATTTCGATCCAGATTGATATCGAGCCCGCCATTTGCGGTTTGCCGGTATGTGGTTTGCGCGTAATACAACCACTTGGAATCAGGCCAGTCAGGAAAAACCACTGCATAGTTTCGCCTGGTCTGCTCCACTGCCTCATCCCAATTTGCAACCGGCGGCAAACGCCCGGCACCTGCCTGTACTCTGGCAAGCCCCGCCGGGTTAAGTTCGGGGCCGATATCGTTCATGACAACCGCGGCTACTGCCGAAGGTTTCTCATGTGCCATGATCATTGCCATCCAGCCACCCAGCGATGTGCCGATTACAATAACTTTTGATATTTTCAGGTGATGCAGCAAGTTCCAGATATCGGCAACATATTGTGCAGGATGGTAGTTGCTGCGCACCGGGTCATATTCCGAATATCCCCGCCCGCGCAGATCTGTGGTGATTACCCGTCGATGTTGTGACAGCCGGAATGCAAGATCATGAAAATCACGGCTGTTGCGGGTCAGGCCCGGCAGGCAGATAACAGGGTCAGCCGTGCTTTCCAGTTGACTGTGATAATCACGAAAAAACAACTGTAGCCCGTCAGTGGAGTTGCAGTACCCGTCGGTAAACACGCAGTTCATTGCTGGACGTCCTTGATATATACCAGTGCTCGTCCATCACACAGAAGCACGCCTTTGTCGTTGTGACAGGTGGTTCTTAAATCGACCAGGTGTTTTTCAGGTCTTAACAAGACTACCTCAACGCGGGCGGTCAGTAGCTGGTCGATCCGGGCAGGCGCTTTGAAGTAAGTGTCCTGCTTCAGATAGTTGGTACCCATACCGGGTAGCCGGACACCGAGCAGATAGGAAAACAATGCGCCGATTAATGGCTCCGGCACTTCTCCATCAATCTGGGCTTGCCCGCCAAGCGCGATGTAATCGGCAATATCTGCCGATGAAAAGCTGCGACAAATTTCAGCTGCCTGGCCAGACTGCAAGACCATATTCAGCTGCCCCCTCTCCGGATCGTCGTGAGCCCGTTGCAGGTTATCAGGCCATCCATCAGTCGCACCGAAGACATCATGGCTGTCACCAACTCCCCATCATCATCCTGGATAGCTACCGTGAAACGCATTAGCTCATCTGCAAAGGTGGGAGCCGGAAACTTCAGGTTTTGTGACAGCTGCCGGCCACCTGGAACCAGCTGATCCAGCAAACCGCGGAGAATCGTATTGAGCAACATACCATGAGCCACTGTGCGGCCAAATCGAGTGGCCGCCGAGAACCCGGGGTCCACATGAATGGGATTGTTATCCCCGCTAAGCTGTGCAAACCGGTCGAATTCTTCCTGGGTCAGGGTTCGGTCAACAATAATTTTTCCACCTGAATGCTTCATCAGTCATTCTTTTGGTTTAGCTTCAGCAGGTGTTTTTGTACCTTGCCGGCTGCCGTGCGCGGGAAATCGGTGACCGCAATGAAGGTTTTCGGCACCTTGTATGGCGCCAGTTGATCCCGGCAATACCGGGTCAGATCACTGTCTGCCGGAAGGTCGTGTCCCGGCTTCGCCAACAGGAATGCACAGCCGACTTCACCCCATTTTTCATCGGGTCTGGCAATGATGGCAGCTTCCATAATGTCGGGATGACCGGCAAGGATGTTCTCGGTCTCGGCGGCATAGACGTTCTCTCCACCCGAAATATACATATCCTTGATTCGACCGATGATGTAGTAGTAGCCATCCTCATCGCGCCTGCCGATGTCACCACTCATCAGCCAGCCATCGTTGCTGAATGCATTTGCTGTTGCCTCATCCTGTTGCCAATAGCCGGGCGTGACTCCAGGCCCGGAGAACCAAAGCTCGCCTGAGGCACCTCCAGGTACATCCTGGCCATCGGGATTGACAATGCGTACTGAAGACAGCAACTGTGGTTTGCCAACAGACCCGATTTTTTTCAAAACCATACCGGGATCCATAATGAATACGGTCGGGCCGGTTTCCGTCATACCCATGCCATTACAAATATGCGCACCCCGGGCAATATATTCACCCAGCAATTCATCAGGCATCGGTGCGCCACCGCAGCCCCAGCTTCGAATCGCCGTAAGGTCAATCGTTGCAAAGGCCGGTTGCAAACTGATTTGCTGATATATGGCCGGTACTGCAAAAAAAGTATCCGGCACCCCTTCAACCAGCAGCTTCATGACACCATCAATATCAAAATCCGGCATCACCAGCACTTCACCCCCCTCGATGAAGGTCGGTAGTGTGACCAGGTTGATTCCTGCGGTATGAAACAGTGGCAGGAAACTCAGCGTGACATCTTCAGCACTGATTGACATGGCCTGCCTGATGTTGACGTAGTTCGCCATCGCCATGCCAAAGCTCTGGATGACTGCCTTGGGCTTTCCGGTGGTTCCGGATGTGTAGAGAAGGTACCAGCACTGTTCCGATGGCCATTGAGCAGGCCCCGTTACAGACTCACTGTTGTCACGCAGGCTTGAAAACCCCGCAGGCCCCTTGTCGTCCAGCGCGATCGTTGCAGAGGCAGGAAGTCCGGGTATATCAACTGTCCCGGCATCCTCCGCTCCAAACAGCAGCAGAGCCGGCATGGCATCCTGTACCACCGGCACAAGCTCCGCAGCGGGCATCCGCCAGTTCAGTGGCACAAGAATGGCACTCAATTTGGCGCAGGCGAACAGCAATTCAAAGAATTCGATTCTGTTTCTGCACAGGACCGCCACGCGATCACCGGCAGAAACGCCGTGTGATGCCAACAAGCCGGCTGTCTTTGCAGCGCGTTCGTGAAACTCCTGATAGCTTATCGACAGGCCTGAAGTGAGATCGCGAAACACTGTTGCATCAGGCGTCAGCGCTGCCCGTTTCGCGGCAATATCAGGGATGAAAGTGCTCAAGGCGACGAATCCAGGTCAAGGTTCAGTCCATGTAGTCTTCTCAATTTTCCGGGGCCAATGATCCCGGGAATTACTTCCTGCTTTCGGGCAGCATCCCCGCAGAAATCAGATCTGCAACTGATCCGGCCAATTCCTCTGATGATCGTGAATCGTCCCACGCCGAAAATCGCATGCCGAGAAATACGCTCATTCCGATCAGCGCCCAGGCCCATACTTCGTAGTCGCCCTCCCTGATCTCCTGATCGGCTGCTGCATGCTGAAGATTTTGCCGATAGGCCTCTGCAAACCCGGTGTAGTACTCACGATAAGCATCTTCGGCAACAAACTGTGCTTCACAAATGATCTGGTACAGGTTTCCATGGCTCCGCACAAAGTACATAAAAGCCTGAATACCCCGCCGCTCCGCCGTCAGCCGATCCGGTGATTCGGAAACCCGCTCTGCAATCCATTTTCGGGTGAGCTCGCTCATATGCGCCACCAAAGCTCTGAAAATCTCTTCTTTGCTTTCGAAATACACATAAAAAGTCCCCAGCGCGACATTCGCCCGCTGGGTGATGCCGCTGATCGACGCGTCATGAAACCCGTTTTCGCCGAACTCTGTTTCGGCAGCTGCCAGCAGTTTGCCCCGGGTTTCCCGGCCACGCTGCGTTTTAGGCGTTTTGCTATTAGTTGAATCCTGATTCATGTTTCATTATAATGCCCGCTCTACGTGAAGGCATCAAGCTCTGTTTACCCGTCCAGTGACTAGTAAACCGGGCTGCAGCCCTATCGTCAAACGGATCTGTGAACGGTGAAATGTGTCAATACTAGACCTGCGGGATGGCGGACACCTCAAATACCAGGACAAAGGTTCCGGGCGCCCGATCGTGTTGTTGCATGGCTGGGGTATGCGGGGCGAATTTTTCAAATACCAGATCGCCGCTCTTGCCTCTCGATTCCGAATCCTGGTTCCGGATTTGCGCGGCCACGGCAACTCCAGCCATCTCGACGACGGGCAAGGCTTTTCAACACTGGTGGACGATGTGGCTGAGTTGATTGCCAGTCTGGAGCTGTCCGGGACGATGCTGGTCGGCTGGTCGATGGGTGCGATGGTGAGCTGGGGCTTGATGCAGCGAAAAGAAGCCAGCCATGTTTCATCACTGGTGACCATCGATATGGTTCCGCGGCTACTCAATGACAACAACTGGACCTATGGTCTCCGCGATGGAAATGACGCCACCGTATTTTCCGGTGTGGTTGCAAGAATGCTTGCCGACTGGTCCGGATTCACCCGGGTTTTTGTACCCCGCATTGTCGCCCGAGGCATGGAAGCAAAGCGACAAATTCTGGTTGACTGGATGATCAGGGAAACTGAAAACAATCATCCTGAATCAATGGCGCGACTCTGGCAGTCAATGGCCAGTCAGGACTTCCAGAACAGCCTTGCCAGCATAAGGGTTCCATCCCTGGTCACCTACGGGGCGCATAGCCAGTTGTACCGTGCACAAGCAAGTGAATGGGTCGCCGACCAGCTACCAGATGCAAGCTTGCTCGGTTTTTCCGACTCAGGACATGCACCACACCTGGAAGAGCCGGATCTTTTTAACCGGGCAATTGAAAAATTTGCGAACCAGACAGGGGTCGCACCATCAGGCAGATCAACAATCAGGCAAAAAAAACAGTAACAGAGGGTGAAGACATGAATACAGGCAATCATTTTCGACAAAAACAGGTAACAGAAGGTCATGGAAGAGTCGCATGGGTTCTTGTGGCCGCTGGTATGTTCACCGGTGGTATCTGGCCGGCAGAATCTGTCCGTGCACAGAATAACAACTCGGGGAATTCATCCAATCAGGCAATTGAAGAGATTGTCGTTACCACGGCCCGGCGGCGCGAGGAATCACTTCAGGAAGTGCCGCTTTCGATTTCCGTGTTTTCAGGTGATGATCTTGAACGTATCGGTGCAGTAGATATCATCGAAATCGCCAAGTCGAGCCCGAATGTCACGCTGGAGGTTTCCCGCGGTACCAATACAACCTTGACAGCCTTCATTCGCGGCGTCGGCCAGCAGGATCCGGTGGCCGGATTTGAATCCGGTGTGGGACTTTATGTCGATGATGTCTATCTGAACCGTCCCCATGCCGCCGTGCTGGATCTGTACGACGTTGATCAAATCGAAGTACTGCGCGGGCCACAGGGTACGCTTTATGGTCGAAACACAATCGGTGGCGCGATCAAATATGTGACCAGGCGATTGTCAGATGAAACTGAAGGAAAGGTCCGGTTTTCAGTTGGCTCCTATAATCAGCTGGACGGGCTCGTAACGGCGTCAACACCCATCTCGGATACATTCAGAGTGGGCGGCACGATTGTTCGCTATACCCGTGACGGGTACGGTGACAACCTTAATCTGGCCGGCGTTGAAAACTATAACAAGGATATTTTCGGGACGAGACTCAGTGCCGAGTGGGAGGCGACCGACAACCTGTTCTTCCGTCTGTCTGGTGACTATACGGAAGATGATTCAGACCCCAAGGCCGGACATCGTTTGATGGTCGGCGGAGTTTCGGGTGCGCCGATTCTATCGGATGTTTTCGATACGCGCGCCGGCCTTAACGTGCCAACGCAAAGTGTAGAATCAAAGGGCGCATCGCTGCTCACGGAGTGGACAATCAATGAAAGCATCACGCTGAAGAATATTCTTTCGGCCAGAAAAGATGAAACGTGGTCCCCCATCGATTTTGACAGTCTTCCGGTCGATGATCTTGACGTGCCGGTTGTCTACGAGAATGAACAGTTCTCGGAAGAGCTGCAGCTACTGTATAGCAGCGATAGATTGAACGGCATCCTTGGGTTCTACTATCTTGATGCCAATGCATTCAATGAATTCGATGTCATTCTGGGCCCGCTTGGAACAATCATCGGGTTACCGGGACTCAATGCGAATACATTGGGAGACGTCGATACCAAAACCTGGTCGGTATTCGCAGATTTCAGCTACGATTTCAGCGAGACCATCAGCTTTTCTGTCGGCGGCCGCTACACGTCGGATGAACGCACTGCACGGGTATTACGCCGCACATTTATTGGCGGCTTGTCACCGACATTCGGCGGCAGTGCTACTGCAATCGCAACGACATCCGACTTTAATGGCAGTGAGGAATTCACCGATTTTTCACCCCGGATATCGTTAAGCTGGAAGCCGGGTGATAACCAGCACCTGTATATCTCCTATAGCGAAGGATTCAAGGGAGGCGGGTTCGACCCAAGGGCTCAAACCTCGGGTGCCCCCGATCTTGATGGAAACGGCAATGTCAGCGATGCAGAAATATTCGAATTCATGCGCTTTAAGCCCGAGACTGTCACCTCCTATGAAGTCGGCCTGAAGTCAATCTGGCTGGATAGCCGCCTCACGACCAGTCTGGCTATATTCTTTGCCGACTATGAAGATGTGCAAATCCCGGGCTCTATCGGTGTTGACACCGACGGTGACGGCATCAACGACACCTTTACCGGCGTCACCACAAATGCCGGTCAGGCAGACATTCCCGGTTTTGAATTCGAGGGGATGTTCCTGGCAAATGACAACTGGACGTTCGGCCTGACGGTTGGCTATCTCGATGCAGAATACAAGGAATTTATCGACTCGTCGGGCACTGATGTTTCTAATCAGACCGTATTCCAGAATACTCCGGAATGGACTGCTGCCGGAACCGTGACATTTGAAGTACCCATGTCATTGTTTGGCGCACCTGGCAGTATTGCTGCAATCACATCATTGTCTTATCGGGATGATGCGAGTCAATTCGAGTTTCCGAATGCGCTTCTTGACCAGAAGAGTTTCAGCCTGTGGGATTTGAGTGTGGTCTGGGAGCATGATGATGGCCATTTGCGCGCCGGAATACACGGCAAGAACCTGACCGATGAAGAATACAAAGTGGCTGGATATGATTTCCCGGCTCTTGGGCTGGAAGGGAACGTAACAGCTTTCTACGGCAATCCACTCACGGTTACCGGTACAATCGAGTATCGGTTCTGACAAGCTCTTGTTGCGGCGGGCACTGAAGCCCGCCGCAACATTCCCTGCCCTGAAACCACTCCTGGAATTCGTACATGCTGAAAAACCCGGACAGCACAGGTTATCGTGCCTATGTCATGTTCATGCTGGTGGTGGTCTATACGTTTAATTTCATAGACCGCCAGATTGTCGGCATCCTCGCAGTTCCCATCAAGGCAGATCTGGGGCTCACCGACACACAGCTGGGCCTGATGGGCGGGCTGGCGTTTGCCCTGTTTTATACGGGCCTCGGTATCCCGATCGCATTGCTGGCTGACCGGAAAAACCGTGTATGGATCATGACCATCGCTTTGACTGCATGGAGTGCGATGACAGCCGTCTGCGGACTGGCACAGAATTTCTGGCAGCTGTTTCTTGCAAGACTCGGGGTCGGTGTTGGTGAAGCCGGTGGTGTTGCGCCTGCGTACTCGCTGATCTCGGACTACTTCCCCTCAAAACAGCGAGCACGGGCGCTGAGTGTATATTCCTTTGGTATACCGATCGGCAGTGCACTGGGCATCCTGTTTGGCGGCTTCATTGCAACAAAAATAGATTGGCGATTTGCTTTCTTCGCCGTTGGGCTGGCCGGCCTCGTGCTGGTACCGATATTCAAACTGACTGTGGCGGAGCCGGTACGCGGACAATTCGATCAAAGTAAAAAAGGTATTGCTCCAGCCCCGTTTTCCGAAATCATGCGGAAGCTTATGGGCAAACGCAGCTTCTGGATCATGTCGTTCGGCGCCGCCTGCTCCTCGATGATGGGTTATGGCTTGTTCTTCTGGCTGCCATCATTTTTTGTTCGCAGCTTTGGTCTGGAGTTGCTGGATGCTTCCATGATTTACGGTGCAATACTGCTGATCGGCGGTATCGCAGGAACATGGCTGGGAGGGTCTCTGGCAGATCGCTTCGGTGCCAGGCGCAAAAGCGCATATGTCATTATCCCGGCCATTGCATTCGTGGCAACTGTGCCGTTTTACATCATTGCCGTATTGTCGCCGAACCTGACCACAACCTTTTTTGCCATGCTGATACCGACCGCACTCGGGCTGGCATGGCTGGGCCCGGTATTGTCTGCAATCCAGCATGTCGCGCCGCCCAATATGCGTGCAACAGCATCTGCTATTTTCCTTTTTATCAACAATCTGGTCGGTATCGGTGCCGGCACCCTCGCACTCGGTATACTCTCCGATAATTTACAGGCACAGTTCGGCGATGACTCCCTGCGCTATGCAATTCTTGCCGGTACCGGTTTTTACATCATCGCTGCAATACTCTTCCTGATCAGCGCCAGATATCTGGAGCAGGACTGGGAAGACCAGGCAGAATAAAGTGACACCGACGCCATGAACCAGACGAATGAACCGGAACGTCTTGACGGAAAAACAGCCGTTGTCACCGGCTCTACCAGCGGCATCGGCCTGGGGATCGCCAAAGCACTGGCATCAAGAGGTGCAAACATCCTGCTCAATGGTCTTGGCGATAAAGATGCCATTGATAATGCCAGACAGGAAGTCATCCGCAAGGCATCAGGCGACATCGACTATTCGTCTGCAAATATGCTGATGCCGGAAGAAATAGAGCAGATGATTCATCATGCATTCGACCGGTTCGGCTCGGTTGATATTCTTGTCAACAATGCCGGTATTCAGCACGTATCTCCAATCGAAAATTTTCCGGTCGACAAGTGGAATGATATTATCGCGATCAATCTGTCATCCGCCTTCCACACCATACGCGCTGTCACGCCACTGATGATTGCCTCCGGCTGGGGACGCATCATCAATATTGCATCAACCCATGCACTGGTTGCATCGCCTTTCAAAGTGGCTTATGTCGCGGCGAAACATGGTCTGGCCGGACTGACCAAAACCGTGGCGCTGGAGCTTGCGGAAAAAAATATTACCGTCAATGCTATAGCACCGGGCTATGTTGCAACCCCGCTGGTGATGAATCAGGTTACAGATACAGCAAAGGCCAGAGGCATCACTGAGCAGGAAGTCATTGAGAATGTATTGCTCGCCGCGCAACCGACCAAGAATTTTGTAACCATCGAACAGGTCGCCGACCTGGCATTATTCCTGTGCAGCCACCAGTCATCATCGATCACTGGTGCGATACTTCCAATTGATGGTGGTTGGTCGGCGCAGTAATTATACCGGGCCAGAGCCTGTTCTGTATTTCCGGTCAGACGATCATCGTCAGGAAAATGCGCTGTAACAAATAACTTAAGAATCTGTACACCGGCACCTTTTCGCGTGCTGGTGTCTTTTACATAAGACATTATTTGTGTCCGTATTTTTACGTATAGATATCAAATTGATGATCAGTGATATTTGCATAGCCGACAAAGGCAAACCTGCCCAAAGGCAGGGACGCAAAGCCACGGGTCCTCGTTTCCTCCGCGACGCCATCAGCAACGCCACGAAGGGTCCCAAGACCGCCGGGTTGCCGCCACCGAAAGTGCTGTTATGCGCTCCGGTGTGTCTACCGCAACCAACCGGGAATTTTGTTCTTCCTGTATTTTTTCAGCATGAATATTTAAAAAAAACCGGGTGTATGGGCTCGTGGCAGATGCATGTCACAGGCTTCAGAATCACGCGGCATCAGGGGCATGAGATGAAAAATCAACCACGATATCAACAACTCGGGCAGGGCCTGACAACAGCCCTGATATTGGCAATGATCACCATGCCGTTGTCAACGCAGGCGGCTACAGTCACCTGGATTGGCGGCAGCAGTTGGTGGGACTACGGAACCAACTGGAGCAACGGCGTCCAGCCGGCGCCGGGTGACATCGTCAATCTGACCCAGTCCGACACCATCAACCGGATTGTCTCTTACTACAACACGCTCTATGCGGCTCCAACCGATATACTGAGTTCTCTCACCATCAATGCCACCGGCACCGGCACCATGACGCTGGAGCAGACCTCTTATGCTCACTCTCTGTACGCGGATAGTGAAACCATTGGCTCGACCGGAACCGGTGTCTACTTGCAGAGCGTTGGTACGAATACAGTGACGAACGTGCTCTATCTTGGCAGATACTCCACAGGCAGTGGCAACTACAACCTCAGTGGCACCGGCACCCTCTCGGCCGGCTCTGAATCCATCGGCTTTCTTGGCACGGGCGCCTTCACCCAGACCGGCGGCTCAAATACCATGACCAGCAACCTCGTGCTCGGCAGCGACTCCACGGGCAACGGCAGCTACGACCTGAGTGGCGGCACCCTCTCGGCCGGCTATGAATACATCGGCTATTCCGGCGCGGGCACCCTCACCCAGTCCGGTGGTTCGAACGCGGTGACAAACACTCTCTATCTCGGCTACATCCCTACGGGCAGCGGCAACTACAACCTGAGCGGTGCCGGCACCCTCTCGGCCAACTCTGAAACCATCGGCATGTACGGCACGGGCGCCTTCACCCAGTCCGGTGGTTCGAATACGGTGACGAACACCCTCATTCTTGGCGCAAACTCTACGGGCAGCGGCAGCTACAACCTCAGTGGCACCGGCACCCTCTCGGCCGACAATGAAACCATCGGCAATTCCGGCACGGGCACCTTCACCCAGTCCGGTGGTTCGAATACGGTAACGAACACCCTCAATCTTGGCATTACTTCCACAGGCAGCGGCAGCTACGACTTGAGCGGTACCGGCACCCTCTC